>JBAQVA010000077.1:0-3508 GCA_049297835.1 Propionibacterium sp.
ACAGAATTCCTTGCTGTGGGAGAAGGCGCCGATTCAATGCGCCGAAGCGCAGACCGTGGTGTGCGGAACCAGCTTTCTCAGCAGGCGCAGCGGGTGGAGCGACAACACATGTCGGTTGCCATCATCATGAGGGAGCGACCAGTGGACGCATCGGCGAACTTCGCGATGGTCGACATGATGTTCATCTGAATCCTCATGGCAAGGGGGGCGGACGCCCCCACGGTGAGGAACACCGTAGGCCGTATCATGAAGGGCTGTCAATCCCGACACCGGGCCGCCGCTGACCGTCCTGGCCGTGGGCCACTCCCGTCTCTGGTCCCCGTGCCGCGTGGGACCTCGCCCGCACCATGGCTGACAAGTAGTGTCGCGCACAGAGACAGATTGCGGAGGAACCCGCCATGACCACCTTCATGAACATCGTCCACGACATCGGCCTGTTGGTCGCTCGAATCGCGCTGGGCGTGGCACTCGTCGCACACGGCTGGGCGCGATGGGACATCCACGGGATGGATGCGGAGGTGAGACTGCTCACCGAGCACGGCGTCCCGCAGCCCGAGCTGTTCGCCTGGGGAGCGCTCATCCTGGAGATCGCCGGCGGCGTGATGCTCGTCTTCGGCTTCTTCACCCGCATCGTCTCGGCCCTGGTCATCGCCCAGAACGTGCTGATCATCGTCTGGCTGCGCCATTCCTTCGGGCCGTACCTGGCCTCCGGCGGCTACGAGTACAACGTCGTGCTGGCCACACTGGCATTCGTCCTGGTCTGCTTCGGCGCCGGACGGACCGGGATCGACATGCTCTTCCGCAAGGAGCGCAGCAGCGCCTCCGACGAGGGATTCGATCCGCTGCCAGCAGGGAACGCCCCCACACAGCCGGCGCCGCGCACCATCTGAGCACCCGGCAGGAATGCCGCCCGGCGGTCCCGGGCCCGGCCGGGGGAGCACGCAACGCCCGGTCCGTCGAGGTGATGCATCCGCTCACAGGAAAACCACAGACAGCACACAGCCAATCCTGTGTGGCCGCTGTCAGCATGTTGTCATGCTTGGAGTTCAACCGCAGGAACAACTGACCCGCCCCGACGGGACGCCCATCCGGGTCCTCGCCGTGGACGACGAGACCAGCCTCGCCGAACTGCTGTCGATGGCCATGCGCTACGAAGGCTGGGAACCCAGCACAGCCGGTTCGGGCTCCGAGGCAGTGCGCGTGGCACGCGACGTCCGCCCGGACGCCATCGTGCTCGACATGATGCTGCCCGACTTCGACGGCCTGGAGGTGATGCGCCGCGTCCGGACCGAACAGCCCGACGTGCCGGTGATCTTCCTCACCGCCAAGGACGGCGTCCAGGACCGGATCAACGGCCTCACCGCCGGTGGCGACGACTATGTGACGAAACCGTTCAGCGTCGAGGAGGTGATGGCGCGGCTGCGGGGGCTGCTGCGCCGCAGCGGGGCGACGAGCAAGCACTCCGAGTCGGAGCTGATCGTCGGCGACCTGGAACTCGACGAGGACTCCCACGAGGTGACCCGCGCCGGTGAGGAGATCCATCTCACCGCCACCGAGTTCGAGCTGCTGCGCTACCTCATGCGCAATCCCAAGCGGGTGCTGTCCAAGGCGCAGATCCTCGACCGGGTGTGGAACTATGACTTCGGCGGGCAGGCCAATGTCGTCGAGCTGTACATCAGCTATCTGCGCAAGAAGATCGACGCCGGCCGGTCACCGATGATCCACACGATGCGTGGCGCCGGCTATGTCCTCAAGCCTGCAAGCGACTGAGGCGGCAGCCACCGTTCCCCAGTCGCATTCCCGGCCGGCCGGCGAGCCGGCGGCCACTAGGCTGGCCCCGATGGGAAAGGGAACACTCAGCAGGCAGCTGGTCACGCGGATCTGTGCGCTCGTCGCACTGATCGCGGTGGCCCTCAGCGCGCTGGGCGTGGTCATCGTCAACCGGATCCTCACCGACCAGACGGACCAGCAGCTCGCCCAGGCGGTCGGCCTGGAGAACCACGGCGGGCGCGGCAGCAGCACGGCCGGGCTCGGGGGGCTGCCTGTCGGCTCCCTCGTCGTGATCGTCACGAGCGACGGCAGCACGGCCGGCACCATCGAGGGCATGGACCGCACGCAGTCCGTCTCCACCTCGACCGAGGCGAACGCGGCCATGACGAGCATCGCGGCGGACGGCACACCGCGCACGGTGATGGTCCCGGACCTGGGCACCTACCGGGTGCTCGCCCACAAGGCGCTCATCTCGTCCACCGACGGGACGATCTCCGGAACGGTCTACCTGGGCATGCCGATGGAGCGCTGGAGCCGGGTGATGCGCGAGCTCATCGCCATCGAGGCAGGGTTCACCCTGGTGGCGATCATCGCGGCGGCGGTCATCGCGCGCGCTGTGGTGAAGAGCTCACTGCGCCCCCTCAACCGGCTCGCCACCACGGCGACCGAGGTGTCGAAGATGGATCTGGAGACCGGCGAGGTGAGCCTGCCCGAGCGGATCCCCGAGACCGAGACCGACTCTGAGAACGAGGTCGGACGAGTGGGGCTGTCCTTCAACCGGATGCTCGACAATGTCGAGGGCGCGCTGGGAGCGCGCGAGAAGTCCGAGAACAAGATCAAGCAGTTCGTCGCGGATGCGAGCCACGAGCTGCGCAATCCGCTGGCCGCGATCCGCGGCTATGCGGAGCTGAGCCAGCGCCGCCCCGACGAGCTCACCCCGGACACCGCGTACGCGATGAGCCGGATCGCCAGCGAGTCGCGCAGGATGGGCGGGCTGGTCGAGGACATGCTGCTGCTCGCCCGCCTGGATGCCGGCCGCAATGTCGAGCTGACCAGCGTGGATCTGGTGGAGGTGGTGCTCAACGCGGTGTCCGACTCCCGGGTGGCCAGCCGCGACCACCACTGGACGCTGAAACTGCCGGACGACCCGGTGGTCGTCGTGGCGGATCACGACCAGATGTACCAGGTGGTCGCGAATCTGCTGTCCAACGCCCGCAAGCACACGCCCGCGGGGACGACCGTCACGGCGTCGGTGCGCATCGACGGCCCTGACGCGCTGGTCACCGTCGAGGACAACGGGCCGGGGGTGCCGGCGGAGATCAGGGACCACGTCTTCGAGCGCTTCGCCCGGGCGGACGCCGCCCGGACCCATGACGAGGAGGGCTCGACAGGGCTCGGCCTGGCCATCGTCGCCGCCGTGATGGCCGCCCACGGCGGATCGGCCTCCGTCGACTCGCACGAGGGGTACACCTGCTTCACGCTGCGGATCCCGCTCCAGAAGGACGGGACGTCGGAAGCCCCCGCGACACCAGGTCCGCAGGTCGACGCCTGATCCTTGGGTCTTCATCCCGATGGACCTCGAAATACCCGTGAAGTCAGTGCACAATCGATGCCCATCAGCCGTCAGACGCGATTCACCACATCCCCCGGCCGGCCAGGACCCACCGCCCCGATCCCGGGCGCCCACAGACGCCGGCCCGGCCCCCGTCCCGATGGACCTCGAAATACCGGCGAAGTC
>JBAQVA010000078.1:0-28947 GCA_049297835.1 Propionibacterium sp.
CCGCTTTCGCGCACACCCAGACCCCCGCTCCTCCCGGACACAACGGGACTCCACCTTGGACACGAACGGCAGCATTCGCTTTGACGCCGGACTCGCGCACACCCAGACCCCGCTCCTCCTGGACACAACGGGACCCCACCTTGGACACGAACGGCAGCATCCCCGTTGACGCCGGTCTCGCCAGGATGCCGTCCGCCGGGTCGGTGAGCCACCGGCAGCATCCCCGTTGACGCCGGTCTCGCGCACACCCGGACCCCGCTCCTCCTGGACACACCGGGACCCCACCTTGGACACGAACGGCAGCATCCCCGTTGACGCCGGACTCGGGCTGCCTCAGGACGGCTCGGCCGGGGTCGGGCCGAGCAGCCTCTCGAGGAGCCCCGTCAGCTTCTCCCGCTGCGCGTCGGTCAGCTCACCCAGCAGCGGCGCCAGCCGGGTGCCGAGGCCCTGGTGCACACGCCCGGCGAGCGCCCGTCCCTGCGCGGTCGTGCCCACCTGGACAGATCGGCCGTCCTCGGTGGACCGACTGCGCTCCAGCAGGCCTCTTTCCTCCGCCCGGTCCACCAGCCCGGTCAGGGTGGACCGCTCCAGCCCGAGGTAACCGGCCAGCTGCGCCATCGGCAGCCGCCGGTCGCGAAGGATGCCCAGCACCCTCACCTGGGTCAGCGACAGATGCTGGGCACTGCCCTCGGCGCTGAGCGCCGCGGTCACCACGAAGGCGGCCCGGACCAACGCGTCCACCACGAGGCCGTCACCGCCTGACAGCTCGCCTCCCGGAACATCGCCTCCCGGTATCCCGTCCCCGACGGGGGTGCCTGCCATGTCGTCGTGATCCACCGCCGTGCCCCTGTTCCTGTGCCTGTTCCTACGTCCTGCCCGGTCCTGCGCGCCGCTCCGTCCCGCGTCCCGGTGCGCTCTGCGGGTTGATTTGGTTCGTGTTACGAACCACACTTGATTCATTCGTAACACGAATTACTTGATCGAGCCTAGTCGAGGAGTCCCCATGCATGCTGCCGTCGTGACCTCGTTCACCGCTCCACCGCGCTACCAGGAGGTGCCCGAACCGGTCGCCGGGGACGGGCAGCAGGTGGTGGACGTGCTCGCCGCCGCACTCCACCCCCGGGTCCGCTCCCAGGCGGACGGCTCGCACTACTCCAGCACCGGCGCGCTGCCCCTGGTGCCCGGTATCGACGCAGTGGTCCGGGATGCCTCCGGCCAGCTGCGCTACGCCCTTCTCGGCGACGGCACGCTGGGCTCGATGGCGGAGCGCACGGTGATCGAGACCAGGAGGAGCGTGCCGCTTCCGGCCGGCACCGACCCGGTCGCCGTCGCGGCCATGATGAATCCGGTCATGTCCTCCTGGGTGGCGCTGCGCCGCCGGATCCACTTCGAGAAGGGCTCGACGGTGCTCGTCCTGGGCGCGACGGGCAGCGCGGGGCGGGCCGCTCTCCAGGTCGCCCGGCGATTCGGCGCCGGCGAGGTGATCGGCGCGGGACGCGATGCCCGCAAGCTGGCGGCCCTCGGCGAGCTCGGCGCGGACCGGACGCTCACCCTCGACAGACTCGCCGAGGCCGCCGACGTCGACGTGGTGATCGACTACCTGTGGGGCGAGGTCACTGCGACCGCGATGGTCGAGGTGGTGACCCACCGACGCGACCGCTCTGCGCCGCTGGACTGGATCGAGATCGGCTCGATGGCCGGCCAGGACTCCTCGATCCCCTCCGCCGCGCTGCGTGCGGCTCGTCTGACCGTCGTCGGGAGCGGGACCGGATCGGTGCCCGTCGCCGACTTCGCCGCCGAACTCCCCGAGATCGCGCTCGCGGCCTCCCGGGACGGTTTCGCGATCACGCCGCGCACCGTGCCGCTCGCCGCGGTCGAACAGGCATGGAACGAGCCCGGCGGCGACGGGGAGCGCGTGGTCCTCGTTCCCTGACCCCCGTGCCCTGAGCCCCGCGAGCTGAGCCACCCGGCCCGTCCACCGCACTGTGCGAGACTGCACCCAGACGAACCGGCGTGCGCCGACGGCCACGTCTCCCCAGATTCCGGAAGGACGAGAATGAGCGAGCCGAACGGCAAGGATCCGAACCCCGGGGTGCAGGACCCGGAGCAGGCCGTGCCCGACGATGCCGATCCGAGGATGGTGGTTGCCGACCTCGACAGCACACTGCTGGACGGCGAGGCCCGGATCCCGTCACGGCTGTGGCCACTGCTCGAGCGGATGCGCGAGCTCGGCATGCTCTTCGTCCCGGCCAGCGGCCGACCGCTCGCCACCATCCACTCCATGTTCGAGCGGGCCGAGCGCGGCATGCCGTTCATCGCCGAGAACGGCGGATACGTCGTGCGCGACGGCCGGACGATCGCCGCGTCCACCTTCGACCACCGATTCGTGGCCAAGGTGATCGAGCGCGTGCGCGGGCTCGTCGCCGATGGCGCCGATCTCGGCCTGGTCCTCAGCGGGAAGAACTCTGCCCACATCGAGCGTCACGACGAGGTCTTCCTGGACCAGGCGCGGATCTACTACGTGGCCCTGTCGGTCGTGGACGATCTGCTCACCGTGCCGGACGACATCGTCAAGCTGTCGATCTACGACTTCGGGGATCCCGAACATTCGACGAAGTCACGCGTCGACTCGTTCGCCGAGGGCAACCAGGTGGTGCTGGCCGGCAAGCACTGGGTGGACATCATGTCCGCCGGCGTGAACAAGGGCGTGGCGGTCCGCAGCCTGCAGGAGGCCCTCGGCATCAGCCGGGAGCAGACGGCCGCCTTCGGCGACTACTTCAACGACATCGAGATGCTGGACGCCGCGGAGCTCTCCTTCGCCGTCGCGAATGCCCACCCAGAGGTCAAGAAACACGCCCGGGCGGTCGTGCCGGCCAACACCGAGGGCGGGGTGATCACGACTCTGGAGCGTCTGCTGGAGGTTCGCGAACGCTCTGTTCGGGCTCTGCGGCCAGCACAGCGGTGAGGATGCTGGCCAGCGACCGGGTGATGAGCGAGTCCATGGCGGCAACGCTCTCGCGCCCGCTGCCGGTCTGCTCCGGCCCCGGCCCGGCCTGACCGGCGGCCCGACGCGGCACGGCGGTGTCCATGGCCGCACGCCAGCAGCCGGCGATCTGGGCGCGCGCCTCCGCGTGCCGCATGGCGAAGGTCCACGTCTCCAGGACGAGCAGCGCATCCTCGATCGACTGAGCCGATTCCGGCGACGCCGCCGAACCCCCCGCAGCGAGACTCGCCGCGCTGTGCTCGGCCACCCGGTCGGCGACCTCGAGGAAGAGCGCCTGCTTCGAACCGAAGTTGGCGTAGAGCGCGCCCTTCGTGAAACCGGCCTCGGCGGCGATGTCGCCGACGCTCGCACCCTCGTAGCCCTTGGCCGCGAAGACCCGCCGCGCCGCGGCGACGAGCTCCTCGCGGGTGCGCTCGGCCCGGCTGCGCGAGGCCGTGGCGTCCGTGGCCCGGGCGACCGTGCCGGAGGCGTCCGCCAGCTCCCGTGAGGCCGTGCGCAACGCCTCCGAGATCTGCGAGGAGACCCCTCTGCCGGCCTCCTGCGCACCGTCGCCGACAGCGCGGGTGAACAGGTTCACCGCCTCGGTGAATGCGCGGGTGGCCGATCTCAGGTCCTCGGCCCCGTGGGCGTCGTCGTGTCGGGACATGGCCCCAGGATACCGCCGCGAAGGACCCTCATACCGATTGAAATGTTCATACCGTTCGGTATATCTTGGGTGGTACATCGATCCGGGAAGGGCCTCACATGACAGACATCCTCGACGTCCACGAACTGCACAAGAGCTTCCGGCGGGGCCGGCGCGTCGTGGCCGCGAACCAGGGTCTCTCGCTGCTCGTCGGCCAAGGACAGGTGGTCGGGGTGCTCGGCCACAACGGCGCCGGCAAGACGACCCTCGCCAACCAGATCGTCGGCCTGCTTCGCCCCGACAGCGGGAGCATCCGGCTCGCCGGGGTGGACGCCGTCGCCCGCCCCGACCTGGCCCGCCGCCTGACGAGCGTCCAGGCGCAGGCGAACGTGCCGATCACCGGGCTCACCCCACTGCGGGCGATCGAGCTGGTGGGCAGGATCCGCGGGGGCACCCCCGCGCAGGTCCAGGAGCGGGCGCACGTGCTCATCGATGCCCTGGAGCTCGGGCCCTGGGCGGACGTGCCGGCCGAGAAGGTCTCCGGAGGCGTCGCCCGGCTCACCGCCTACGCGATGTGCGCGGTGGTGCCCGGCAAGCTGGTGATCCTCGACGAACCCACCAACGACGTCGACCCGGTGCGCCGCCGCCTGCTGTGGGAGCAGATCCGCGAGCTGGCCGCCTCCGGTTCGGCGGTGCTGCTGGTCACCCACAACGTCCGCGAGGCGGAGGGAGTCGTCGACCGGCTGGTCATCCTCGACCACGGTCGGGTGATCGCCGAGGGCACGCCGTCCGAGCTGGTCAACCGGCACAACAGCGGCTTCAGGCTCGAGATCGACACCGCGCCCGGCACCCGGACCCGCTGGCCCGAGGGTCTGACCGTCACCCACCGCGATGCCGTGCGCAGCTTCATCAGCGTCCCGGCGCACGAGGCGGAACGCGCTGTCGGCTGGGCAGCCGCGCGGCTCGCCGAGGGCAGCGTCCGCCGCTACGAGTTCTCCCCCACCTCACTCGAGGACGTCTACGTCGACATGGTCAGCGACGACCTCGCCCAAGACGAACAGGAGCAGGCAGCATGACCACCATTCCCGAGACGGCGGAGCGCCGGGCGCGAGCCACGGAGTTCGACATGCCCTCGCCCCCGGTCCCCCGCTGGCGCCAGACCGGGCTGCTCATGCAGTGGCAGCTGCGGCGCAACGCGCAGATGGCACCCATGTACGTGACCGTGCAGCTGCTGATCTCGGTGGCGACGGTGCTGGGCTACGGGCTGCTCATCGGTGAGCCCGACCGTCTCGCCAGCCTCTACCTCACCACCGGCGGGCCGACGATCTCGCTGATCATGGTCGGGCTGGTCATGACCCCGCAGTGGGTCGCCCAGTCGCGCACCGAGGGCAGCCTGGCCTGGATGCGCACCCTGCCGGTGCCCAGGCCGCTGTTCCTGCTCTCGGACCTGTCGGTGTGGACGCTGATGGCCCTGCCCGGGCTCGTCGTGGGCCTGCTCATCGGCGCCACCCGCTTCCACGTCACCCTCGCCCCCACCTGGCTGCTGGTGCCCGGGGTGCTGTTGGTGGCCCTGACCTCGGCAGCCATCGGCTATGCCATCGCCAATCTGCTGGCTCCCTCGCTCGCCCAGGTGCTCTCCCAGGTGTTCGTCTTCGTCATCATGCTGTTCACCCCGATCAGCTTCCCCGCCGGGCGGATGCCCGGCTGGGCCGAGCAGGTCCATCACTGGCTGCCCTTCGAGCCGATGGCCCAGGTGGTGCGTTCAGGTCTGGTCTCCACCGACTTCACCGCGCCGATGCGCGCGTGGGCGGTGCTGGCGGCCTGGTGCCTGATCTCGGTCACGGCTGCGGCGTGGGCACTCGGCCGCCGCGAGTGACCCGGGTCGCACCGGACCTGTGCCACTCCCCCGGCCGCCACGGTGCGCCCCACCGGCTGTTCCCCGAACCAGCGTGACGCCCGGAGCGGTCGCGTACCCTTGGAAGAAGGACGCAATGAGGGGTCCTGACCGCCGGAACAAGATTTCACCGCACCACCTTCGACGTGGCAGCCGGCCCCTTCCGCACACCGTCAGCGAGGAGGAACACGAGATGACTGGTCAGGAACTCAACGGCGCACGTGTCTTGGTGGTCGGTGGGGCACGCGACATCGGGCTGGCGATCGTCAGGGCGGTCGCCGCGGCCGGCGGGACGCCGGTCATCGGCGCCAGGACACCGGAGAAGGGGCAGAAGGCGGCAGCCGGGGTACCGGGCGCCGAGGCGGTCCGGATCGACATCACCGACGAGGAGTCGATCATCGCCGGGCTGTCCGCGGCAGGTCATCTCGACCACGTCGTCGTCACGACCTCGGCCCAGCACAACGCACCGGTCACCGGACTCGACCACGACCTGACGGTCGCGGCCTTCGAGGCCAAGGTGATCGGCCCGCTGATGCTGGTCAAGCACCTGGCACCGACACTTCCGCCCACCGGCTCGGTCGTCCTGTTCGCCGGTGTCGCGGCCTGGGATCCTGCGCCCGGGTACACGGTGATGGGCATCACGAACGGGGCCGTCAGCTTCGCGGCGAGCCAGCTGGCCAGGGAACTCGCACCGCTGCGCGTCAATGCCGTGTCCCCGGGGATCATCGACTCCGGCAGCTACGACGTGATGAGCCCGAAGGCCAAGCACGACTTCATCGAGAAGGCGGCCCGGCACAGCCTGGTGGGCAGGGTCGGCGACAACCACGACATCACCGATGCCGTCCTGTGGCTGCTCACCGCAAGCTATGTGACCGGGGAGACCCTGCACGTGGACGGCGGCACGCGATTCGCCTGACCGGTGTGGCGGTTCACGTGGCACACCTGGCGGGCACACTGGGTGTGGTGAACTGATCGGAACGGCGGCGGGGGGGATCGATGCTTGCAGAGATCGCGGTCGCCATCGTCCTCCTGCTCGTGATCTCGTGGGCGTCGGTTCTCGAGTCCCGTCTGCGCGTCGCCTCACCACTGGTGCTCGTGGTCGTGGGGCTCGGGGTCAGTCTCATCCCCGGGCTCCACGTCCCGGCGATCCCGCCCGAACTGGTGATCGAGGGCCTGCTGCCGCCGCTGCTGTACGCCTCCGCCAGCTCCATGCCGCCCATGCACTTCCGCCGGGAGCTGCGCACGATCGGTGGTCTCTCGGTCGTGCTCGTGCTCGTCACCTCGCTGCTCCTCGGCTGCCTGTTCTGGTGGCTGGCACCGGACATCGGCTTCGCCTGGGGCGTCGCGCTGGGCGCCATCGTCAGCCCGACCGATGCGGTGGCGACCTCGATCATCAAGAAGTCCTCGCTGCCCCGCCGGGCAGTCACGATGCTCGACGGCGAGAGCCTGCTCAACGACGCCACCGCGCTGGTGCTCCTGCGCACCGCGGTGGCGGCGACCGCCGGGGCCTTCTCGCTGCTGGGTTCGCTGGGCACCTTCGCCTACGCGGTCGCGGTGGCCGTGGTCATCGGGCTGGCGGTCGGCTGGCTCGACATCGCCGTGCGCCGCCGGGTCCTCGACTCCACCGTCAACACGATCCTGTCCTTCACCGTCCCCTTCCTGGCCAGCATCCCCACCGAACTGCTCAACGGCTCGGGCCTGGTCGCGGCCGTGGTCGCCGGGCTGTTCACCAGCCTGCGGGCCCCCCGGGTGCTGCCGCCGCGCCACCGGCTGTCCGACACGCAGAACTGGGCAAGTCTCCAGCTGGTCCTCGAGGGTGCCATCTTCGTCACGATGGGCCTGCAGCTGTCCGGCGTCATCGGCGAGGTGGGCGCCACCCAGGACAGCGCCCTCGCGGCCGTGGAACTCGCTGCGGTGGCCCTGTTGGTCCTGCTCCTCATCCGTGCCGGATATGTGGCGCCCCTGCTGTGGGGGCTGCACCGCAGAGCCCGGCGAATGCAGGCCCTGCAGCCGAGAATCGCCGCCTTCAGCGAGCATCTGGAGGGCGGCGAGCCACTGCCGGAGATCACAGGCCGGGTCCGCGGGCGCCCGCAGCTGCGCGAGGAGCACCGCGATCGCTATGCGAGCCGGGCCCGCAGCATGCTCGCCGACATCGACTATCTCGCCGACGAGCCGCTCGGCTTCCGCGAGGGCCTCGTCGTGGTCTGGGCGGGGATGCGCGGGGCCATCACGGTGGCGGCCGCCCAGGGCCTGCCCTCGCAGACCCCGCACCGGGCGCTCCTGGTCCTGGTGGCCTTCTCCCTGGCCACCATCTCGCTGCTCCTGCAGGGCGCGACGATCGGTCCGCTGGTCTCCCGTCTGTATGCGCACGCCCCCGTCGACGACGGCGAGGAGGACGCCGAGCAGGACCGCCGGATCCGCGAACTCCTCGAGGAGACCGCCAGGAAGCAGCCCGCCGAGGCCGGCGTCAGCACCGACAGACACCGGATCCGGATCCTCGAGGCCCAGCGGATCGCCCTGCTCGATGCACGCGACGAGGGCCTCTTCTCCTCGGACAACCTCACGGCCGCGCTGCGCCTGGTCGACGCCGAGCAGATCGCCCTCGAGCTGCGCGACGAACCTGAGCGGTGAGGCCCGCGCGAAACATGCCCGCCATCTTCGGGAGCTAGCCTGACCGCCATGGACGTGGCGGTGGTCGGGGCGACCGGGGCAGTGGGACGCCAGATGTGCATCCAGCTCATCGAGAGACGGATCATCCCGGTCTCGGCGCGCCTGCAGCTGGTCGCGAGGGGCGCCGGCTCCTCCGGGCGAGCGGCCCACGGCCTGCGCGCCGACCTGATCGACGCCTATGCCGAGCATGCCCCGCTCATCGACGTCGCACTCGACCCGCGGGAGGTCGTGGCGGATGTCGTCGTGATGGCCGCCGGCCGCAACGTGCCGGCCGCCCCCGGTGGCAGTGTCGATCGTCGGGCACTCGCCGAGCAGAACATCGAGGTCTTCCGCTCCTACGCAACAGAGCTGGCCCGCAACGGCTCGGGCCACGAAGTGGTGATCGTCGTCTCCAACCCGGTGGAGCTGGCCGTCGCGGTGTTCTCGAGCATCCTGGGCCCGCATCGGGTCATCGGCATGGGTGCCTGGCTCGACACGCTGCGTTTCCGGCGCGAGATCGCCTCGTCCCTGGGGATCCGGCGCCAGTCGGTCGGCGGTTTCGTGACGGGTCAGCACGGCGACGACATGGTCCCCCTGTGGTCGACGGTGCGGATCACCGGGCTGACCGCGACGGAGCGGCACCGGGCACTGCAGGAGCTGCGCGGCAGCCGTTCGCTGGACGACTTCGACAGCGAGCTCGACCGCGCCAAGGAGCTGCTCTTCCAGCTCTCGGTGAACGACATGGGGCGGGCCTTCGACGTGATCGAGGAGTGGCCCCCGGACCTGCGGTTGGCCGCCCGGCCCTGGCTCACCCACCAGAGTGGCGCGCGCACCGCGTCGGGCACCGCCGGGGCGGCCGTCGACCTCGTGGACACGATCTTCGACGGGCGCGAGATCGTCGTGGCCGGTCAGGTGCGCGTCGACGGGGACGCCGAGCTGGACGGCGAGCCGCTGAGGGCCGTGACCGGGCTGCCCATCGTGCTCGGGCCCGAGGGGTGGACCCGGGTGATCCTCGACCCGCTGGCCGCCGACGAGGACCGGCGGCTGCGCCAGAGCATCGCGCGGACCAACCTCAGCCTGGCCGAATGGGGGTTGTGAGATGGCAACTGTGAGCGCAGCGCCCGCTGCTCGCGCCGACGGTGAGGAGCCCGGCCGCCCCCGCCGTTACGTCGCCTGCGTCCGCGCCGCTGACCGGCCGGGCAGCATCACCGCGATGGCCGAGGTGGTGAGCAGCCGAGGGGTGAGCATCCAGTCCTTCGCGACGGGCTGCACCCGCGACGGCACGGCGATGATCACCATGCTCTTCGCGACCAGCGAACGGCTCGAGCGGGTCATCCGGCGAACGCTGGCGCGGCTGGCCATCGTCGAGGAGGTCGTCGTGCTGCCGGCCGACGACCCCCGGGTGCTCGCCGTGGGAGTGGTCCATCCGGCACCGGGCACCCGCTTCCTGCCGCCGCCCGACGTGACGGTGACCTGGTCGGGTGGGACACGGCCCGACGAGCCGCTGCTCGTCGACGGGCAGTACCTGCACGTCCGCAGGGTCATCGACGCCGCGATCGCGGCCGACGCCGTCCATGCGAACGTCGCCCTGCTGCCGCCCGGGCAGCACAGCTGAGGGCCCGCCCGGTGCTGTGCCGGGCCGTCGGGGAGCAGGGCCGAGCCCGCAATGGCTGCCGGCCGCGTCTGCGGGGCAGGACGTCAGCCCACCCGCACCGCCTGCAGGATGAGTATCTCGTCGGGCCACAGTTGGGGTGTCCGCACACCGTGCAGGCGCAGCGCACGGCCGGTCATGACGATGCCCTCGTTGTCGGGCCCGCACCAGGCCGGCAGCACGACGCCGTCGGGTCCGCCCCCGACCAGGCGCGGGCACAGCCGATAGCTGCCCCGGTCGTCCAGCCCGGGGACGAGCAGCTGTCCCGGCCGGGCGAGCGGGCTGCTCTCCAGCCGGACCAGGCCGTAGAGTGCCTCGTCGCGGTTGCGGGCGACGACGCCGTGCAGGGTCATCCCGCCCGGCAGCTCGCGACGCACCAGGTCCCCGCCGTACAGCAGCGCCTGTTCCTGCTTGTGGAAGGAGATCCACTCGCCGAGCCGGGAGAGCTCGTCGTCGCCGGCCTCCAGCAGATTCCACTCCACGCCGAGATGTCCCCAGATCGCCAGACCGGCCCGGAAGGACAGCTCGCCGACCCGCCCGGTGATCGCATTGCGTGGTGACGCCACATGGGTGCCCATCATCTCCGCCGGCAGCAGCTGCGCGCTCCAGCGCATGATCTGCGCCCGCTCGTGCGGATCGATGCAGTCCGAGAGCCAGAAGCGCTGGGCGTGGCGCGCCATCTCCAGATCGATACGCCCGCCCCCGGAGGCACAGCTCTCGATCTCCAGCCCGGGATGCTCGGCGCGCAGCAGGTCCATCAGCCGGTAGCAGGCCAGCGTCTGGTCGTGCACGGCCGCGCTTCCCGCCCGCTGGCGATTTCCCGCCTCGACGAGATCACGGTTGTGGTCCCACTTGAGGTAGGCGATCTCGTACTCGTCGAGGATCGCACCCATCGCCGCGTGGACGTGCTCGAAGGCCTGCGGAATGGCGAGGTCGAGCACCTGCTGGTGACGCCATTCGGCAGGCAGGCGGTCCCCGGTGGCCATGATCCACTCGGGGTGTGCGCGGGCGAGCTCGGAGTCCGGGCTGACCATCTCCGGTTCGAACCACAGCCCGAACTGCATCCCCAGCTCGTGCACCCGGTCGGCGAGCGGGTGCAGGCCGGCGGGCCACACCCTCGGGTCGACGACCCAGTCACCCAGGCCGGCGGTGTCGTCCCGGCGGCCGAGGAACCATCCGTCGTCCAGGACGAAACGCTCCACGCCGATCCGGGCAGCGCGCTCGGCCAGGCTCAGCAGGGTCTGCTCGTCGTGGTCGAAGTAGACCGCCTCCCAGACATTGAGCGTGACCGGGCGCTGCGGGTCGGGATGCCCCGGCAGGGTCCGCAGCCAGTCGTGCACGAGGTGGGCGGCATCGTCGAGCCCGTCGGCGTGCACCGCGTAGACCCACGGGCCCCGGTAGCCCTCACCCTGATCGAGACGGACCTCTCCGGGCAGCAGGAGTTCCCCGCCGGCCATCACCTGGCGGCCCTCGGGACGCCGTTCGACCCAGCAGCGGTGGTTCCCGGAGAAGGCGACGTGCAGGCCCCAGAGCTGGCCCGATGCGAAACCGAATCCGGCCTCCCCGCAGAAGCTCATGGTGGGAGCGTCGAATCCGGTGCGGCCGTGCCGGCCCTCGCGGAGCCAGCAGCCCAGGCCGAGTGCACGGCGCTGCGGGGCGCGCTCGTGGGCCCACCGGCCGGAGAAGTCGAGCAGCTCACCGGCCGACAGCGGCACCGGGAGCACGACGGCCAGCTCGTCGAGGGTCCACGGCCGAGGATCCTCGTTGGTCACCTCGGCGCGCACCCTCAACAGGCCGCCGGCAAGCAGTTCCACGACGACCCGGGCGCGAATTCCGGCCTGCGGATCGACCATCGAGCAGATGAGCGAACCGGGGCCGGCGCACACCGTGGCACCCTCGTCCACCGGATCGTCCGCCGTCAGCTCGACGCTGTCGACACCGAGCGCAGGTGCCCACGCCGATCCGTCGTCCCGATGGCCGGCCAGGCCGGGACGGCCCGCCCAGCCCGACGAGGACAGCGCCAGTACGCCGAGCCGCAGTCCCCGGTCGGGCGAGCTGCCGACCGGAGGATCGACACCGGCGAGCGAGATCGCGGCGAGTGTCTCCGTGCCGAGCTCGCCGAGATCCGTGCCCCAGTACACGAACGCCGGTTCCCGCCCCGCCGAGACGTCGACCACGACCGAGGTGCCCGAGGCGCGCAGGTGGACGAGCTGCGTCCGCGCCGGGAGGATCACAGCGACTCCACGAACGGTGTCGGGGTGCGGGAGGCCTGCACGACACGATGGACGAACTCGAGCTTGGCCACGACCGGATCGGGGATCCGGAAGGGGTAGAGGTCGTCGTTGCCCATCGCATTGTTGGAGCGGTTGAGGAAGCTCGCCACCCACCGCCAGTCGCGCAGGGCGACCGAGAAGTCGACGTCGGCGTAGGACTCGCGGGGCACGATCGTCTCGTCGAAGAAGCTGGTGCCCTGCGGCGGCACGAGGCGCAGGCCGCCGTTGGCGGCGGTGCCCAGGGTGGCGAGGATGTGCTGGTAGTGGGCGAAGGTCTCGGCCCAGTCCTCGCTGGGATGCATCGTGGCGTACTCGGAGATGTAGCTCCTGGCCCACTGGGCCGGGCTGCCGTTGGAGTAGTGCCTGTCCAGGGCCTCCTGGTAGGAGGCGCGCTCGTCGCCGAAGAGCTCGCGCAGCTCGTCCAGCAGCGGCCCGCCGGGCTTCTCGACCAGCTGCCAGGAGAAGTAGTGGCCGACCTCGTGGCGGAAGTGGCCGAGCAGCGTGCGGTAGGGCTCGCCCAGCTTGACCCGCTGGGCCTCGCGGTGGGCATCGAGGGATTCGGCCAGGTCGATGGTGATCACGCCGTTGGCCTGCCCGATCATCACCTTCTCGTCCGAGGTCTTGGAGTCGAGCAGGTCGAAGGCCAGGCCGCCCTCGCGGACCCAGTAGGGCACCACGGGAAGACCGAGATCGGCCAGCCCGACGAGCAGCCGCCGCTGCGCCTGGTAGGTCACGGTGAGGTGTTCGAGGCTCTCCTGGTCGTTGCCGTCGGGACGCCGGCGGGTGATCCGGCAGGAGAAGCAGAGGTTCTGCCCGGCGTCGGCGGGCACCCCCCAGTTGCACAGCAGGGTGCGATTCGCGCAGGGTTCCAGGGCATTGCCGCGGGCATCCTTCCCCCCGTCCAGGGGGACGACGCCCAGCGAGCGGGGATCGAACATCACGGTCGTCTCGCAGTTCTCGCAGGCGAGATTCTCCAGCCGGATCGGCAGGCCACAGTTCGGGCAGGTCAGCATGTGCACGGGTCCGACGCTACGCAACTCATCGCGCGCGGGTGCCCCCGACCACAGGACTGGGCCGAACTTCTCCACCCGGCCCAGTCCCGGGCGCCGCGCGAGGCTCAGCCGCGGGTGCTGCCGCTGCGGCTCCCGGGCAGCAGGGTGCGCAGGCTGAGTCGTTCCCCGTAGGACAGCGAGCCGTACTTGAACAACCGCACGGCAGCGACCAGGGTCAGTGCCGCCAGGGCGAACAGCCAGATGATCGTGAGCACGGCCGTGCCCAGCGGCAGCGTCCCCATCGCATTGCGTGCCATCGACGTGAGTGGCGCCGAGTAGGGGAAGATGCTGAAGAAGCGCACGATGAGCGCACTGGGATCACTGATGATCAGGGCGATCGAGTAGAGCGGCACGAAGACCAGCAGGATCATGATGCTGTAGACCGGCCCGGCGTCCTTGGCGGTGGGCATCACGGCACCCAGCGCGACCAGCGAACCGGCCACCAGGGCGAAGCCGCCGAGCAGCAGCAGGAAGCCGATGATCAGCCGCTGCGGGGAGAAGATCAGCGTCGACAGGTCGAGATTGGGCAGGCTCAGCCTGTCCCGGAAGAGCAGATAGCCGACCACCGTGGGCACCGAGAAGACCAGGAACTGGACGAGCCCCACGACGAACAGGGAGATGATCTTGCCGATGATCAGCCGGTTCGGCTCGATCGTGGTGAGGATCATCTCGGTGACCCGGTTCTCCTTCTCCTCGAGGGTGGCCGAGAGCATCTGGTTGCCCAGCAGCATCACGGCCATCAGGAAGATCACCGGGAACAGCAGGGCCGGGATCATCTCGCGGATGCCCCCGGAGACCGCGCCGTCCTTGTAGGTGGTGGTCACGGCGTTGACATTTCCGGCGCTGATCGAGGCCAGGCGTGGGTCGCCGATCTTCGCGTCGACGCTGGCGGTGAGGACCGACTTGGCGACCGCCTCGTAGCGGCCGGAGGCGAAGATCCCGATGTCGCGGCCTGCCACGGCGACCGGCTGGGACGAGGGATCGGCGGGGAAGTGGATGTAGGCGTCCAGGGAGCCGTCGCGCACCTTGGCCACGCCGGCATCGGGATCGGTGATCGCGGTGCCGCCGGCAGCCCTGGCGATGTCCGCGTTGACGAGCCCGGAATCGTCGGTGTAGGCGAAGTTGATCTTGGACGACGCCTGCTGCTCGGACTGGCTCGAGATCGACGAGTTGGAGCCGATCTGCAGCACCATGACCAGGGCGATGAAGACCGGCACCGCCAGCGTGGCCAGCCAGAAGCTGCGCTTCGCCAGCGCGCGGGTCACCTCGAAGCGGATGACGGTGCCCAGATTGCGGGTGTTGCTCACAGCCGTGCCTCCTTGCCGTAGACCTCGACGAAGATCGATTCCATGGACCGGCGCCTCGGGGTGAACTCGGTGACGGCCAGCCCGGAGGCCACCAGTGAGGCGAGCAGCCGGGAGGGCTCGACGCCGGGACGCAGCAGCAGTTCCGCCCGGCCGTTGTCCAGCGAGGCCACCGTGAACTGCTCGCTGTCGGGCAGCTCACCTGCGAAACGCAGCACCACGCTCGCCGCGCCGAACTGCTCCTGGACCTCCTCGACGGTGCCGTAGGCCCGCGCCACGCCGTCCTTGAGCAGCAGCACCCGGTCGCACAGCCGTTCCACCTCGTCCATCTGGTGGGTGACCATGACGACGGTGGCGCCGGCCCTGCGCTGCTCCTCCACGATGTCCATGAGCAGCCGCCGGTTGACCGGATCGAAGCCCTTGGTGGGCTCGTCGAGGATGAGCAGTTCCGGGTCGTTCATCACCGTCACGCCGAGCTGGATCTTCTGCTGCTCCCCGCCGGACAGCTTGTCCAGGCGGGTCCGCTGCTTGTCCGCCAGCCCCACCCGGTCGAGATAGCCCAGCGACCAGGACTTCGCCGAGGAGGCGTCCATGCCCTTGAGCTGGCCGAAGTAGGTCATCGTGGTGAGGACCTGCTCCTTCTTGTACAGGCCGCGCTCCTCGGGAAGGTAGCCGAGGCCCTGCTGGCCGGGGCGGAACTTCTTCCCGTAGACCTGCAGGACTCCGCCGGTGGGCTCGTAGAGGCCCAGCAGCGCCCTGATCGTCGTCGTCTTTCCCGAGCCGTTGGAGCCGAGGAAGCCGAAGGTCTCGCCCTGCGCCACGTCGAACGACAGGTCGCGCACCACCGTGGTGGGCCCGAAGGCCATCCGGAAGTGCTCGACGTGGACTGCGGGGGTGACTCCGGCCGTTGGAGTGTCAGCCATGGGGGAGAAACTACCCCCGGGCGACAACCGCAGGTCAGTCGGCAAGCCCCGCGTCGACCAGTTCGGTCAGGGCCCCGCGCACCCTTTCCAGTTCCTCGGGGCCGAGTTCGCGCAGGACCTCCTCGATGTGCTCCGCATACGCCTGGCGGGCACGGGAGAGCGCCTCGGTGCCGGCCTCGGTGATCTCCAGCAGGCTGGCCCGCCCGTCGTCGGGGTCGGGGCGCCGGGCGACATGTCCGCGCTCGACGAGCGCCGTCATCATCCGGGTCATGGTCGGTGCCGCCACGCCCTCGAGCCGGGCGAGGTCCCCGGAGCGTCGCGGGCCGTGACGTTCCAGGGCGAACAGGGCCGAGCGCACCCCCAGCCCCATCCCGCTGCCACCCGGGCGGAACCTGCGGTTGAGGAGCGGGATGACATGGGCGGCGAGTTCGCTGACCTCGTGCAGCTGGCCCTGCTGAACGGCCTCAGCCATGCCTGCACTCGCTCTCGAGCTCGCAGATCTCCTCCACGCCGGTCTCCTCGCGATCCTCGAGGGCTGCCGACTCGTTGACGAAACGCTCGCCACGCACCATGGACGCCCCCGCCGCGACGAGGGTGAGGATCGCCGCCACGCTGAAGACCACGACCAGACCGTCATGGAAGGGCCCGGAGATCAGGTCCGGGAAGAACTGCTTGCCGGTGAGCACGGACAGGTCCGAGGCATGCAGCGAGCCGAGGACGCCCGCGCCCCGCAGCAGTTCCTCGACCGGGTTGAAGCCGAGGAAGGCGGCGAACAGCAGGCCGACCGGGGGTTCTGTGCCGATGGACTGGGCGGCGGTCGCCGGGACACCGTGGGCGAGCAGGCCGGCGGTGAGGGTCTGCGGCAGCGCCGCGGCGAAGCCGACGATCATCAGGGAGAAGAAGACCCCGATCGACAGCGAGTTGCCGGCATTCTGCAGCATGCCTGCCATCCCGGACGCCGAGCCGCGCTGGTTCGCCGGCACCGAGTTCATGATGGCCGTCCGGTTGGGTGCGCTGAACATGCCGGAACCGATGCCCGACAGCAGGATGACCACGGCGAACTGCCAGTAGCTGAAGTCGACCGGCATGAGGAAGAGCAGGACGAAGGTCAGCGCCACGATGGCCAGCCCGAGGGTGGCGAACAGCCGGGCACCGAAGCGGTCGGAGAGCATCCCGGAGACCGGCCCGGCCACCAGGAAGCCGATCGACAGCGGCAGCATGTAGATGCCGGCCCACAGCGGCGTCGATTCGAAGCTGTAGCCGTGCAGTGGCAGCCAGATTCCCTGCAGCCAGATGACGAGCATGAACTGCAGCCCGCCGCGTCCGACGGACGACAGCAGGGTGGCCAGGTTGCCGGCGGTGAAGGCTCTGATCCGGAACAACCGCATCTCGAACATGGGCTGTGAGACCCGCAGCTCGACGAGCGCGAAGACCCCCAGCAGTACGGCCCCGCCGAGCAGCGAGCCGAGCACCCAGGGGCTGGCCCAGCCGGTCGTCCGGCCGCCGTAGGGCTGGATCCCGTAGGTGACGCCGATGAGCACCAGGCCCAGGCCGGCCGCGAAGAAGGCATTGCCGGCGATGTCGAGATGGCCGGGATTGCGGGTACCGATCTCCTTGAGCGAGGTGTAGGCCCAGATCGTGCCCAGCAGGCCCACCGGGACGCTCACGAAGAAGATCGCCCGCCAGTCGATCACCGAGAGCAGGCCGCCGACCAGGAGTCCGATGAAGCTGCCGGCGATGGCGGCGACCTGGTTGACGCCCATCGCCATACCTCGGTGGTGGGCCGGGAAGGCGTCGGTGATGATCGCCGTCGAGTTGGCGAAGAGCATCGCCCCGCCCAGGCCCTGGACCATCCGCCACCAGATGAGCCACTGGCCCCCGGCGGCACCGGTGAAGGGGTCCAGGGCGAGCAGCACCGAGGCCGCGGTGAACACGGCGAAGCCGAGGTTGTATATCCGCACCCGCCCGAAGATGTCCCCGAGCCGGCCGAAGGGCACCACGAAGATGGCCGTCACCACCATGTAGCCCATGAGGATCCACAGCAGGTAGTTGACATTGGAGGGCTTGAGCGGATCCAGGTCGATGCCCTTGAAGATCGCCGGCAGCGAGATCATCACGATCGACCCGTTGATCGTGGCCATGAGCATGCCGAGGGTGGTGTTGCTCAGCGCGATCCAGTGGTAGCGCGCCGAGAAGACCGGGGAACCGCCGCCATTCCGCGGGGTCCTCGATCGATCGAACAGGGACATGTGCCTGCCTTCTCCCCGCGCGGCGCCGGCTCCCCGGCGTCGGCTCCCGGCGCCGACCGACAGGACTGACGCCAGCCAGCACACCGGAGGCGACCATGACTCCGCACCAAGGTCCGTGGTCCTCTCGGGATCGCCGTCTTCCCACGATTCCGATTTACTTGCTTGATGCCAAGCAAATGGTAGGCAGCCCACAGCCCACTCACAAGCCCGGGAGCGGACGGCCGAGCCGAGGGGGCCCCGGGTGGGGGCCGAAAATGCCGGTGCTAAATTATCTCGATGTCAAGATAAATGATCCGGTCGTCTCCTCCCCCGGTCTTCCGACCCCGGCGATACGGCCTCATCGCCAACTGTCCCGAGTCCACGACGCCGTGGCCGTCTCCGGTCACCGGGGGTAGGACAAGGGCCTATCAGGGAAAGTGAAGTGACCCGCAGCAATGAAGGCAGCGGTCGTCGAGCAGTACAAGGAATCACTGGTCATCGAGGACGTCCCAGATCTGGCGAATGACGTCAACGGCGTCATCGTGGACGTCAAGGCATGCGGTGTCTGTCGCAGCGACTGGCACGGCTGGCAGGGGGAATGGCCCGGATTCACCAACTCCTCCCTGCCCCACATCTTCGGTCATGAGTTCGTGGGCGAGGTCCGCGAGGTCGGCACCAATGTGACGCAGTTCAAGATCGGCGACCGGGTCATCATCCCGTTCACCGTCGGCTGCGGGCACTGCTGGTACTGCCGCACCGGCCACTCCAACGTCTGCCCCGACATCGTCATGCCGGGATTCACCTACGACGGCGGCTTCGCCGAGTACGTGCACATCCCGAACGCCGACGCCAACCTGGTCGCGCTGCCCGATGCCGTCTCCTTCTCGGACGCGGCCGGCATGGGCTGCCGCTTCATGACCGCCTACCACGGCGTCGTCGAGGTCGGCCGGGTCCACCCCGGTGACTGGCTGGTCGTCTACGGAGCAGGCGGCGTGGGCCTGTCCGCCACCCAGATCGCGACGAGCGCCGGGGCGAATGTCATCGCCGTCGACATCGCCGACGACAAGCTCGACCTGGCACGCAAGATCGGCGCGGTCGAGACGATCAACTCCAGCAACACCGACCCGGTGGGCGCCGTGCGCGAGCTCACCCGTGGCGGTGCCGACATGAGCGTCGACGCACTCGGGATCCCGGTCACGCTGCGCAACGCCGTCGCCTCGCTGCGACCGCGCGGACGCCACGTCCAGATCGGCATGACGCCCGAGGGCAAGAACGGCGAGGTGCCGCTCGTCATCAACGACCTGATCACCAACGAGATCAGCTACCGGGGCTCCTTCGGCATGCCCACCGTGGAGTTCCGCTACCTGCTCGACCAGGTCGCCACCAAGAAGCTGCAGCCCGGCCAGCTCGTCACCAAGACCATCCCGCTGAGCAAGGTCAATGACGCGCTCGACGCGATGACCACCTACAAGACGGTCGGCACGACCGTCATCACCGACTTCACGAACTGAAGCCGGACGCACCGCAATCGGGCGCGGCACCGGCAGGTCGTCAGGCCGGCCAGTGTCCGCGCCACCGCGCGGGTGCCCAGGGTGCCTGCTCGGCGGGCAGGCCCAGCTCGTGGGCGGCCCTCAGCGGCCAGTTCGTGTCACGCAGTGACTCGCGCCCCAGGTCGACGACATCGGCACGGCCCTGCTCCAGGATCTCCTCGGCCTGACGTGGCCCGGTGATGAGCCCGACCGCCGCGGTGGGTATCCCGGCCTCGCGGCGGATCTGATCGGCGAAGGGAACCTGGTAGCCGGGGCCCAGTGTGATCCGGGCACCAGGCAGGCCACCCGAGGACGCGTCGACCAGGTCGATGCCGATCTCGCGCAGTTGGCGGCACAGCCACACCGAGTCCTCGATCCCCCAGCCCGCGGGGTTCCAGTCGCTGGACGAGATCCTCAGTAGCACCGGCTTGTATGCGGGGAAGGCGCCGCGGACGGCCCGCGCGACCTCGAGGGTGAGCCGGGCCCGACGTTCGCGATCCCCTCCCCAGCCGTCCGTGCGGTCATTGGTCAGCGGTGAGTAGAACTGGTGCAGCAGGTAGCCGTGCGCCGCGTGGATCTCGACGGTGTCGAAGCCTGCCTGCTCGGCGCGCCGGGTGGACGCGACGAAGGCATTGACCACCCCGGCGATCTCCTGCTCGTCCAGACCGTGGACGGGCACCGGGCGGCCCCGGCGGTCGGTGAGCGTGGTCGTGCTGGCGCCGACCGGAGCCCAGCCGCCCTCGTCCGGGCCGAGCACACCGAGCTGCCTGCCGGGCCACGGTCGCTCGGTGCTCGCCTTGTAGCCCGCGTGGGCCAGTTGCACGCCGATCGCCGCGCCGTTGGCGTGGGCGATGTCGACGATGTGCGACCAGGCCTGCTGCTGCCGGTCGTTCCACAGCCCGGTGTCGTAGGGCGTGATCCGCCCCTCGTCCACGACGGCCGTGAACTCGGCCATCACCAGGCCGAAGCCCCCGACCGCCAGGCTGCCGTAGTGCACGACGTGCCAGTCCTGCGGGACGCCGTCGCGCGACTCGACCGCATACTGGCACATCGGCGGCACCCAGGCCCGGTTGCGCACCGAGAGCCCGCGCAGCGTGATGGGACGGAAGAGCAACGGTCGTGTCTCGTTCATGTCATGCCTCTCGTGGGCGTCCGGAACAGGAGCGGGATCCATTGTGTTCCCCCCGACTGTCACCCGGCCGGCACGACGGGTCCGCGGCCGGTGTCCCGCTCAGGCGGCGGCTTCGGCCTTGTCCCCGGCGTGCGCGCCGTCCTCGTCCGCCGACCCGGACTGCTTCGCGGCGGTGGCGACCTTGAGGTTGCGCATGGCCTCGGCCAGGTGCATCTGGGCGGTGACGAACTCGTGCAGGTGGCAGATGTAGTCGTGCTCGCGGCCGAGACGGGCGATGTAGCCGTTGATGTAGTCGACCTCGGTGGGCCGGTTGTGCGAGAAGTCCTGGTGCATGGACGGGTAGTGCAGCGGATTGCCGACCCGGCTCACGAAGTCCACCGACTCGACGGACTCCTGACGGGTCTCGATCAGCTGGATGCCGGCGCGCTCGCAGGCGTCGTAGGCCTCGTCCAGGAGCATGCGGGCGATGTCCTTGGCGCCCGAATAGCTGGCGAACTCGCCCATCGTCGCGCCGAACATCGTGCACAGCGTGTTGATGACGGAGTTGAAGAGCACCTTCGCCATGAGGGTGCCGTTGAAATTCTGGGTGAGGATCGGGTTGAGGTCCGCTGCCTGGAAGTCGATGACCATCGCGCGGGTGGTGTCGTCGGGCTTCTCGGTGAGGTTGACCATGTGCATGTGGCCCGCGCCGTGCTTGCCGATGAAGTCGACGTCGCCGGGGCCGTTGAGGACCGTGGCGATCATGGCGGTGCCACCGACGATGCGGTCGTCGGGGAAGTACTTCTGCAGCTTCTCGATGTGCCCCATGCCGTTCATGGCGCTGAACGCGTACTGCCCGGGACGGAACAGGTGCGCACATCGTTCGAGCACGCCGGCCAGCTGCATCTGCTTGACGAAGACGATCCACACATCGGGGTTCCCGGTGTATTCCTCGGGGGTGAACAGCTTGATCGGCACGAGGTGGCGTCCCTCGTGGTCGCGCGAGACGTACACACCACCCTGGCTGCGTACCGCCTCGATGTTCGGCTCCCAGGTGTCGACGAAGTCGACCGGCACTCCCGCCTTCTCCTGCAGGAGGACACCGTAGCGGTATCCCATTGCTCCAGCACCGATGACTGTGTACTTCATTTCCTGGTTCCTCACGTCCGAAATTCTGCGCAGCCGACGTTACGCGCAATGAAAGGGGTGACCCGAACAGTCTTCCATCCTGACCCTGCGCATGGCATGTGGCGCCGCGCGACCCCGATGGGCATCGATCATCCGGCGAAGTCACCGCATCTGTGACGTCCATCAGTGCCATCCGCGGTCGGGGCCCGGTCACGACGACGCTGGGAAGCGGTGATGCGTTTAGGGTTGACGGGCAGCGCACCCATGCTGCGAGGACGCGGCGCCCGGCCGTCCCGGAGCCCGATTTCACTGGAGGTTCGATGACCACCCACCTGCTGCCCGGAACTGTCACCCTGGTCGGAGGCGGGCCCGGGGATCCCGGGCTCATCACGGTGGCGGGTCTGGAGGCGGTCCGCGAGGCGGACGTCATCCTCTACGACCGGCTCGCGCCCCACGAGGTGCTCGACGAGGCCCGCGAGGACGCCGAGGTGCTTGCCGTGGGCAAGGTCCCGCGCGGCGAGTTCGTCCCCCAGGAGCGCATCAACCAGCTCCTCGTCGAGCACGCCCGGCACGGCAGGCGGGTGGTGCGGCTCAAGGGCGGCGACTCGTTCGTCTTCGGGCGCGGTGGCGAGGAATGGCAGGCCTGCGCCGAGGCAGGCATCCCGGTGCGGGTGATCCCGGGTGTCTCTGCGAGTACCGCCGGGCCGGGGCTGGCCGGGATCCCGCTGACCCACCGCCACCTGGTGCAGGGCTTCACGGTCGTCTCGGGCCATGTGCCGCCCCACGACGACCGCAGCGAGGTGCCCTGGCGGGAGCTGGCACGCACCCGGATGACGCTGGTCATCCTCATGGGCGTCGCGCACCTGCACGAGATCGCACCCGAGCTGCTGGCCGGCGGGCTGGCGGCGGACACTCCGGTGGCCGTGGTGAGCAATGCCAGCCTGCCCAGCCAGGAGTCGTGGCGCACCACCCTCGGCGAGGCGGTCACCGAGATGGACGCGCACCACGTGCGGCCGCCGTCCCTGGTGGTCGTCGGCCGCCTGGCCGGGATCGACCTGTCCCACCCCGATCACCGGATCCCCAGCGACCACTGAGCTGGCGCCGGCTCGGGCCCCAGGCCTGGTCAGCCCTTGTCGGCGGCCAGCTGGTCCTTGAGCTCGGCGAGTTCGGCCTCGAGCTCGCCGATCCGCCGGCGCAGCCCGAGCACATGGCGCACCCCGGCCAGGGTGAGCCCCTGGTGGGTGAGCTCGCTCACCTCGCGCAGCCGCTCCACGTCGTTGCGTGAGTAGCGCCGCTGCCCGCCGCCGGAACGCTGCGGGCTGACGATGCCCTCCACGTCGAGCCGCCGCAGGGAGGCGGCCGGCATCTCCAGCAACATCGCCACCTGCCCGACGGTGTAGAAGGGAAGGTCGGCCCCGTGCAGCGGGGGCAGTGCCCCGTCCTGCGAGCTGTCCAGATCGGCCATGACCCTGCCTCCACTTCGTGCGCTCCCGTGTCGCCCCGCGGGAACGGTGCCGTTCCCATTTTCCTGCCGGTCGCCCCGGCGTGCGTCCTCGGGACGCCTGCTGCCCTGCCGCGCGAGAGTGGTCATCGTGGCACTCACCGCCGCACTCCGCTGACGGAGGCGCCGGTCTCGTCGGCGTCCACGTCGACCGGCGTCGAGCCCTGCGGGCCCCTGCGCAGCCTCACCCGCCCGATGCTCGGCGGCACGGCCGCCGCCTTCGCATTGCCGGTCTGCAGGTCGGCGTCCAGGTCGAGGCTGATCCTCAGCAGCTCGAAGGGGGTGGCGGCCGCCCAGGCCTGCGGCGAGCAGGAGGTCGGGTAGGGCACCGGGACCGGCTTCTCCTCGCGCGAGAATCCGCAGAACAGCTCGGGAAGGCGCCCCGAGAAGGCCTCCAGCGCGTCGAGCAGGCCCTCGACCACCCTCGTCGCGGCGTCGCGGTGCCCGTAACGGGCCATCCCGGAGGCGGCCAGCACCGTGTCGTGCGGCCAGACCGAGCCGTTGTGGTAGCTCGCCGGGTTGTAACGCCGCGCGCCGGAGGAGAGCGTGCGGATGCCGAAGCCGGTGAACATGTCCGGCGCCACGAGACGCTCGACGACGGCGTCGGCCACCTCGTCCTTGACGATTCCGGTCCACAGGCAGTGGCCGATGTTCGAGCTGATGGTGCGCACCGGCTGCTTGTGGCCGTCCAGCGCCAGCGCGTAGAAGCCCTCCTCGGGAAGCCAGAAGGCCTGGTGGAAGTGTTCCTTGAGTTCCTCGGCCTGGGCGACCAGCGAGGCGGCGCGATCCGGCTGCCCGAAGGCCCGGGCCAGCTCGGCGGCGGCGCGCTTGGCGGCATAGCAGTAGCCCTGCACCTCGGCGAGCGCGATGGGGGTCTCGGCGATCCGGCCGTCGGCATGGCTGATCCCGTCCGCCGAGTCCTTCCAGCCCTGATTGAGCAGGCCGCGGTCGGTGCCGCGCTGGTACTCCACGAAGCCGTCGCCGTCCCGGTCGCCGTAGTGGTCGATCCAGTCGAGGGCCCGGTCCACGGCCGGACGCAGCGACTGCAGGTCCGCCGCGGGGATCCCCCAGCGCAGCGCCTGGCCGGCAACGAGCACGAACAGCGGCGTCGAGTCGATCGATCCGTAGTAGACCGACTCCCCGCCCAGGGCCAGCGAGAGATCTGCTCCCAGCCGCACCTCGTGCGGGATCCGGCCGGGCTGCTCCTCGGTCATCACCGACTCCTTGGTGCCCTGCAGCCTGGCCAGGGTGCGCAGCGTGCCCAGCGCCAACCGGGGCACGTAGGGCAGCATGAGCGAGCTGGTGATGAGCGAGTCGCGGCCGAACAGGGCCATGAACCAGGGGGCACCGGCGGCGACCACGTCGTCGTCGGGGTGGGCGGGGTCGGTGATCCGCAGGGCGCCCAGGTCGCGCTCGCTCGTGGCGAGGGCCTGGGCCAGCACGGAGTTCTGCACCGAGATGGCCGGGCTGATCGCATGCCAGCCCTGCATCCGCAGCGCCGGGCCGGTGCTGCCCAGCGGACGGTCCAGCGGGAAGGGCTCCGCCAGCTCGGTGCCACTGACCACCGGCACGGCGGCGATGCTGGCCCGCCACGAACCGTGTGCGGGCACGACGGCCCTGGCCTGCAGCACTCCGGGACCCGCCTGGGCGCCGGGCCAGGAGACCCGGACCCCGCGGCCCTGCACCCCCGGGCCGGACAGCCGCAGGTGCAGCCCGGACTTGTCGGCACTCGTCTCGACCGCCTTCGGGCGGGTCGGGCGCCGGTCCTTCACCTCGAACAGATCGGCGAAGTCCGCACCCACCTGCAGGCTCAGCTCCAGGCCCGCCGCCTCCGTCCCGTAGTTCGTGATGACGATGTCCTCGCGCATGCCCTCGCCGACCATCCGGTGGCGCTCCACGAGGACGGTGGGCTCGACAGCGCCCGGTCGCACGGGCAGCCGCCCGACGAAATGGCATTCGTAGGGCTCGCCGGGCAGGACGCTGAGCGGCTCGATGCCCTGGCCGTCGACGCGCAGCTGCCAGCGCGAGATGATCCGGGTGTCCCGCACGAACAGCCCGTCCACTTGTTCGGGGACGATGTCGCCACCGGACTGGGACAGGCAGAACGACGAGCCCTCCACCAGCGTCACCGTCTGCTGCAGGCGGGGCACCAGACCCACGCCGTGCGGCCTGGTGCGGTCACCGCCGATGGCATCGACCCTGTCGTCCTGTGTTGCGGTCTTCCCGGAATCCTTCATGTCGTCCCACCCTGCTCGCTGTTGGCAGCCAGCATCTCTCTCAACGGTGCTCAAACCAACTTACTCCTTTACATGCAAGTTCTTTGCTTCTACTCTGTGCATATATCAGCTCGGTGATTGAGCGGTTACCGCGAGCCAAGCTCTGAAGGAGATGCAGATGTCGCTGACCATGTCCCCCGTCGCACCAACGGTCGCAGTGCCCGAAGAACGTCCGTTGAAGATCGGGATGGTGGCGCCGCCGTGGTTCGACCTGCCACCCAAGGGCTACGGCGGCACCGAGGCCGTCGTCGCGGCGCTGGTCGACCAGCTCGTCGCCCGCGGCCACGAGGTGACCCTCATCGCCTCGGGGCGTCCGGGAACCAGGGCCCAGCACTACGTGAAGGTCTACGAGAAGGCGCCCTCGCAGCTGCTGGGATCCAGCATCATGCCGGAACTGGTCCTGGCTGCGCAGGCGGGCCGGGCGCTCAAGGAGCTCGACCTCGACATCGTCCACGACAACTCGGCAGCGGGCCCACTGCTCGCCGCAGGGCGTGACGAGCCGACCGTGGTGACCATGCACGGCCCGGTGAGCGGCGACAACGGCGACTACTACCGCAGGCTGGGCAGCACCATCCAGCTGGTCGCCATCTCGCGTGCCCAGATGCGCCAGGCCCCCGACCTGAACTGGGTCGGCTGTGTGCCCAACGGCATCGACGTCTCCTCCTTCCCCTTCCGGCGGACCAAGGAGGACTGGGTGCTGTGGATCGGGCGTTTCTGCCCCGACAAGGCGCCACACCTGGCCATCGAGGCCGCCAGGCGCGCCGGGCGCAAGATCGTGCTGGCCGGCAAGCTCAGTGAGCCCCCGGAGAAGAAGTACTTCGACGAGGTCGTCCGCCCGATGCTCGGCCCCGACGTGCAGTACGTCGGCCAGGCCGACGCCGAGCTCAAGCGCGAGCTCTACTCGAAGGCAGCCTGCCTGGTCTTCCCCATCCAGTGGGAGGAGCCCTTCGGGATGGTGATGGCCGAGTCGCTGGCATGCGGCACGCCCGTCGTGGCGACTCCGCGGGGCAGCGTGCCCGAGGTCGTGCGCGACGGCACCACGGGTTTCGTCACCCGCGGCCTCGACGCCTTCGCCCGGGCCATCAACAAGGTCGACCAGATCGACCCGGCGGTCTGCCGTCGTGACGCCGAGCGCCGTTTCGACCTCCCGGTGATGGCGGCCGGATACGAGCGCGTCTACCGGAACCTGCTGGAGGGCAGGCGCAGCATCCGCCCGCTCGCCTCGGCCGGGGCACTCGCCAGCACGGCCCGGGCCGCCTGAGGCTCCCGGCACGGCGGACCGCACCGCAGGGCTGCTCGGCCCCGGGTCAGCGGGCCGCCACCCTGGCTGCCTGCCGCGCCGCGCCCAGCGCCACGTACTCCGCTGCGGGAGGCACGGTGATCTCGGCGTCGAGTGCTGCTGCGGCCAGCTGCCTGACCGCTTCCAGCTGGGCGCCTCCACCGACCATCGTCACGTGCCGGATCGGTACCCCCAGCCCGCGTACGGCGTCGAGGGCCCCGCGCATCAGGGTCAGCAGCCCGTCCACCCCGGCCCGCGCGACACGGGCCGGCACCGCGTTCGACAGCGTCATACCGGTCAGCGACGCCGTCGCGTCCGGAAGATTGGGCGTCCTCTCCCCCTCGAAGTAGGGGGTCAGGACGAGCCCGCCGGCATCCGGCACGGACAGCGCCAGCCGGCTGTACTCGTCGTAGTCCACGCCGAGGATGCCCGCGACGGCATCGGTGATCCGGGATGCGTTGAGCGTGCAGGCCAGTGGCAGCCAGCGTCCTGTCGCATCGCTGAATCCGGTCACCGCCCCTGAGTGGTCGCTCACGGAGTGGTCGCTGACCGCGGCCACGACCCCTGAGGTCCCCAGCGAGAGCAGGGCCTCGCCGGGCGCGAGCCCGACCCCCAGCGCGGCGCCGGCGTTGTCGCCGCACCCTGGCCCGAGCACGATGTCTCCCCATCCCCGGGCGGGATCACCGTGGCCGGCGGACTCCCACGGGCCCAGGATCGTGGGCAGCACGATGCCGGCGACCTCGGCCTCGGTCCGGCACAGGGCCTTGGCGAGGATCTCGCGCCGATACCCGGTGGCGTCGATGTCGGCATATCCCGTTCCCGAGACATCGGAGCGGTCCGTCACCAGCCTGCCCAGCCCGGGCGCCCCGGCGATCCGCCAGGTGAGCCAGTCGTGCGGAAGGCAGACCGCGGCGATCCGCGCGGCGTTGCCGGGCTCGTGCTCGGCGAGCCAGCGCAGCTTGGTCACCGTGAGCGAGGCCACCGGGACCGAGCCGGTCAGCTCGGCCCAGGCCTCGGCACCCGCCTCCCGGTCCCCGGCACCCCGCTCCGAGATGAGTCCACGGGCCGCCTCCGCCGAACGGGTGTCGTTCCACAGCAGGGCCGGCCGGATCACGGCCCCCTGGGCGTCCAGACAGACCATCCCGTGCTGCTGACCGGCAACCGACAGGGCCGCGACGTCATCGAGGCCCCCCGCATCGTCGACCGCTCGCAGGAAGCCCTGCCACCAGAACTCGGGGTCGATCTCGGTTCCGTCGGGATGGCTCGCCCGGCCCTGTCGCACGATGTGACCGTCGCGCGGATCGACGATCACCACCTTGCACGACTGGGTGGACGAATCGACGCCCGCGACACAGAAACGCTCCATCTGAGACCACCACTCCACGTTGAGGGACGCATCGTCTTCCGCACATCCCACCGGGCGACCGGGCCGACGCACACTCGTGGCGGGCGTCCCCGGAGCGGACGCGGGATGGGCTGGGAGACTATTTTGTATGAGAGTACAACTAACATTCCCAGGCCGGTAGCCCGAGCCGGACGGCAGGGCGACCGGCTGGCATAGTGTGTCCCCGTGCCCGAGCCCACCGCGAATCCTGGCATCACCGCCGTGTCACGCGTGGGCGGCTCCCGCTCCACCCTCCGTCCGGGCGCCGCGAGGGGCGCCAGCGCGCGGAATCTGCGAGCGGCCAATCTCTCACTGGTGCTGCGCACCTGCCTGGCCGGCCGGGGACGCTCCTCGCGAGCCGACATCGCCAGCTCCACCCACATGACCCGTGCCACCGTCTCGCGGCTCGTCGACGAGTTGCTGGACTCCCGCATCCTCGTGGAACTGTCCCCCCACGAGGGCGGATCTCCGGGCCGCCCGGCGACACCGGTCGCACCCCGGCCCGGCTCCGTGGTGGCGATGGGGATCCAGGTCAACATCGGCTACCTGGCGGCCCGCGTCGTCGACCTCGCAGGGGCCGTGCTCGGCGAGCTCGACCTCCCGGGCGACTTCCGGCACAGCGAGTGGCGTGAGGTGATGGCCCGCCTCGCCGAGCTCGCCCGGCAGGCCCGCGAGGAATTCGTCCCCGCCGGGTCCATCTACCTGGGCGCAGCGCTGGGGGTGCCCGGCCTGGTCTCGCCGAGCGGCCTGGCGGTGGCCCCGAACCTGGGCTGGCGCGAGCTGGACACCGACCAGCTCTTCGGCCCGCTGCGCGACGTGGACCCGGTCCTCATGCAGAACGAGGCGAACCTGGCGGCCTTCGCCGTGGCCCATCCCACACCCGGTGTGAGTGGCGGGCCGGACAGCTTCGTCTTCATCTCCGGGGAGGTCGGGATCGGTGCCGGCATCGTCTTCGACCACCAGATCCTGGCGGGGGTGCACGGCTGGTCGGGCGAGATCGGGCACATCTGCGTCGACCCGCTCGGGGTGCTGTGCACCTGCGGCGCGCATGGCTGTCTGGAGACCTTCGCCGGGCAGCGCGCGGTGTCCAGGAACGCCGGCATGGGCGACGACGCGCAGCCGGCACAGGTCCTCGC
>JBAQVA010000079.1:0-1651 GCA_049297835.1 Propionibacterium sp.
GCAGGCCGAAACCGCGAGTCCGAGAACTGCCACCGTTGCCATGAGCGGCAGGAGTGCCCGACCCCTGGAACGCTTGGATCCTTGCATGAGTCACCGTCCGTGCTCTTCTCGAGGAATTGATTCCAAATGGAAGCAACAACCGTGAAACTAGCACCGAGCTGAGCCCCTGCTGTGTTTGGTAACACGACCTTAACGAGGCGGTCACAGAGCTGATATCTGTCGCCGTGATCGGCCTGTTCCCCCTGACCAGACTGCGACACTGCACCACCGGGGCCACTCCCGCCCCGGCCCAGCAGGCGGACTCCACGCGAGACAATTAGGGTGAAGGGGTCAGACCCTGCGAAAGGATGACCTTGAAGGACATCGTGGTGTTCTCCGGTTCGGCACACGAAGACTTCGCCCACAACGTCTGCGAACATCTCGGGCTTCGGCTGTCCCCGGTGCGGATCAGTCGTTTCAGCAATGACTGTCTGCAGGCGCAATTGCTCGTCAACGTGCGTCAACGCGACGTCTACATCGTGCAACCACTGGTGGCGCCCACCCAGGACAACCTGATGGAACTCCTCCTGATGATCCAGGCGGCCCGAAGCGCATCGGCGGCGCAGATCACCGCGGTCATCCCGCACTACTCATATGCGCGCTCGGACAAGAAGGATGCCTCACGCATCAGTGTCGGCGGGCGTCTGGTGGCCGATCTGCTGAGCACTGCCGGGGTCGATCGGGTGCTCACCATGCAGCTCCACGCCCCGCAGGTACAGGGCTTCTTCTCCGTGCCGGTCGACCAGCTCACCGCCATGGGTACGCTCGCGCAGTACTTCCGCTCCCACAACGAGAACACGATCGTGGTGAGCCCGGACTTCGGAAATGCGAAGAGCGCCTCCACCTTCGCCCGGCTGCTCGGCGTGCCCGTCGCCGCGGGCAGCAAGAGACGCCTCGGCGACAACAAGGTGATCGTCGACACGATTGTCGGCGACGTCACCGGCAGGCACTGCATCGTCATGGACGACGAGATCGCCACCGGCGGCTCGATCCTCGAACTCGTCCGCCAGTTGCGGGTGCACGGCGCCCTCGATGCGGTGGTGACCTGTACGCACGGGCTGTTCGCCGGCAACGCCGTGGAGAAGCTGCGCGCCGAACCCTTCATCCGCGAGGTCGTGACGACCGACACGGTTCCTGCTCCCACCGACTGGCCCGAGCTCACGGGGCTCAGCGTCGCTCCGCTGTTCGCCGAGGCGATCGACCGGATCCACGGCGGCAAGTCGATCAGCAAGATGTTCGAAGGGATCGATCCGGTCTACGCGCCGCCGAAGGGCCAGGACGAGCTCTTCTGATCTGACCGCTCCCAGGTCCTGGTCGCGCGCCAGATCGACTCCGGGGACCGCGCCCGGGGAGGGCCCCGTGACAGATCATCGGCGACGGATCACCGGCCTGAGCAGGACCCCGCGCCGGCAGCTGGATCGCAGTCGCCGGGATGGGTGACGCACCAGGGACTCGTTCCCGGCATGGCCGATCGGTGCGCGGCCACCCAGCCGTAGAGGGCCTCTTGCAGCTGCCGGATCCCGGGGACCCTCCAGATTGCGGTGAAGATCCGGATACCGAGCGCCGCGTCGAGGACCATGTTGATCGCGCCCGCGCCTGCACGACGCTGCCC
>JBAQVA010000080.1:0-1594 GCA_049297835.1 Propionibacterium sp.
CCCGCCGGCAGCCCGGGCGGGCGCGGGCGTCCCCCCAGGGTCGGATGCGGCTCAGCGGGCCCATGGCCGGCTCAGTCGCTCACGCCGTAGAGCTGACCGAGCGCCTCCAGGGCCGAGATGAAGCAGCCGAGCGGGGCGCGGACGGTTCCGGCGCCGATCTGGCCGACGCCGGGGACGATCGAGGCGATGCCGGTGTTGATGATGGGCGTGATGCCGGTCTTCACGACCAGTCGCACGTCGATCCCGGTCGGGGCACCCTGGAAGTCCCAGGTGGGAATGCTCATCGCGGGATTGCTGCCGACGACGATCTCCGCCATCTCCTCGGTGGTGGCGATCGCATCGGAGAAGCCTCCGGCGCCGATGAAGCGCGTCACGCCGGGCGAGGCGACCATGCTCATGCCGCCGAGCCCGAAGGTCTCCAGGATCGCGGAGTCACCCATGTCGGGGCAGGCCTGGGACTGGTCGAAACCGGTGAAGAACAGGCCCTGGGGAGTGTTGACCGGGGCGGTGAACCAGCGTTCGCCGAGCCCCGAGACCCTGATGCCGAACTCGTGGCCGTTGCGGCACATCGCGGTGACGACCGATCCTGCCTGGACCGCGCGGGCGGCGTCTGCGCTGGACTTGCACGAGGCCATCGCGAGGTTGAGGAAGAACTGGTCGGTGCGGGCCAGGAAGTCGCTCACCTCGACCCGGTCGGCGGCCTCGATGTCGGCGCGGGCGAGCAGCGGGGCCATGTCCTTGGCGAACAGCGCGGAGGCGGCGATGTTGCGCTGGTGCATCTCGTCGCCCATCGTCAGCGCCCGGGACATGAGCGGTGCGAGCGCATAGCCGCCGTCGGTCTGCCCCAGTGCGGCGGCGAGCGAGGGCCCGAGCACGTCGCGCATCCAGCGCAGCCGGTCGATCACCTCGGTGTCATAGGCGCCGAAGCGCAGCACCTTGCCGATGCCCTCGTTCATCGTCGAATAGGCGACGTTCCCGTACTGCGAGTTGACCACCTTGACCAATGCCATGTGGGCGCTGGTGATGCCCCCCATCGGGCCGACCGCACCGACCTGGTGACAGGGGATGTAGCTGACCTCCTCGGCGACGACGCGGCGGGCCTGTTCCTCGGTCTCGGCCCAGCCCTCGAACAGCGCGGCGCCGACGCAGGCACCCTGGGTGGGCGCGGGCAGGTCGGCGAAGGCGACCGGCGGGCCGGCGTGCAGCAGGACCTTGCGGGAGGGGTCGAGTTCCGGGATGAAGGTGTGCGCCTGGGCTACGTCGACCAGGGTCGGCTGCCCGCTCGTGAGGACTTCGACGACGGCCTCGTTGGCCTCATCAATCGATGCGAAGTCCGAGATGGTGCGTGCGATGTCGCGCAGTGTGGTCATGTCATGCCCCTTTCAGGAAGCGAGAAGACGGTCGACGAGACGGGCGAGGCGGGCGTCACCCCCGGCAGGTGGGGACCATGTCCACTGCACGACGGGGGCGTCGATGCCGGCCAGGTCCTCGGCGAAGGAGCTGAGGCCCACGTTGATGGTGCGTGGTCCGGCGAGCAGCCCGCTGATCGACTCCGGCACCGCGGCGGGCTCGGCGGCCGGGGACGCCCCGATCC
>JBAQVA010000081.1:0-14933 GCA_049297835.1 Propionibacterium sp.
GCTCGGGAGGCCCCTTCACTGTGTACTCACTGCGGGACGTGCATGACGCGTCGCCACCGGGAAGACGATCTATCGCTTTGTCGACAAACCGACAAAGCGATAGATCAATTCGTCGATCTGTCTCCCAGTCGATCTGTCGGCCGGGAAACATCCTGGGCGGCCGGGCCGGACACCCGGCGACCGTCCACCCGGCTGGTGACGGCAGTCGGGAACTGCACCGTGCGGGAGACGGTGCAGTCCTTGTCGTGGCTGAGCTTCACGAGACGGTCGACGAGTGCGCCGGCAGCTCGCCCCTCGGCCGTGTCGGGAAAGCGCAGGTGGAAATCGAGGACGACATCCTCGACCTTGTGCGCACCGGCGTCGTCAACGGTGTAGTCCCCCGAGATCTCCACCTGGAAGGATTCGGGCTCCGCACGACGCGAGGTGACGGAATCGACATCGATGCTGCTGCAACCCCCGATGGCGGCGAGCAGCAGCTCCACCGGCGAGAAGAGTGAGTCATCGTGACCGAAATCGAGCTCGACTCCCCTCGCGTTGACGGCCCGGTATCGCCCGGGTCCGGTGCGGCCCAGTGTGACCGAGCGAGGGGAACGCTCGGTCATCCGACGATCTCGTCGAGGAGCTTCTTCACCGAGCCCTTGCTGCGTGCGCCGGTGAACTGCTTGACGACCTGACCGGCGGAGTAGATCTGGACGGTCGGCAGCCCCAGCACCGACTGCGAGGCAGCCACCTTGGGGTTGGCATCGGTGTCGATCTTGACGAAGTTGATCTTGTCGCCGTATTCGCCGGAGAGCTGCTCGAGGATCGGGCTCAGCATCCGGCAGGGGCCGCACCAGGTTGCCCAGAAGTCAACGAGGGTGGGCTTGTCGGCCTTGAGGACCACGTCCTCGAAGGTGGCATCGGTCACATCTTTCACATTGGCCATGTCGAGATTCCTTTCTGTGCCTCGCCGCGGCTCCAGCCGTCGGCGGATCGTGCGTGGAGCCCCGCGGGTGGGGGCTCGCCATGTGTGGTCTCCTGGCGGACCGCTGGGTCCGCCGGTGCCTCAGTCGTCCAGTGAGACGATGTAGTGCTCGGCATCCAGTGCTGCCCGGCAGCCTGTCCCGGCTGCCGTGACGGCCTGCCGATAGACATGATCAACCAGGTCTCCACAAGCAAAGACGCCGGAAATATTGGTCTTCGTGCTGTCGCCGTCGACCAGGACATAGCCGGCCGGGTCAACCTTCACCTGGTCCTTGACCAGCTCGGAACGGGGGATGTGCCCGATGGCCTCGAACAGCCCTGCGACAGGCAGGCGTTCCTCCTCGCCGGTCCGGGTGTCCTTCAAGGTCAACTCCGAGAGCGTCGTCTCGCCGGACAGCCCCACGACCTGCTTGTTCCAGGCAAACTTGATCTTGGGATCGCTCTCGGCTCGCTTGGCCATGATCGCGCTCGCCCGAAGTTGATCACGCCGGTGGATCATGGTCACGGAGTTGGCGAAGCGGGTGAGGAATGTCGCCTCCTCCACGGCCGAGTCGCCGCCTCCGACCACCGCGATGTCCTTGCCGCGGAAGAAGAAGCCGTCACAGGTGGCGCACCAGCTCACGCCCTTGCCGGAATAGGTGGTCTCCTCGGGCAGGCCGAGATGGCGGTAGCCGGAACCCATGGCCAGGATGACGGACCGTGCCCGGTACTCATGTCCCTCCGAGTCGCGGGCGATCTTCACGTCCCCGGTGATGTCGAGCTCGGTGGCGTCATCGGTGATGAGCTCCGTGCCGAAGCGCTCGGCCTGGGCGCGCATGCTGGCCATCAGATCGGGGCCCATGACTCCCTCGGGGAAACCCGGGAAGTTCTCCACCTCGGTCGTGTTGATGAGCGCTCCGCCAGCCGTGATGGAGCCCTCGAGCAGGAGCGGATGCATCCCCGCCCGTGCCGTGTAAATCGCGGCGGTGTAGCCGGCAGGACCGGAACCAACAATGATGACGTCGCGAATCTGGTCGTTCATGACTTCCCTTCAGCCTCCGTGCCCTGTGTGGATGATCGCCTCGCGGTGACCCAGGGCCGTCGGTCCATGAAACTACGAGAGCCCCTCAAGAATTCCACGCCCGCCAAGGTGCCGGCGCGCGCCCCGTCCATGTGGCAGGTCGCGGGGGCGCCGGGCCCGGGTGAGCGGCCGGCGGCGCCCCCCGTGTGGGGTGGAGCGGCCGGTATCAGCAGTCCTGTGCAGAGACCGTCCCGGTAGAGTCGGGGGGTCATCGGGAGAGGGGAGGGGCCATGCGCCTGCAACGTCGCGACGTCCTGTCACTGTTCGCAGGATCGGCGCTGCTTGCTGCCGCGAGCGCCTGCAGCTCGCGTGCCGCCACCCCGCAGTCGCCGGCAACCACCCTCACCGCCAGCCCGAGCGCGAGCCCCACCCCGTCCTGGATGAACGCCAGCTCGACCGGCAGTGGCCAGCTCAGGCTCCTGTCAGCCCTCTTCGGCGACGAGAATTCCCAGCAGGGCTATGCGAATGACGTGCTCAACGGCTTCTTCGGCGGCAGCAGGTACACCCTGGCCACCGACTACACGAGCTCGGAGAGGCTGCTCGACACGATCTACACCGGTCTCGTGGGAGCCGATCTGGCAGATCTGCTGATGCCCGGGGCCGGGTGGGTGCCGTCCCTGCAACGGCGCAATGTGCTTCGCGAGATCCCCGAGAGCGTGCTCGCCGACCTCCAGCTCGACGAGCGGATGATGACAGGTTGCCGCTACCAGGGAAGCCTGCGTGCGCTGCCCTATGCGATGAACCTCAGCATGGTGGGCTACCGCGCTGACCTCTTCGCACAGGCAGGTGTCACGAGCCCGCCGTCCACCCTCGACGAATTGCGCACGGTCGCCAAGGCGCTCACCACCAGCGATCACGTGGGCTTCGATCCCTTCGGGCCGGGCCTGAGGAACACCTGGATCACTCTGGTGGGCAGCTGTGGCGGCGAGATGTTCGACTCGGACGGCAAGCCGCGATTCGACCAGGGTGAGGGGCTGAAGGCGCTCGACTTCATCCTCGCCCTGGTCAAGGACGGTTCCGCGGACCCATCCAAGATCCCGGCGTCGGGCTCTCCCCAGCTCTTCGTCGACAAGAAGGCCGCGATGACCCTGGTGGACTCGAGCATGTGGCCGACGCTCAGCAGCGCGGGGCTCGCCGACACCGACCATCTCGGCTTCTTCCCGATGCCGGCCTCCGAGCAGGGGAAGGATCCCTGTCTCCTGCAGTCGGGCACCCTGCTGGCCGTGAGCAATCAGTCGCAGCACCCGGACGTGGCCTTCGAGTTCTGTCACTACGCGCTCGGTTCGACGCCCCTGCGGGCGGCGGTGAACACGGCGTCGGCGGTGCCGGCCCGATCCGACATCGTGACGGGCAGCACGCTGGCGTCCAACCGGGTCCTGGTCCGCGGGCTCGAGGACGTGACCTATGCCACCGTCGAGCCCGGTGGAAGTCCGGCCTGGCTCGACCTGGATCCGGTGATCGAGTCGGAGCTGATGGCGGCGGTGCAGGGGCGCCAGACCTCGGGCACGAGCATTTCGAACCTCGCCCGGGTGGCGACCGACTCGCTCGCCAAGGGTTGATCGCAGACTATATGTCTGTATTGGTTAAGAGATAGATAGTGCAAGACGTCCCGAGAGGCGCCGACGACAGCACGGAGCGGCCTGCGGTGCTCAGTGCGTCAATTCATCGGTGGCCAGGTGGTCGTGGCGGTTGATCCACCAGATCGCGGAGGTCCCGGTGCCTTCGAAGGGTTTGGGCCGGGGACGATCGGTCTCGACGAGCGTGGTGGCGGTGTTGACCACGACGAGCCAGGGATCGGGGCTGCCCTCCGGATTCGAGAGCGACATCGCAGCCCGGATGAGGTACTGGATGATCCACTCGTGACAGACCAGCCCGACCACCGCGGAGTGCTCCGGGTGGCTGGCCACCAGGCTTGCGTAGAGCAGCCGGCCCCGCTCCTGGGCCTCCTGCTGGGTCTCCACGTGTGCGCCGCCGCGGTACCAGCCCTGCTCGCCGAAGTCCTCGGGCAGGCTCACGCGCTCGCTCAGCGAGAGCAGCCGGCTCGCTGCCGCCCCCGGATGTGCGCCGGGGGACTGGGGCTCGCCGGTGTAGACGCCACCGACCTCATAGGCGCGCGTGTCGATGAGGATCGGCAGGTCGAGCTCCTCGGCCAGGGGCCTGGCCGTCTGCACGGCCCGCACCATCGGCGAGCTGATGAGCACGGTGGGACGTGGGATGAGCCCGGCGCGGAAGGCCTGGGCCAGCCGCTCCGACTGGCGCAGACCCAAGGGAGTCAACTCGGGGTCCGCCGAACGCCCCCGGAAGGGGTGGCCTGCCGCGGTGAGGACATTGTTGGTGGATTGTCCGTGCCGGATGAAAAGCAGTTTCACGGCCTCATTCTTCCAGCCGCGGGCCCGCGCGACGAGCTCCCCGGCTGTCACCGGCGAGCGCTCCCGGGGCCAGCGGTCAGGGATTCACCTTGATCTCGGCGATTCCCGCCTGGTAATGGCCGTTGCTGAGTTTCGGCAGCGAGGTGATGTAGACGAGCAGGTGGCGCGTGGTGAGCGGTGCCTCGGGGGTGAGCGTGACCGTCGTCGGGGCGGCTGCCTCGGATGCGACCACCTTCCAGTCCTTCACGCTCGTGGTGGAGGGATTGGCCTCGTCCACCGGCACCATGAGCTGGACGCCGGTGGGGGCTCCCACCAGCGACAGCTGGACGGCCTTGACCGTACTCAGCGCGCTGTACTCGAGCAGCAGACCGGTGCCGGGCTTGAGGCCGCCCATCGCCGCGGAGTTCCAGTACTCCTGGGTGTGCCACGCCGTCGACGGCTTCCCGTCGGTGGCGAGCGGAATCTCGGTGGGCATCTCGCGTCCCTCCCCACCGTCGGCGACGGGATCGAACTCGGTCACTGAGTTCGGTGCTGCGGCCAGCGGCGCGGAAGCCGCAGAGGTGGTGGCGGAGCCGCCGTGGGAACGCTGACTCGTGGTGGGCCACGCGGCCAGCGAGCTGCCGCAGGAACGCAGCATGCCGGTGACCGAGACGACGACCATGACGACGACGAACAGCGGGATGAGCCAGCGTCCCAGGCGGAATGCCCTGGACGGCTCGGACGGCGTGCGGCGGTTGGTCCGGGCGGGGATGCGCGGCGACTCCTGCTCCACATCGGGGTGCCAGCCGCCCGGGCGGCCCATCGGCCTGATCGGCGCCCGGGCGGGCTGCGGGCCCCCTACCGCGCCCATCGTCCTGGTCGGGGTGGCGTCGGCGCTCCGGGGTGCCCGGGGCCCGGGTGCGCGCAGTCCGCGCGTCCCCATGGTGCGCGGTACCGCATTCGATGACACTGCATTCGACGACACCGGATTCGCCGACACCGGATTCGCCGGTCTTGCGCCTGCCGGTACTGCCTTCGAGGGGAGCGTGGTCTCCGACGCCGTGCCGGTCCGCACCGCGTCGGTGCGCAGGGTGGCGGAGGGCGCACCGACGGAGGACATGGTGCTGGTCCGTCCCGGCACGCCCGGCGTCGCGGGGGTTCGCACCGCGGCGGGGGCCGGCTCGTCTGGGCCGATCCGGACTCCGGGCGATCCGCTGACCGGGTGCGCGATCTGCTCGCCCGGTGCGCCCTGGGTGGTCTGCGAGCCGATGAGCAGCGCCACCCGGTGCTCGAGCTGGTCGTCGGCCGCGGCGCTCCCGAGCACCCGGGCCAGCGCGGTGTCGACCTCCTCGGCGGTGCGCAGGGCCTCGCTGCCGGGGCGCGGCGAGAGGATCTGCATGCAGATGGCGTCCAGTGGCGCCGAGACCCGCGAGCTCAGCGTCGCCGGAGGAACCCAGCGGCGCTCCCCGGAGACCGCAGGGGAGGTGAGTGGCGCGGCCAGCAGCCCCCACTGCCTGGTCTGCTCCAGGTCGAGGTCGATGGGCCAGCGCGCCACCAGGCAGGCGTAGAGCAGCTTGCCCATCGCCCGCACGTCGGCCGCCTCCTGCTCGCGCCAGCTCGGTGCCGGCTCGGGGGCCCGGGCGTTGAGCGCGGCGTCGATCAGGAAGCCACTGATCTTCACGTTCCCGCTACGGGTGATGGTGACATTCTGGGGGTCGAGCCGGCGATGGAAGACGCCCTGGGTGTGCATCGGCGCCAGCGCGTCGGCGATCTCGCGGACGATGTGCGCCGACTCCAGCGAGGTGAGCGCTCCCCGGGTGAGCAGCTCCTGGAGCCGGACCCCGATCACGGACTCGCAGATGACGAAGGGAGTGTCCCCGTCCATCGCGTCGAGGACCCGCAGGAAGCGTGAGTCCGTGGCGAGCGCCGACTTGCGGGCGGCCGACAGCACCGCCGCCGCAGCCGTGCTGTCCGGTTCCATGACATGGGCGATGACCGTGCGCGAGAGCACGTCGTCGAAGGCCTGCCAGGTGACCGTCCCGGCCCGTTCGCGGAGCTTGCGCTCAAGACGGTAGCGTCCGGCCAGCTTCTCCTCGGGGGTGGACGGCGGGCGGAGTGGGGCGCTGTCGCCGGAGGCTGAACCGGCCCAGGTGCGCTCCATCGTCCTCCTTGCTGCTCGGGTGGTGATCCCCGTGCGACCGTCCCGGCACGTGTTGGATCAAGTCTGCCCCCTCACGCCGCCTCTCGGCCCGCTCCGGGGCCGGGTTCTCAGGAAAGCTGATCGCCGCCGGCCGCGGCCGGCGGGTGCGCGGCCGCCTCTCTGGCCCTCTCGTGGCGGACCTGCCGGACCCGCAGGGCCGTCACACCGAGCAGCACGACACCCGAGCCGATGATGATGATCCAGCCCGCGCGCCCGGCGCTGTTGGCCGTGACGACGAAGGCCACGGGGTCGTCGAGCGGCAGGATCGCGCCGTTGGCGGCCGTGACCACGGCATGCATGGACACCGTGCCGTTGCCCTTCGCGACCGGCGAGATGCGCACGGTGGCGGACTCCCCGGGATCCAGGGTGATCACATCGGTGTCGGGGATGCTGACCCGCTGCGGATTGTCGGAGGCGAAGTGCACCCTCACCCTGGCCGTCAGTTTCATCGTGTTGGTGAGGCTGATGGGCAGCTGGGTGGCCTCGGTGGGCACCACGAGCTGGGAACTGATGTGGACGCTCACCGTGCCGTTGTCGATCTTCGCGGTGACATCACGGGTGGCGGAGGCCAGGTATGCGGCTGCCTGTTCGCTGGACGCGAAGGACGCGCTCCAGGCGCGCAGGCTGACCGTGTCCATGTCCAGATCCGTCGATGCGCCGGTCAGGGCCGAGACCAGCGATTCGCTCTCCCGGGCAGTCTGCTCGGCGGTCACCAGCGCCTGGGGAGGGCTCACCGCCACGGGCGCCGAGAGCGAGATCCTGTCCGCCGGGTGGTCGGTCACCAGATCCTGGAGTGAGATGCGCCGGCGTCCGGTGGCGGCCGCCAGCTCGGCCCGGGCCTGGTCGGCGGAAGTCACCACGCTGACCGCCGGCGTGCCCTGTGCCGAGGACAACAGCTGCTCGGCCTGCAGGCGCCCGGTCCGGTGCACGAGGTCGTCGGAGGGCTGCGGGCCCGGCCCGCCGGAGGCGATGGCCGAATGCACCGCGACCAGCTTCTCCTGCGAATCGGTGGTCGCGAGCACGGTGTTGGTGTCGAGGCTGCCGGTGAGCACGAGTTCAGGTTTCGCGGCCGCCATGAAGGCCAGCAGCTCCGCGCTCAGCGAGCCCTGGGAGGGCAGCACGGCCAGCGGCAGCGAGGCCAGCGGGTGGGTGCTCGGCACCGCGGCGATGGCCGCGTCCAGCAGGTCGGTGCGATGGGCGGTGTGCGCCGCCTGGAGGTCCAGGACGCCGTACAGGCTGCGGTAGCTGCGTCCGTTCTGGGCGAGCTTGGTCAGCCGGGCGAGATATGCGCCCGCCGGGGCGGTTGCCTCGCCGGCCAGGACGGATCCGTCGGCCTGCCGCACCGAATAGCCGCCGGCCATCGTGCTCAGCTCGTCCCACAGCAGGGGGTCGATGACGGTGCTCACGGCATCCTGCTCGGCGAGATCGGCAAGCAGGTCGAGGCGGCCGCCGGTGGCGATCTCCTGGGCCAGGTGGTCGTCGCTGAAGACCGCCCGCCCCGACTCGCTGCCGACCAGGCTCGGGGCGCTGGCCAGCTCGACCACGGTGGTGGCCTGGTATCCCTGCGTGGTGGGGTTGGCCATCAGCACCCGTGAGGAGCCGATGGTGCTCCCGTCGGCGGACAGCACGTTGACGCCGACCACGCTGACGGTGCCCGGGCTGGACAGCTGGAGGGGATCGGTCCCCGAGGAGAAGTCCGCGTGCACGCTGAACTTGACCGTGGTCCGCGGCGGCAGGACGCCGATCTTCGCGGTTCCCCCGTCACTGGACACCGCGACCTGGCGGTTGTCGTTGGTGTCGTCGAGGGTGAGCTTCAGCGCATCGACATTGGTGATGGGCCCCTTGTCACGCCACAGCGCGACATCCACTCCCTGGATCGCGGAGTCGCCGGTGTTGGTGACGGAGCCGGTGAGGGTGAGGGTCCCGCTGGTGGCCACCGTCGTGGGATCGAGCTGTTCCAGGTGGACGCTGACGCTGGGATTGTCCTGCGCGACGGCGCGGAGGGGAGCCAGGCCGAGTGCCGCGACCACGCACAGGATGACGGTGGTGAGCAGGCTGACGACCCGCGACGGCGCAGGCCGTGACGGCCTGCTGGCACCTGCTCCACTCACCCGCACATGGTAGAGCCCGCGTCTTGGTGTCCTCCGGAGGCGAGTTCGGCGGGTGGCGTCGGATCCGGGAGGCGCGATCCTCAGTGTCCCTGCCCCGCCCACCATCGGCGCAGCTCCTCGGCGGCCTGTTCGGGGCCGAGCGGGCCGCGCTCCATCCTCAGGTCCAGCAGATGGGCATAGGCCTGCCCGACCTCCCGCCCGGGACGCAGACCGAGGATCTGCATGATCTGGTTGCCGTCGAGGTCGGGGCGGATCGAGTTCAGCTCCTCCTGGGCGGCCAGCTCGTCGATGCGGGCCTCGAGCTCGTCGTAGGCGCGGCGCAGCCTCTCTGCCTTGCGCACATTGCGCGTGGTGCAGTCGCTGCGGGTGAGGATGTGCAGGCGTTCGAGCTGGTCGCCGGCGTCGCGCACATAGCGGCGCACGGCGGAATCGGTCCACCCGGCCTCCCCGTATCCGTGGAAGCGCAGGTGTTGCTCGATGAGCTGGCTGACCGCGTCGACGACGGCCTTGGGATAGTGCAGGGCCTTCAGCCGGCGCTTCGCCAGCCGGGCGCCCACGACATCGTGGTGGTGGAAGGTGACCTTGTCCCCGTCCAGGCCGCGGGTGGCCGGCTTGCCGATGTCGTGCAGGAGCGCGGCGAGCCGCACGGTGAGGTCGGGCTGGTGGTGGGGATTCGGGCGGCCGTCCTTGTAGTCGCGGGCCTTCTCAAGCGCGATGGCCTGGTCCAGCACGGTCAGCGAGTGCTCGTAGACGTCCTTGTGCCGGTAGTGCTCGTCGCGCTCGAGCCGCAGGGCCGGCAGCTCCGGCAGCACGAGCTCGGCCAGACCGCTGTTGACCAGCGCGTCGAGGCCCGACCGGGGTGAGTCGGTGCACAGCAGCTTCGAGAGCTCGTCGCGGATCCGTTCGGGTGAGACGATGGCGATGCGCTCGCGCATCTGGGTCATCGCCTCGAAACAGTCCTTGTCGATGACGAAGCCGAGCTGCGCGCAGAAACGGCAGGCGCGCATCATCCGCAGCGGGTCGTCGCTGAAGCTCACCTGCGGTGCGCTGGGAGTGCGCAGCAGCCTGCCGGCGAGGTCGTCCACACCGCCGTAGGGGTCCACGAAGGACTTGCCGATGACGTCGATGGCCATGGCGTTGACGGTGAAGTCGCGGCGCACCAGGTCGTCGTGCAGGTTGTCGCCGAAGGCGACCACCGGCTTGCGGGAGTCGGACGAGTAGGAGTCGGCCCGGAATGTGGTGATCTCCACCACCCAGTCGCGTCCCTTGACGGTGCGCGAGGCTCCGATGGTGCCGAACTCCTTGCCGATCGACCACACTGCCCGGCTGAAGTGGTGCAGCAGTTCCTCGGTGCGGTCCGGGGATGCCGAGGTGGTGAAGTCCAGGTCGTGACCGAGCCGCCCGAGCAGCGCGTCGCGCACCGAGCCGCCCACCAGGTAGAGCTGTTCGCCGGCCCGGGCGAACAGGCCAGCCAGTTCGTCGACCAGGGGGGTGACGTGCAGCAGCTGGGTGACGGCCTGGCGTTGCGCCAGGGACAGGTCGGTGGACGGTGTGGACACGAGGATCGAGTCTACCGGTGCGCTGTCCCTGACGCGCTGGCGCGGCTGACCGCCAGGGCACGGCGTCCGGCTCACTCGAACAGCGCCTGCCCGATGTACCCGCCGGTGACCGGGGCCGGTGGCACGGCGAAGATGGCCGAGCCGATGTGCTCGATGTACTCGTTGAGCAGGTCGGAGCTGCCGAGCTTGGTCTGCAGGGTGATGAAGTGCTGGGGGTCGTTCATGTAGGCGATGAACAGCAGCCCGGCATCCAGCAGGCCCTGCGCGTTGAGGCCGTCGGTGTAGTTGTACGAACGGCGCTGGATCAGCACGCCGTTGTTGTTCTCGTGGGCGGCCAGCGCGATGTGGGAACGCGGGTCGATGACCTTCGTGCCGGAGTCGTCGGTCTTGGCGAAGTCCGGGGTGTCGGTCTCCTTGCTCCCGCTCAGCGGCGCGCCCTCGCCCTTCGTGCGGGCGAAGATCCGCTCCTGGTCGGAGATCCGGTCGCCGTCCCAGTTCTCGATGTGCATCTTGATCTTGCGGGCGACCTGGTAGGTGCCGCCGGTCATCCAGCCGGCGTCCTTGAGCCAGATGTTCTCGTCGAACTGCTCGGCGGTCGCCACATTTCGGGTGCCGTCCTTGAAGCCCATGAGATTGCGCGGGGTCTGCTGGCCCCTCCCGGCGCTGGCACGCCCGAAGCCCATCACCACCCAGCGGGTCTGGGCCGTGGTGGTGACCATGTGGGCCAGCGTGCGGACGGCGTGGTAGGCCACCTGCGGGTCGTCGGCGCAGGCCTGCACCGACAGGTCCCCACCGGTCATGGCCGCCTCGAGATTGTCCCCGGGCAGTGATGGCAGGGCCGCCAGCAACGCTGGCTTCTTGTCGGTCAGCCCGAATCGGTCGGTGAAGACTCCCGGCCCCAGGCCCACGGTCACGGTGAGCGAGGCGGCCGCCAGACCCTCCGCCTCGCCGGAGTCGACCCCCACGGCGTCGGGACGCGAGGGATCGACGGTGCCGATCGGCTTGCCCTGCACCAGCTGGCCGATGGCCGCCGTCCAGCGCGCCAGCAGGACACGGAGTTCGTTCCGCCCGGCGCTCCTGGCGAGGTCGAAGGTCATGTACACCGCGTGGCGCTGCGGCGGTGTCTGGATTCCGGCGGGATGGGCCTGGTCGTAGAAGGGCACCGAGGCGCTGAGGTCCACCGTGTCCTGGCCGGTGTCGGTGGCGGTCGAGCCGGACCGGTGGAGCACCGCGGCGGTACCGCCGATGCCTGCCACCGCACCGGCGGCGGCCGAGGCCCCCGCGCTGATCAGCAGACGTCGGCGCGAGACCGTCTCGGTCCCGTGACTGTCCTGTTCCGACGGCTCGGCCGGGGCCTGGGTCGGCTGTGGATCCTCCTCGGGGGTCCGTGGGTCGTCGCTGCCGCTCACTGCGCGGTCGCCACCTTTTCCGCGATGCGCTGCAGCGGCTGCTGGAGTGCCAGGACGGTCTGGCTCAGCTGCTTGGAGTACTTGTCGCGGTTCTCCTGGGTCCAGGGAATGTATCCACCGGGGGAGTTCGGATCGCGGTAGGCATTGAGGGCGTCCTGGACGGCGGTGAACTGCGTGGCGACGTCGTCGGTGAGAGCCGGGTCGATCTTCTCCAGCCCGGGCTGCAGGTTCGCGAAGGCCTGCTGGGCTCCCTCGATGTTGCCTGCGAAGTCGGACAGGTCGACGTGGCTGAACTCCTCCTCCTCGCCGCTGATCTTCGTGGACTGCACCTCCTCGAGCAGGTCGGCCGCGCCGTTGGCGAGGTCCTCGGGCTTGTAGTCCAGGTCCTTAGACACGTCCACGAGCTTGTCGACATTGCTCTTCAGGTCGTTGGCGTAGGTCTTGGTCTGGTCGGAGATCGCCCCGGCCTGGTACAGATCGCGTTCGACGGCGTGGAATCCGCTCCAGCCCACCTTGTCGTCGATGTTCGAGGCGCGCATGTCGATCAGGTAGTCCAGATTGCCCCTGTTGTCGTCGGCGGCGAATCCGGGCATCACGAAGCCGTCCACGTCGGACTCGACCTTCTCGTAGAAGGTGCGGGCGTGCACATAGGCCTGCTTGGCCTGGTCGAGGTTCCCGGCGTTCACCGCCTCCTGCAGCGTGTTCACCGCAGTCTGCATGTCCTGCATCTGCGAGACGACCCAGGCGGCGTAGCTCGTGGTGCCCTGGGTGAGCAGCTGCTGGGTGTCGCTGGAGGGCGTGGAGGCCACCGTGCCGCTCACCGTGAAGGTCTGGTTCTGGGTGTCGGCGCCCGGGCAGTACACCGTGTACTGGCCGCCGGTCAGAGTCACGGTGAAGCTGGACGCGGGCAGCCCGGGTGCCAGGTTCTCCTTCTCGCCGAGGATCTTGAGGTTGCTCTGCAGCTCCACCTCGCTGATCGCGGTGGAGCTGACGTTGGTGACGGTGAAGGTGACCGGCCCGGCGGGGGCGCTGGTGTGGTCAACCGTGCACTTGTCGCCGCCGTCGTTCGTCAGCGTGACCTTCACCTGGGCCGCGCCGTTCGAGACCGGGGCCTGTCCTGACGCGGAGCCTGACGCGGACGATCCTGCGGTGTTCGAGCTGGAACAGCCGACGAGACCGATCGCGGCGGTGGCCGCCAGGGTTGCGGACAGCCAGGTGCGGGAGCGTGGGGACATCTCAGATCCTTTCGGGTTGGGGTGAGGGACTCGTCGCGCGTGCTTCCACGGCGACGGGGCCCCGGGCTTCCCGGCGCGCGGTACGCCAGGAAAGAAGGGCGATGAGCAGGGCTGCGGCGATGAGCAGCGCCGGGACGAGGCGCGCCCAGAACTGCTGCTCCGCGGCGGCGGAGGTGTAGCCGGACAGTGCGGACTGGGCGCTGGCGGCGTCGGCGGGGGAGATCTTCAGCTCGCCCGTACTGCCCGTGACGCCGAGCGAGGCGAGCCGGGAGGAATCGACGCCCAGTGTCCGGCTCGTCTGGAGCCCGCCGCCGGACAGCGAGAGCGTGGTGTTCGTGCTCTGCTGGAAGTCCAGGATCTGGCCGTGCACCGTCCACAGCTCACGCGAGCCGGTGCGCGTCCACGTGGCGGTGAAGGGCCCGGGGTCGTTCTGTGCGCTGACGCCGACCGGCAGGCGCCCGCCGTTGAGCTGGGCCAGCTGGTTCGCGGTGATCGAGGTGGGCAGGGACTGGGTGTCGCCGTCGAGGCTCTGGCGGTGCACCACGGCGTCGGCGGCCAGCGTGTGCGCCTCGGCGTGGCTGTCGCTCAGCGGCATGGACACCGTGGCACCGGCGGTGGTGATCTGCGCGGAGCCGTCGGCCAGGGTGAGGGTACCGGCATCGGCGCCGCTGGCATCGACGAGGTGCACGCTGGTCGGGCCGGACGGCTGGGGCGGCCGCACGAAGACGGCCAGGCCGACCGCGAGGCAGGCGAGCACAGCAGCGAGGGCCAGCCGCAGGTGCACGGCCCGGCGGCCCTGTGGCCGCCACTTCTTGGGCCAGTAGAGGTACAGGCACATCGGCACCAGGTAGCCGAACCAGCCGATCGCCTGGATCAGGCGTGGGTCGGGAGGAATGCCGAGCACGCCGGTGAACAGGGCGCCACGCACCGATCCGGGCGGCGAGAGCCAGGACAGGTCGACGGTCTGCTGCTGCCCGGCATTGAGCCAGCCGGCCTCGTGGGCGGTGCCCAGCACGCTCATCACCAGCCCGGCCGCGACGAGCACGAGGAAGCCGGAGGTGATCGTGAAGAAGCGCCGCAGGTCGACCCGCACGGCGCCGCGGTACAGCCCGTAGCCCAGGGCTGCGGCGGCCAGCACGCCGAGCACGGCTCCGAGGCCGGCGGCACCGACGCTGCTGGACGCCGAGAAGGTGGCGAGCAGGAAGACGGCGGTCTCGAAGCCCTCCTTGAGCACGGCCAGGAAGGCCATCGTCACCAGGGCACGCGAGGAGCCGGTGCTCAGCGCCTGCTCGGCATCGTTCTCCAGCTGGTGGCTCAGCTCGTGGGCGTGGCTGCCCATCCACACCACCATGGTCGTCACGAAGACCACGGCGACCAGCCCGATGACTGTCTCCATGCCCTCCTGGGCGGCCTGCGGCAGGCTCTTCTCGACCAGATTGAGGCTCACGCCGACGGCCAGGCTGACCAGCACCGCGGCGGCCACACCGATCGCCATCGGCACCAGCGACTTGCCGTTGCGGCGGAGGAAGGCGGCGATGATGCTGACGATGAGCGTAGCTTCAAGGCCTTCTCGCAGTCCGATGATGAACGTGGCCAGCACGGTGTTCCCCCAAGTGATCAACCAATTCGGGGAACTCTGGAGCATTCCCAGCACGAGTGATTCTTAGGTTAGCCTAAGCTAATCGGTTGCCGGAGGGTGATCGCTGTGGCTGAGACAGTGCCGTCTGGTTGGGCGCGTGCTTGACGTGCGAAGGCCCTACGGCATCTACACCGCTCCACCACCATCGGGGAGGCCACGCCTCAGCCGGGACGCCCGGGGCGCGGGGTGGCGTCGGCGGGCCCGGGAACCCCGGACGGCGCAGAGGTGCCTCGTGCAGGGGGCGGTGGTGCTCAGCTCTTGTCGCTCGTGCCGGACTGATTCCCCCGGCGCTGGTCCTTGCGCTCCTGCTCCGCCTTGCGGATCTGCTCGGCGTCGAGCACGACGGTCTCCTCGGCGGCCATGTTGTGGCCGGTGTCGGTGGCCGAGACCCAGCGGACCGAGCGGTTCG
>JBAQVA010000082.1:0-31047 GCA_049297835.1 Propionibacterium sp.
TGCTCTTGCGCAGGCTCAGTACCATCGGTACATGGACGACGACGGGACAATGCGAAGCTCCTGTTTCATCCTCGGAGCTCGACACGACAAGACCAATCGAGTCATGACGACCGGCCAATTCAAGGCCATTCTGGACACTTTCGACAATGCCCAGATCAATGTCATGGTGCTCGTTTCCACGCCTGTTCCCAGGACTTTCCAAGCCCTGATTTCTCGGTACGACGAGAATGACGATCGTGTGCGAATAGTGCTGCACACCAGCGAGACTCTCAGCCCACCCGATCTGCTCGGTCACCGAACGATCATCACTGCCGATCTGGTGGACGGTCGCGCGATTGTCGATGTCTTCGCAGACATCGCCGAGGTCAACGACGACGGCTTCGTCTGGGAGCTCCCACCGTCCTATCCCGATGACTTCTTCGAGGATGCGATGGAGGCACGCTACCGGGGGCGGGGTCGGCCCGCCGACATCCACCTGCCCGACCTGGAAGTCGGTGAGATCGATCACGAGGGCATTCACTTCGACCTCGTCGTCATCAAGGACGGGATCTCCTGGCCCTTCTTCTGGGACGAGGAGTGACCGCTTCCCCCACCAGCCGCCCGTGAGCCGGTCAACGGCAAGGACAGGGCCGCAATAACATCGTGTCGAAGACCACCGTGTGCGCTGAGCGTTCCGCGACCACAGTCGCGGAGCCCCGGAGGTTCACCATGCGGCGGGAAATTGGCTGACACGGGTGGTCCCCGAGAATGTGGGGAGCGGCCCATGCGGCTGCAGTGGATCCGGCGCAGCACGCCCGACCACAATCGACAGTGAGGCACGAAAGACGATGGACTGGACGGCGATTCGCGAGCAGGCCCGGAGCAACATGACCGCCGCGGGATGGATGTACAACGAGGGAGCCGCAGACATCGGCGGACAGGCCGACTACGACACCCTCGCCTGGCGCCGGTACGGCATCGCGACCCGCGCCTGGCACGACGTCACGCACATCGACACGTCCACGACGCTGGGAGACATCCCGATCAGCACGCCCATCATCGGATCCCCCACTGCCTATCACCGGCTGGCAAGCCCGCACGGCGAGATCACCTCGGAGCTCGGCGCCCAGGCAGCAGGCACCTTCATCGTGTACCCGACGAATGCGTCGGTCGCCGTGGAGGAGTTCGCGGCCCACGTGAACGGGCCCTGGTGGGCCCAGGTGTATCTCTTCCGCGACCGCGACGTCTCGGCCCGCTATCTCGAGCGCGTGGTCAAGGCTGGCGCGACAGCCCTCATGCTCACCACCGACTGCCCCGGATTCGTGCGCGACTTCGGCTTCCGCAACGGCATCGACCACACCGACGAGGGCGGCTCGGGCAACTTCCCCACGATGACCATGGGCGACTGGACCCTCCATCTGGCCACCGACCTGACCCCCGATGACATCGTCTGGCTGAAGGAGCGCTTCGGCCTACCGGTGTGGGTGAAGGGCATCCTGCGCCCCGAGGACGCCGTCGCGACAGTCGAGGCCGGAGCATCGGGAATCATGGTGTCCAATCACGGCCGCCGGCAGGTCGATGGCGTGGTTCCCGTCGCCTGGGCCCTGCCGAAGGTCGCGGCCGCCGTCGGACGCCGCGTGCCGATCCTGGCGGACTCGGGCATCAGGTCCGGTGGTGACGTGTTCCGTGCCCTCGCCCTGGGAGCCAGCGCGGTCGGGCTCGGCCGCGGCATCCAGTGGGCGATGGCCTCGGCCGGGCCCGATCACGAGGCCGACGGCGTGAAGCAGGTGATCGAGACGCTCACCGATGAGCTGGCCCATTTGATGAGCGCAGCGGGGGTCTCCCGGATCGCCGACATCGACTCGTCATTCGTCGTGCCCGAGCAGGGGCCTGCGGCGATCGCGGGCCTGCAACCGCGCTTCTGAGCAGAGACCGGGCCCGTGGCGTCCTCTTCCCGTCGATCGTGGGCAGGAGCCAATTCCACGCCGGGGGAGGCCCCGCCCTGCCCCAGACGCGGGTCAAGCAGCCACGTATCATTCGCCGTCCGTGCCGTACCGCCAACTCAGTGTGACCCCGGCCGAACAGGATCTCCGGGCGCGCCGGCGCGGTGACGATCTCAGGTCGATGGAGACTCTCCTACTCACCTACATGACTCGGTTGTCGGTACCCTTGGGCTCCGGCTCGGAACCCCCTCCGCGCCCCTGGGACAGGTCGGCACTCGGCCGAAGGGACAACAACGCGATGAGCGAAGAGCCGCAGGAAGTCGCCGTCACAAGATTCACGTCAGGACCCACGGACGTCGCGGTATACGAGTTCCAGGGAAAGACCCGCGATCTCCTGCTCAAGAGCCTCAACGAGGCGTACCTGTCCACCGGCCGATATGCTCCCGACGAGCACGCGGTGTCTCCACAGGGAATGATGTCCCTCATTACCGCCGGAACGGCAGCAGGAGCCACGAGCGTATCAGCGACGCTTGCACCCACTCTCTTCGTCGCAACGGCGAATCCCGCCACCTTGATGCACATCGGAGCCGGTCTCAGCACTGCGGTACTGGGCTCGGGAGGCATCGTTGCCCATGCTCCCTTCATCCCCGTTGCAGCGACTCTTCCTGTCCTGGCACCGCTGATGGCAGTCCACGTATTGACGGTCGCCATGACGATGCAGCAGTTCCAGCAGGTGAACAAGAAGCTCGATTCGATCAAGAAGACCCTCGACGAGGTCATCGCCAGGACAGAGGCGACGCACGTCGGGGAGCTGATCACCGCGTCGAAGTCAATCGACGAGATCGCGGAGCAGTTCGCCGAGACCGGCTCCTTCAGCCTGGACATGACTGTGCGCCTCGCGATTGCAGAACGTGATGTCCGGCGCCTCGCCGAGAGATACAGCTACTTGGTCAACTCCCAGAAACTGGCCGATGTCGAAGACGTGACGGATGTGCGCCAGCTGAACTATGACGCGCACAGCGCGCTGCTTGCCTCGTTCCTCGGTCTACGGATTGCACAACTGCGCGTCGGCATCAATATGCAGGACAATCCGGCGGCAGCTGTTTCGGCGCATCGCCGTCTCAAGGACACCATTGCAAACGGCATCACGCTCTGGGAAACGTTGCTCCATCGCTCGGAACAGATGCGAATCGAGATCGGAGAAATCCAAGAGCATTTCAACGATCAGCCGTGGCTGCAAAAGCACATTCCAGAATTTGTCGGGGGCAGGGGACATGCTCAGGCACAGAGGATTTCCGCTCTGAAAGATGGCTATGTGGCCATGCTCGAGGACGAGAAGGCCATCATGGAGGGATTCTATTCCCTCATCCAGTCCTCGAAGGACATGCTCACCCAACTTGAGAATCCGAGAACTGACAGCGCAAACGCCCCCGCCTTGGTCTACTGGGACGACGAGAATGGCAGGCATTCATTCACGACTGACACTTTCAAGATCAGTTGAAATCCCACTGTCGCCGAATTGCCTGACCATACGCACTTGCAGATTCTTCATGTGTCGACAGCGCCTGAGCCGGATGCGTCCGCTGAGCGCGGTGTTGCACATCACTTCTGAACGCATTCGACGGCCCCAGATACTCGGGTCTACTGGCGCGTCTCGCCGTGAGTCCGAGATCGCACCACCGCCGCCGCGAGCAACGGCCCGAGATCGCGCACCGTCAGCTCGATCCGCGAGAACACCTGCGGGTTGAGGACTGCCTGCTCGGCGAAATCACCGCTGCTGGCATACACACCGGTGGGTGAGGTGTGGGTCTGCAGATAGGCGAACAGCGGCCGGAGCTCCTGGTCGACCATGAGCATGTGTCGCTCGGATCCTCCGGTCGCAGCAAGGATCGTCGGCTTGTCGGCCAGCGCATAGGAGTCGACGAGGTCGACGAAGTGCTTGAACAGTCCGGAGTAGCTGCCCTGGTGCACCGGGGAACCCGCGATCAGCACGTCGGCATGCTCCACGCTCTCCAGTGCCGCGACGGTATTGGGTCCGGCGCTGTCCCGGCTCAGCGCACCGGTGAGATCGGCGCCGAGGAATGCCACGTCGACCCGCTCGTAGTCCGTCTCGTAGTGGCGCGCCACCTCCTGGGCAATCAGATCGATGAGCGCGGCAGTCTTGCTCGGCGAGCCGTACGAACCGTTGATGCCCACGACCTTCAGGCGCCGGGCCGAACCCGTCGGCGGTTCACCCGTGCCCGGACCCGCCTCGGCCGTCCGTGCCGGCACATTCCTGACCTCCGTCATCGCATCCCTGGTCTCCGTCATCGCGCGGATCCGACCGGCGCGCCCGCGCCCTCGGCGCCATCACCCGTGCCGGCAGCCGATGTCTGGGCCACACCGTCCACACGGCCGGGTTCCCCAACGGTTCTGGCACCGTCCGCGCCGAGCGCGGCCCGCACCGCCGGCAGCACCTCGGTACCCAGCAGCTCGATCGCCTGCAGGCTCTCGCGCTGCGGCACGTTCCCGTACCCGAGCTGCATGATGTACCGCACGTGGTGGTAGGACTCGTGCTGCGCGAGGATCTTCTCCGTGATCTGGGCCGGACTGCCGACGAACAAGGCGCCCTCCGGCGAGGCCATCGCCTCGTATGCGTTCTTCGGCACGGCGAAGCCCTGCCCGCGCTGGTGGAAGTTCTCCTGCATTCCCGCCGCGAAGTAGGGGTGGGACAGGTCGATCGCCTGCTGACTCGTGGGAGCCACGAACCCAGGCCCGTTCACGCTCACCTTCGCGTCCGAAAGATCGTGACCGAGTGCCGCCCAGGTCTTGCGGTACAGCTGCACGAAGGGCGCGAATCCGTCGATGCGGCCACCGAGAATGCCCAACGCGAGCGGAAGCCCGTGCTGCGCAGCGCGCACCACCGAGGCAGGCGTGCCACCCACCGCGATCCAGGTGGGAATGCGCCGGCGCCCCACGGGCCTGGGCGCGATGTCGGCGTGGTCGAGCGCTGGGCGCCGCTTGCCGCTCCAGGTGATCGGATCCTCGGTCTGGATCCGGGCCAGGAGGTCGAGCTTCTCCTCGAACAGCTCGTCGTAGGCACTCAGCGGGTAGCCGAACAGCGGGAAGGACTCGGTGAACGAGCCACGACCCACGATGAGCTCCGCGCGTCCGTCGGAGAGGTTGTCGACGGTGGAAATCTGCTCGAAGACCCGCACCGGATCATCCGAGCTGAGCACCACGACGGCCGGCGAGAGATGGATCTGCGTCGTGCGCTCCGCGATGGCGCCGAGCACGACACTGGGCGCCGAGACGGCGAAGTCCGGCCGATGGTGCTCCCCCAGCCCGAACACGCTGAGCCCCGCCTGGTCGGCGACCTCGGCCTGTTCCACGAGTTCGTGCAGACGCTGCTGGGGGCTGCGGTTGACTCCGCTGTGCGGGTCGGGGGTCAGCTCCCCGAAGTGGTAGATGCCGATCTCGAAGCTCATGCTGTTGCCTTTCCTGTTCCCTGGTCCTGTGCCGCGGCTCCGCCGCTCAACTTCGCTGTCCCGCCGTCCGCCGCCGCCCGCACGACCCACTGCTCAGCCCATTGGGTGAGCGCATCGAGCGCGGGCACGAGCGCCCGTCCCTTCGCGGTGAGCGCGTAACCGCCGTGTGCCGACTGCTCCGCACCGCTCGTGTGGACGACGATCTCGCAGTGCTGGAGCTCGGCGAGGCGCCTGGTGAGAACCGCGTCGCTGATCCCGCCGACGACATTCCTGATGTCGCCGTAGCGCAGCTGGCGGTCCCCGATCGACTGGATGATGAGCCCGTTCCAGCGCTTGCCGAGCAGCGCCATCGCGGACAGGAACGCCGGGCAGAGTTCGTCGTCGTGCGCCGCGACGGGATCGGCCCGTCCGCCGCCCGCGTCCGAGCCCGAACCGCGACTCCCCGTGCTCTCGTTACTCACAAAAAGTGAGTGTAATTCGCTTCCAAAATGAAAGCAAGAACGCATCTCGGAGCGCGGCAGCGCCCCCGCTGGGGCAAGTCGTAGTCAGACCAGCAGGCCCACGAACAGCGTGACCAGCGGCGGGACGATCGCTCCGTAGACGGCCTGTCTGGGGGTGTGCGCATCGATGAGCACCCGTGCGATCGCGACGACCGGCACGAGCACCAGCAGCGGCAGGAAACCCGGGCCGCCCTCGACGGCGAGCGTGGCCACCATGACGCCGAGCAGACCTGCGTGTGCCGAGACCTTCGTCCAGAAGGTGCCGAGCATCAGCGCACCCAGCCCGGCCGTCATGGCCAGCTGGGCCTCGACCAAGCCGCGAGGGGCGCCAAGACGCCAGTAGGCCAGTCCGGCGGCGATCTCCATGCCGATGATGACGAGGAGCAGCACGATGCGCTGCCCGCGACTGGGCACATTGACCGATTCGATGACCCCGGCCAGCCGCAGCACAGCCACCAGCAGCACCGGCGGCAGGACCCCGAACAGCAGGCTCGCGGCGGCCCATCTGGCGCCACCCACCATGAAGCCGATGAGGAACAGGCCCACCGGAACGGTGAGCGCCGGGTGGAAGACGGCCGAGGTGACGTGCGCGAACACCCGCGCAGCCGAGTTCGAGGTCATGCGCCCTCCAGACTCATGCGCCCTCCAGGGTGAGGTGCTCGAGGAGTGGCTCCCCCGACGATGGACTCAGAGCCCGCGCGCCACCGCGGCACCGGCCGCCAGCCAGGCGCGCTGCGTCTGGGCAGCCAGGGAGTCGTAACGCAGGACTCCCCCGACCATCGCCTGATCGTAGGGGATCGTCACGACCTCACGGGCGAGCGACTTGAATCCGTCCACGATCCGGTGGATGTCGCGGGTGGTGGCCTTGCTGTCGGCCTGCGTGACGATGGTGACGGCCTGCTTCGCCAGGCCGGCCGCGTGCGGATCACGTGTGGCCAGTGCCTCGAGGAGCAGGGCGCCCGCCTCCGCGTGGTCGTCACGGGTGCTCGTCACGACGACGATCTGGTCCGCGTGGTCGATCATCCTGCGCCACATCGGGTCGGACTCGTCGTTGCCGGAGTCGATGAAGACCATCCGGTAGTACTTCGTCGCCACGGTGTGGATGGCGTCGACATCACCGGGCCCGACGCGCTGCTCCTGGGCGAGCGCCATCGGCTTGCTGCGCAGGACGTCGAAGCGGTCACGGATCTGGTGATGCACGAATCGTTCGAGATCGGCCGACTGCGCGTCCGGGCTGAGCAGGTCGTCGATCTCGGGCAACAGGTCGAGCAGGGTGGCCTCGTGGGGGCCCTGTTCGGTGCGCCAGCCGAGAGTGCCGCGGGTCTGGTTGTTGTCCCAGGCCAGCACCCCGGAACCGCCGTAGCGGGCGAAGACCGCCGAGAGCAGCACGGTGGTCGGCGTCTTGCCGGCGCCGCCCTTGCCGTTGACGATCGCGATGGTCCGCGGGCCCTCCCAGTGCTGGCTCACAGCCCGGACGTCGGCGCGCTCATCGCGCTCCTCACCGCCAGGGGCCAGGTGGGTGCCGAGCGTGCGATTCATGCTGCCCCGCCAGCCCTGCTGGGCCGGCTGGTCGATCTCGTCCTGGACGAGGAAGGAGCGGCGGGCCGGCTTCGGCTCCGCGCCCTGTCCCCCGACAGGCTCGTCGGACGTCTGGGTTGCACGGGAACGGCGTGGCTGAGCAGGCTCCGGCGCGGGCGCGAGTTCCATGTCTCGATCACTTCCGTCGATTCGGTAATGCTTCTGACCTTGGGGGCTCACCACCAGCAGATGGTACTGCCTGCCCTCCTGGCGGGCTGCGGCGCTGACCTCGGCGATGGCCAGCCGGGTGGCCGCCACCAGTCCCTCGGCAGGACGGACCGATTTGTGCCCATTGATGGTCAGGGTCAGTTTTCCTGCCTTGTCTATGAGCGCGAGCTGCACGGATTCGGTGGAACCGGCGGCACCCAACAAGGTCTGGTCAGGCCAGTCCGTCGATCGATCCGCTTCGCTCACTGTCGCCCCTCGCCTCGTCCACACGGACACTCCGGGGACATCCCAAGATTCTCATGCCCGCAGCCGGACAGTGCGATGCTCTCACAGCGCGCCGTGAGTTCCGTCGGCACAGTCACCTCGACAACCGCACTGTCGTGCTCCACCCGCCCGGCCTGACGGCGAGGCAGCGCCGGCGAACCGGCCGGCACGGACGACGCGCCGGTCCGCCGCGGGTCGCCGACCCGGCACCGTCAGTGGCTGCTGCCACAATGGGCACATGGCCGCGATCCCCACCGCGCAGTTGAAGCGCGGACGTCCCATCAGTCCCGATCTTCCGCACCGGGCGTGGCGCTCGGTCGCGATCGGAGCAGGGAACCTGGCCGCCTGGGCATCGCGAACGGCCGGCCGCGGCAGCGGGGCCTCGATCCGGGGCCAGGTGCTCACCAAGCTCTACCCCGGGGCGTTCGCCGAGCTCGTCGCCGGCCGTCGCATCGCGGCGATCTCGGGGACCAACGGCAAGACGACCACCACCCACTTCCTCACCGCAGCGCTGCGCGCCAGCGTCAGGGATCCCGACGAGGTCGTGACGAACGCCGACGGCGCGAACCTGCGCGAGGGTATCGCCTCCGCCCTGTCACAGAGCATGCGTGCACCCATCGCGGTGCTGGAGACCGACGAGCAGGTCGTCCCCGACATGGTGCGGCTCGGCCACCCCGAGGTGCTCGTCATGCTGAACTTCAGCCGCGACCAGCTCGACCGTCACCACGAGATCAAGGCGTTGGGCAAGAAGTGGCGCGATGCGCTGCAGGCGGCCGGCGACGAGGGCCCGGTGGTCGTCGCGAATCTGCACGACCCGCTGGTCAGCTGGGCAGCCGAAGCCGGGCGACACACGATCTGGGTGGACATGGGAATCGGCTGGACGCAGGACGCCGCCCTGTGCCCCGCCTGCGGCACGGTGCTGCGCTACGACACCGACGAGGGCTGGTCGTGTCCCGGCTGCGGGATGGCCCAGCACGCCCCCGACTACACGGTCGACGAGGAGCAGGTCACCGGCCCGGACGGCACGAGCTGGCCCCTGCGGCTGTCGGTCCCGGGGCGCTTCAACCGCGGGAACGCCACCTGTGCGATCGCTGCCGCGGTGGTCATGGGCGTGGACCCGACGACGGCCATCACCGCGATGTCGGGTGTCACGGCACCGGCCGGCCGCTTCTCCACCGGTCATTTCGGTGACACCACCGCGCGCCTGCTGCTCGCCAAGAATCCGGCCGGCTGGGCGGAATCGCTGCTTGTGATGAGCTCGGACCCGGTGATCCTGGCGATCGATTCGGCCATCGCCGACGGCACCGATGTCAGCTGGCTGTGGGATGTCGACTACGAGCAGCTTGCCGGGCGTCATGTCGTGTGCACCGGGCCGCGGGCGCAGGACCTCGCGGTGCGGCTGTCCTACGCGGGGGTCGAGCACAGCATCGTGCCCTCGCTGACCGAGGCCCTGCACGCCCACTACGACACTCCTGTCGACGTGCTGGCCACGTACACGGCATTCCTCAACCTCTGCAAGATGGGCGGCGTCACATGGTGAGCCACAATCCGGTCAAGATCGTCGTCGTCTACCAGAGCCTGCTGGGCATCTACGGCGACCGTGGCAATGCCATGGTGCTGACCCAGCGGCTCAAGCGGCGCGGGATCGACGCCGAGCTGGTCATGGTGGAACCCGGTTTCCCCGTGCCCACCGACGGCGCCGTCTACCTGCTCGGCGGCGGGGAGGACCTGGCTCAGGTCGCGGCCGTCAACGAGATGCGCAGCGACGGCGGCATCTTCCGCGCCCTCGACGACGGCGCCGTGCTCTTCGCGGTCTGCGCGGGCTACCAGATCGTCGGGAACAGCTTCACGGTCGGCGACCAGGACGAGGTCATCGAGGGGCTCGGGCTGGTCGACGCGACGACCACCCGCGGCCCGGTGCGGGCAGTCGGCGAGGTGCTCTCGCACTGGACGCGCAGCGACGGCACCGATGTCGTGCTCAGCGGATTCGAGAATCACGGCGGGTACACGACCCTCGGCCCGGCCGCACAGCCCCTGGCCCGCATCGAGCTGGGCGTCGGCAACTGCGGTGACGGCACGGAGGGAGCGGTCCAGGGTCATGTGGTGTGCACCTATCCGCACGGCCCCAATCTCGCCCGAAATCCACAACTGGCCGACTGGTTGCTCGAGCTGGCACTGGACCAGCAGCTCGGCGAACTGCCCGATGCACAACTCAACGAGGAATTGCGGGTGCTCCGCGAGCAGCGGATCACGGTGGCCCGCCATTCGAAGAACCTCGCCGAGGACACCAGATGGCTCGGAGCCAGGCACTGAACGGTAGCTCCTCCTCCGCGGCGTGAAGCCAGCGACTCTCCTTGTTCGTCCGGTGCGGGCATTCCCGTCACTAGGATCAGGCCTTGTTACGGACAGTTGACGGACAAGTTGAAGGAATACCGCACAGATGAGCGACAACCAGGTTCCACCCCCACCCGGCTACTACGACGACGGCTCCGGGCAACAGAAGTACTGGGACGGTCAGTCATGGACCGACACCACGTTCTCCTCACAATTCCAGTCGCCGGCGCCAGGGCAGCCCGAGCCATCCGACCAGGCACCCGAGTCATCCGACCAGAACCCTGGGGCCTACGGCCAGACGCCCGGGAATTACGGCCAGACGCCCGGGAATTACGGCCAGACGCCCCAGTCATCCGACCAGGCATCCGGGAATTACGGGCAAGCTCCCGGGACCTACGACCAGGCATCCGGGAATTACGCCCAAGCACCCGGATCGTACGACCAAACCCCTGGCACATACGGCCAGACGCCCGGGAATTACGGCCAGGCCCCCGGAACATATGGGACATACCTGCCCGGCGCGCCGAGTGAACCGAAACAGCGGAATGTCCTCGGCATCATCGCCTTGGCGCTCGCCGTCGTGGGCTTCGTCTTTGCGTGCATTCCCGGCGCCCTCGTCATCGGCTGGGTGGCGCTACCCATCTCATTCATCCTTTCCATCGTCGCGCTGTTCAGGAAGGGCCAGGGAAAGGGCCTGGCGGTGACCGCACTGATCGTCTCGGTCGTGGGCACCATCGTCGGGGTCATTGTCTTCTTCACCGTCGTGGGGAACTCCTTCAACGACGCCTTCGGCGGCACCAGCAGCTCCGGCGTGCAGTCGACATCCGCCACGTCGACGAAGGGCTCACGCTCCGCCTCGTCGTCCAACCAGCCGGGCAGCCGCAGCAACCCCGCGGCGATCGGCTCCCCGATCCAGGGCGACGACTACACGGTCACGATCGACTCGGTGAACCTCAACGCCACCGACGCGGTGCTGGCCGCCAACCAGTTCAACGACAAGCCCGACGCCGGAACCAATTACGCGCTGGTCACCGCCACCGTCACCTACAACGGGTCCGACAAGGGCTACACCAGTGATGTCCAGATCGACTACGTGACCGCCTCCGGGAACGTCATCGACCCCTATGTCAAGACCGTCGTCCCCCCGGACCCCAACCTGGCCAGCCAGGAGCTGTACACCGGGGCGAAGGCCTCGGGCAACACCGTCCTGCAGGTGCCGACCGGCGACAACGGGCTGCTCCGGGTCACACCCGGATTCTCCAGCGACGAGTTCTTCGTGAAGCTGAAGTGAGACAGAAGAGCCGGTGACGCAGAAGAGCCGCTTCCGGAATTCCGGAAGCGGCTCTGACCACCTGCTTCGCAGTGCGCCGCCAGGGACTCGAACCCTGAACCCGCTGATTAAGAGTCAGCTGCTCTGCCAGTTGAGCTAGCAGCGCGTGCGTCAAAGAACTATAGACCCGCAGCACCTGTTGGCCAAATCGTGGCCTCCGCCAGGCTCACAGGTACAGCCCGGCCGATCCCTCGGCGAGGTGCTCGTCGGCCACGGCATGCAGATCCCTCTCGCGCAACAGGACGTAGCTCCTGGCACGCACCTCGACCTCGGCGCGGTCCGCCGGATCGAACAGCACCCGGTCCCCCACCGCGACAGAGCGCACGCTCGGACCCATGGCGACCACGCGCCCCCAGGCCAGCCGATGCGCGATCTGGACGGTGGACGGGATGAGGATGCCGCCTTCGCTGCGGCGATCGCCCTTGTCCTCCTCCATCGACACGAGGACACGCTCGTGCAGCATGCGGATGGGCGGTGGTGCGGCGTCCCCTGCCGGGGGCGCAGTGACGTCCGTCTGGTCAGCCACGGGTGCGCCAGGAGCCGACGGCACGCCCCAGGCCACGAACCGAGGCCACCACCAGCACGACTCCCACGACAGCCAGCACGCCGGTCCCGATCCGGTCCCAGCGCGGCCCGCTCTCGTCGATGACGGTCGCCTTGACCTTCTCCTTGGTGTCCTCGATCCGCTCCTTGACCGTCGTCACCGCGCGGTTCTTCAGAGCGGTCGGATGGACCTCGGAGACGAGTCCCTCGACGCTGGCGCTGAGCAGGTCCCGATTGGACGCGATGCGCGCGCGGAGACGGTCGATGTCTGAGTCATTCTTGGCCACGAAATCCTCCAGTCGCTGACGATCGTCACCGGCGAGGAGCCCGCGCTGCGATGACGTCGGATCGGTGCGCCCAGCCTATTCCTCCTGGTGACCCCTCCGGTCAGGGGTGAGTCACCGACGCGCCCTCCCGAACCATCGTCCTCCTGGCCCTCGCCGGCCCCGCCCCACACCCCGGGAGCGGTCCACCGCGCAACGGGCGCCGGCGTCCCCATGGCCTACTCTGTGCACATGACTCAGTTGTCCCCCGGCAGCGTCGCACCCCAATTCGCATTGTCGGACGCCAGCGGCGCGATCGTCCGGCTGGCCGACTACCCCTCCCAGACCGTCATCGTCTACTTCTACCCGGCTGCCATGACGCCGGGATGCACGGTCCAGGCGGTCGACTTCTCCGCCGCCCTCGACGAGTTCGAGGAGGCCGGCTTCGAGATCATCGGCATCTCCCCCGACACCGTCGAGAAACTGCAGAAGTTCATCGCCAAGAAGCATCTGCGCCTGAAGCTGCTCGCCGATCCCGACCACGAGGCCATCAGCGCCTACGGCGTGTGGGGCACCAAGGTGCTCTACGGCAAGGAGCTCGAGGGCCTGATCCGCTCGACCTTCATCATCGACGTCGACGAGAACGGCCGCGGCACCGTCAGGGAGGCCCGCTACAACGTCCGGGCCACCGGGCACGTCGCGAAGCTGCGCCGCGAACTCGGCATCGCCACCCCAGCCAGGCGCTGAGCAGAGCCCCGCACGTGAGCGAACAGGCCGTCCGGCGAGCCTCGATGACCGATGTCGCCGCCCTCGCCGGCGTCTCCCACCAGACCGTCTCTCGGGTGCTCAACAGCCCCGCCAGCGTCTCGCCCCAGACCCGGGAGCGGGTCGAACAGGCCATCGACAAGTTGCACTACCGCCGCAATCTCGCTGCCCGGGCGCTGGCCGGACGCCACGCCCGTCTCATCGGAGTGCTCAGCGAGATGGGGCCCTGGTTCGGGCCCACGCAGTCGCTGGTGGCCATCGAGACCGGCGCCCGCGCGATGGGCTTCGTCACCACCGCCGGGGTCCTCACCAACACCGCAGATCTGGGACGCACCGTCGAGCAGTTCCTCGACCTGGGTGTCGAGGGCGCCATCGTCGTCGCCCACGATGCCCCCACGCTGGCGGTCGCCCAGACGCTCTCGGCCCAACTCCCGGTCTGCCTCGTCTCCGCCGACGGCGAGTGCGAGGCGGCCGCCCGAGTGGTCGTGGACCAATACGGCGCGGCGCGACAGGCCACCCGCCACCTCATCGACTCCGGGCGCCGTCACATCGCACACCTGGCCGGGCCCACGGACTGGTTCGACGCGGCCCGCCGCGAGGAGGGCTGGCGGGACGAGCTCGCCGCAGCCGGCCTCAAGGCGGTCGTGCAGCCGGCCGGCTGGCGAGCGGTCGACGGCTACCGGGCGATGACCGCGCTGTTCGACTCCGGGGCCCGGCCCGATGCGGTCTTCGCGGCGAACGACATGGTCGCCCTGGGCGTCATCCGGGCCGCGGCCGAGACCGGCATGGACATCCCCCAGGACCTGGCCGTGGTGGGATTCGACGACGTGGACGGTGCCGACCAGTTCCGCCCGCCACTGACCTCGGTGCGCCAGCCCTTCGCGGCGCTCGGCCGCGCCGCCGTGGAACAGCTCGGCGTCCTTCTCGGTGGGCACCGGCCGAGCCCGATCATTCTGCAGCCGCAGCTGGTGCCGCGCGCGTCCAGCGCACCCCGGGTGACCCGCTGACCCGCTGACCCGCTGACAACGATCCCGCGAGCTCCCCCGATGCCGTCGGATCCGCGGGAATCCGGGATCGGACCATCGCCGTGGGCATTGACTGAATCCCTTCGAGACCGCAGAATGGACGTGGATGTGAGCGTTCACATCCACGAGTGGGCAGACTAGGAAAGTCTGCATCTCATGTCTGTTCCTGGCGCCCGGAATCCGGTCGGAAGCAACCCCCGGCGCGCCGCGAACGGTGACCACCAGCTGATTTGACGCAAGGAGATTCGATGTCCGAACTCGTTCTCGCCGAGCTGCCCGAGGCCGTCCGGGAAGATGTCGCCCGGACCCGGCGCGTGGTGAGCGATCTGCACGCCGAGCTGCCTCGCTGGGGTGTGGTCGTGTGGACGGCCGGCAATGTCTCCCAGCGGGTGCGCTGCGCCGAGCAGATCGGCCAGGACCTGCTGGTCATCAAGCCCTCGGGCGTGCGCTACGACCAGCTCGGCCCCGAGAAGATGGTGGTCTGCACCCTCGACGGAAAGAAGATCGTCGACGGCAGCGACGACTCGCTGAGCCCCTCGTCCGACACCGCGGCGCACGCCTACGTCTATGCGCACATGGATGAGGTCGGCGGCGTCGTGCACACCCATTCCAGCTACGCGACCGCCTGGGCGGCCCTGCGCAAGCCCATCCCGTGCGTGCTCACCATGATGGCCGACGAGTTCGGCGGCGACATCCCGGTCGGCCCCTTCGCGCTCATCGGCGACGACTCCATCGGACGCGGCATCGTCGAGACCCTCCAGGACTCCCCCAGCCATGCCGTCCTGATGGCCAACCACGGCCCCTTCACCATCGGCGCCGATGCCGAGGCGGCGGTCAAGGCCGCCGTGATGTGCGAGGAGGTCGCCCGCACCGTCCACCTGGCCTACCAGGCCGGCACACCCGTTCCGCTCGACCCGGACGCCGTCGCCCGGCTCAACGATCGCTACCAGCACGTCTACGGGCAGCACTGACGCTCGTCCGCGAACAAGGAGACAACTGTGAAGAACCCCTACGAAGGCGCAACGATCTGGTTCCTGACCGGCTCCCAGGATCTCTACGGGCCGGAGGTGCTCGACCAGGTGGCCGAGCAGTCGCAGCAGGTCGCAGGCCTGCTCGACGCCTCCGACGAGATACCCGTCCCGATCGTCTGGAAGCCCGTCCTCAAGGAGCGGGACTCGATCCGCCGGGCCTTCCTCGAGGCCAATGCGGACGACTCCTGCGTCGGCGTCATCGCCTGGATGCACACCTTCAGCCCGGCCAAGATGTGGATCCTCGGCCTCGACGAGCTGTCCAAGCCGCTGCTGCAGTTGCACACCCAGGCGAACGTCGCGCTGCCCTGGTCGACCATCGACATGGACTTCATGAACCTGAACCAGGCGGCTCACGGCGACCGGGAGTTCGGTTACATCGTCTCGCGCCTCGACGTGCCCCGGGCCATCGTCGTGGGCCATGCCAGCCAGTCACCGGTACGCCACAAGGTGGGCGTCTGGGCGCGCGCCGCCGTCGGTTGGAGCGACCTGCACCACCTGCGGGTCTGTCGCTTCGGGGACAACATGCGCAATGTCGCGGTCACCGAGGGCGACAAGACCGAAGTGGAGCACGCACTCGGCGTCTCGACGAACACCTGGCCCATCAACGAGCTCGCCGACGCCATCGCCGCCGTGGACGAGACGCGGATCGACCCGCTCATCGACGAATACCTAGAGCGCTACGACGTGGTGCCGGAGCTGCGGCCCGGTGCCGACCGACACGACTCGCTGCGCTACGGCGCACGCCAGGAGCTGGCGCTGCGCGACTTCCTGGAGGCCGGCGACTTCGGCGCCTTCACGACGAACTTCGAGGATCTCGGCGCCCTGCGTCAGCTTCCCGGGCTGGCCGTCCAGCGGCTGACCGGCGACGGCTACGGGTTCGGCGCCGAAGGGGACTGGAAGACAGCCATCCTGGTGCGACTGGCCAAGGTGATGGGCCACGGGCTGCCCGGCGGCGCCTCGCTCATGGAGGACTACACCTACGAGCTGACGCCCGGCAAGGAGAAGATCCTCGGCGCCCACATGCTGGAGGTGTGCCCCAGTCTCACCGCCGCCCGGCCCCGGCTGGAGATCCACCCGCTGGGCATCGGCGGCCGGGAGGACCCGGTCCGGCTGGTCTTCGACGCCGACACCGGCCCGGCAGTCGTCGTGGCACTCAGCGACATGCGCGACCGGCTTCGTCTGACGGCCAATGTCGTGGAGATCGTGGGGCCGGACGAGCCGCTGCCGAAGCTACCGGTGGCGAGCGCCGTGTGGCGTCCCGAACCCGATCTGGAGACCTCGGCCACCTGCTGGCTGACCGCCGGCGCCGCGCATCACACCGTGATGAGCACCGCTGCCGGACTGGAGCACTTCGAGGCGCTGGCCCAGATCGCCCGGATGGAACTGGCGGTCATCGACTCGTCGACAACGGCCCGGGACTTCGCCCAGACCCTGTGCAACAACGCCGTCTACCACAAGCTGGCCGACGGAGTGCGCTGATTCCCGCCGCGAACTGCCTCCCGCCGGTGTCCCCGGGCGCCGGTGGGAGGCGGTTTCCGGACGTCCGACAATCGAGCGTCGCTGGCTAGACTGATCGGGCCTGCCGGAGTGGTGGAATTGGTAGACACGCAGGACTTAGGATCCTGTGCCGAAAGGCGTGAGGGTTCGAGTCCCTTCTCCGGTACGCGCGCGAGGACGCGCTGTCTCTGCTGGGTCCGGGCGACCGGCGGTTTCGGCGGTTGAGGGACCTCGATGGCGAGGCATTCAGGCGTCCAGGTGTTCAGCCGGATCATGGACATCGATCCTCCCGCCTCCAGGCGTCCAGCCGGTCGATGGACATCGAACCTCCCGCCTCCAGGCGTCCACCCGGTCGATAGACCTCAATCCTCCGGCGTACCCACCGGTACATCGACGTCCATCAGCACCCAGCACCGCCTCACCACCCGAGAACGCTGATCCCGCGGCATCCAGGCGTCCAGCCGGCTGATGGACATCGATCCTCCCGCCTCCAGGCGTCCACCCGGTCGATGCACCTCAATCCTCCGGCGTACTCACGGGCACATCGACGTCCATCAGCACCCCGCACCGCCTCACCACCCAGCACCGCCTCACCACCCAGCACCGCCTCACCACCCAGCACCGCCCGAAGCCGCCCCCACCACCAAATGGGCTTGCCGCGCCCCAGTGCAGCGGGTTGACTGAGCCCATGGACGTGCTCATCCTCGGCGGCAGCTCGCTGGCCCGGACACTGGCAGCACAGCTCGTCGGAGCAGGTCTTGACGTGACCACCTCGCTGGCGGGACGCACCCGGAGCCCACGGGCACTGCCCGGTGATGTCCGAGTCGGTGGTTTCGGGGGCGCCGAGGGACTGGAGACATGGCTCGACGAGCACCGACCGCGCTGCGTGGTGAACGCGGTGCACAGTTTCGCTGCCACGATGTCCGGTCACGCGGCGCTGGCCTGCCGGGCCACCGGCACCCCACTCGCCCGGCTCGTCCGCCCGAGCTGGCACGCGCTCGACGCCTCGACTCGCTGGACCTGGGTCAGCGACCACGACGCGGCGGTCCGGGCCCTGGACGACCTGCCCGACCCGGTGCTGCTCACCGTCGGTCGCCAGGCGACCGAGCACTACCTCGCGTTGGGAGACCGAGATGTCACGCACCGGGTGATCGATGCCCCGCAGCAGCGGCTCCCGCCCCACTGGCGGCTGCTGAGGACCCACGGCCCCTACACCCTCGACGGCGAACGCGAGCTGATGGATTCTCCCGGCCACCGGATCGCCAGCCTCGTGACCAAGGACTCCGGCGGCGCCCGGCCCGATCCCAAACTCGTCGTGGCCGACGAGATCGGGGCACACGTCATCGTCGTGGAGCGGCCCCCCGAACCCGCAGGCGTACCGACCCTCGGCAGCGCCGAACGCGCCGCCGAATGGATTCGGGCCATCCTGGCCGACTCGATAGGCTGACAGGCGTGACCTGTGATCCCAGCGCGAGCCTTCTCGGCCGGACGCCGGGCCTGGACGAGGCGCACTACGAACACGACGGGCTCATCACCAAGCATGCCGTCCGCGCAATGATCCTCGGCTCGCTGCGACCGCTCCCGGGTCAGCTGCTGTGGGACCTCGGCGCAGGCGCCGGATCGGTGGGCATCGAGTGGTGCCGCACCGATCCCTCCTGCCGTGCAACAGGGGTCGAGTCCAAGCCCGCCAGGGCCGCCCGGGCGCGCCTCAACGCCGAGCACCTCACCCTGCCGGGCCAGCTCGAAATCGTCGAGGCGAAGGTTGACGAGGCAGTGGAAACGCTGCCCCGCCCTGATGCCGTCTTCATCGGCGGCGGACTGAGCGAGGCGCTGGCGCAGCGTTGCACCGAACTGCTGCCCGTCGGCGGACGGCTCGTCGCCAGCGCGGTCACCATCGAGGCGGAGATCGCCCTGGGACGGCTGCACATGAGCGGGGGCGGCGAGCTCACCCGGATCGGCGTGGAGACCGCCGACCGGATCGGGCCCCTGCACGGTTGGCAGCCGGCACGCACGATCACGGTGTGGACATGGACCAGACAGGCCGCGGCTCCGGCGACGGAGCACGGCACCGAGACATCGACGACGGGACGCGCATGGCCGACTACCTGAACAACGGATCGGACATCTACCGGGAATCCTTCCGCATCATCCGCGAGGAGTCCGAGCTCGACCGCTTCCCCGCCGACGTGGAGCCGGTCGTCGTACGGATGATCCATGCCGCCGCCGACCCGGGGATCGCCGCGGACATCGCCTACACCGACACGGTCGTCCATGCCTGTCAGCAGGCGCTGGTCGCCGGTGCACCGATCCTGTGCGACTCCTCGATGACCGCGACCGGCATCATCCGCTCACGGTTGCCCGCCGACAACGAGGTGATCTGTCACATCAAGGAGCCCCGGCTCGCCGAACTCGCAGCGCAGAAGGGCGTGACCAAGACCTGTGCCGCCGTCGATCTGTGGGCCCAGGAGGGCCTGCTCGACGGGGCGGTCGTCGCCATCGGCAATGCGCCCACCGCGCTGCTGCGGCTGCTCGAGGTGGCCCACGCCAGCGGCGCGCGTCCGGCCGGCGTGATCGGCATCCCGGTCGGTTTCGTGGGTGCCGCCGAGAGCAAGCAGGCCCTCGTGGACGACGACCTCGGTCTGGACCATCTCACCCTGCTCGGCCGCCGCGGCGGATCGGCGATCACAGTGGCCGCCGTCAATGCCATCGCCTCGCGCGCCGAACTCACCAACGAGCACATCTGAGCCCATCGGCTCCGCAGCAGCCGGGACGCAGGAGCCGTCACACCGGCGCCAGCTCGCCGCGGCCCGACAGGAGTGCAGCGGCCCGACAGGAGTCGTGACGCAAGGCCCCGGACAGCTCAACCCCCGCCGACCCCGGCCGACGAATACCGACCGCTCAGCCATCCGGACAGGGCGATGCCGTGGGCCGGCGATCCTGCTGGCCGCCGGCCGACGAGTTCCGTCCACTCAACTCTGCAGGAGCCGTAGCAGCTCGTTGCGCACCCGCACGCTGCGACGAGGATCCCTGTCCCCGACCACCGCGACAGTCAGCCCGCCGGCCTGCTCGGTCGCGGGGGTGAAGGCGGTGCCCCCGATCGCCTTGTCGGCGCGCACGCAGAAGATGTGCCTGGCCTCCGCGGCGTCGGCGATGCGCTCGTTCACCTGAGGATCGTTGGCGGCCGCGAGCACGAACCATGCCCCGTCGACGTCCTCGGGGGAGGCCCGGCGCTGCTGCCACTCCACCAGACCTTGCTTGGCCATCCGCTCGACGCCGATCCCCGCATTGGGAGCCACCACCCGCACCCGGGCACCGGCCTCCAGCAGCTTGGGCAGCCGTCGCTCGGCGATGTGCCCGGCGCCCACGACGAGGACCTCACGCCCCTGCAGGCGCAGCCCCGACAGGTAGACCGGGGCACCCTGGCCCTCACCGGCGGTACCCAGCTGCTCGCGATAGCGATCGGCGATGATGTCCGCGATCTCGTCGGTCGGGCCGAGCACCTCCGCGATGCGCACCTCGACGCCGGCATGCGACTCGCACCAGGCCGCCACCTGGTCATGCAGCCAGGTGCGCAGCCGGCCCGCGAACAGGAAATTGGGCGCGACGACAATCCGCGCGGCACCGCTGGCCGCGGCGGCCGTGAGGCTCTCCGGCACACTCGGGCGGACCACCTGGATGAAGCTCGGGAAGACCTGCGCCAGCCCGACCTCCTCCCAGATCTGACGGCTCAGCCGGTAGTGGTTCGAGTTGGCGTCGGTGTCCAGCGCTCCCCTGCCCACCAGTACGACAGTGGTGTCGTCCGCCCGCCAGGCCGGCCCGTTGGCCGGCTCGAGGGCCTGTGCGATCCGGCGTTCCAGCACGGTGCGCACCCTCGGATCGGGCAGCAGCGGCCCGGCATAGACGACCCGGCGATCGCCCCGGCCCTCCTCCACCGCACCCGGGATGTCGCGGCGGATGTGGCCCCCGGTGTTGAGCAGAAGCGGCACGACGACCGCCGAAGCCTCGCCCTGGGGCACCTCGGGTGCCTCCTCCAGGGCGTCGCGCAGCGCGGTGGCGATGTCGGGCTCGACGATCTCGACGAAGCCGACCCGCACCCGGACGTCGGACAGCAGGGCCGCCACCTTGTCGACCAGCTCACGGCACTGCGCCAGCCCTTCGGCGTCCCGGGTGCCGTGCGCCGCCACGATCAGTGGTCTTGTCTGCTCAGGCATTGCTGTTCTCCTGCCGTGTCGAATGCTGCTGGTCCGGCAGCGCGGTGTCCTCGTCGGTCTGCTCGTGACCGGCCATCCAGTGGTAGTCGCGCGGCGTCACGATGAGCCGGCGCCCCCCACCGCTCGTCACATACCTGGTGGTCGAGGAACCCACCACCACAAGGGTGTTCATGTCGACGGAGTCGGGCTCGAACTCGCCCAGCGTCGACATCTGCACGTCCTGACGGGCCCGGTCGGCCTGGGCCACGGCCGCGATCGGGGTCTGTGGGCCGCGGTACTCGGCGATGATCGCCAGCGCGTCCGGCAGGTGGTGACGCCGGGTGCGCGAGCGCGGGTTGTACAGCGTGATGACGAAGTCACCCTGGGCCGCCGCCCTCACCCGGTGCACGATGACGTCCCAGTCGGTGTGCAGGTCGGACAGCGAGATCGTCGCGTGGTCGTGTCCGAGCGGCGCCCCGAGGATGGCCGAGACGGCCAGTTCGGCAGTGACGCCGGGAACGATGTCGACATCGACGCCGTCGGTGCCCATCTCCAGGGTCGGGCTGGCCATCGCGTAGATGGCGGGGTCGCCCCCGCAGACGAAGGCGACGTCGAGCCCTTCGCGGGCGGCATCGATGGCGGCCTGGGTGCGCTGCTCCTCGGTGCCCATCTTGGTGGCCAGGATGTCGGCATGGGGGCTGACCAGATCACGGATCTGGTGCACATAGGGCCCGTATCCCACCACCATGTTCGCGTTGCGCAGGATCTTCTCGGCGCGGGGGCTGAGCAGGTCACGCGAGCCCGGGCCCAGTCCGACGACGTGCAGGCGTCCGCGGGCCGGGATCCGCCCGACCGCACAGGTGGCCTCGGAGGTCTTCTGCTTGTCGACGACCAGCTCGGCGTCGCTCGCCAGCACGCTGGCCTCCGCCACCGAGGCGGTGCCCACCTCGGCCTTGACCACAGGTGAGGGATGTGGTGCCGGCTGGGCGTCGAGCACCTCGGGCGCGAAGGTGCGGTAGGGCACCCCGAGCTGCCTGGCCAGCCGGATCAGTCCGAGCTCGCCGGCCTTGACATCGGCGCTGACCAGCTGCGCGACCGAGCCCACCGCAAGCTTCTCGCGGGCGAGAGTGCTGTCGAGCAGGGCCCGCAGCGCGTCCACATCGGTGCCCTTGTTGCAGCCCATCCCCACCACGAGGCTCTGCGGATGCAGGACCACGGTGGGCAGCTCCCCGGCTGCCGGGTCGACGAGCTGGTCGGTGACGAGGATGCGGGCGGCCGGATCGGCGATCGAGGCCGCGACATTGTCCGGGAGCGGGGGCAGCGGCCAGGGATGCCGGGACTCCAGGACGACCGGGCGGCCGTCGAGGATGGCCCCGGTGACGGCGGCGACGTCCCCCTCGTAGGCCCAGCCGAGCTGGTCCAGCGCGGGGATGCCGAGGCTGTCGGTGGCGGTGGACACCACTGCGGTGGCGCCGATGGCCTCACCGACGCGCCGGGCCAGCTGGTTGGCGCCGCCGACGTGACCGCCGACCAGCGGAATGGCGAAATGGCCGCCCTCGTCGACCACCACCACGCCCGGATCGGTCCGCTTGTTGTCCAGCAACGGCGCGATGAGCCGGGTGGTGGCGCCCAGGGCGAGGTGCGAGACGATCAGATCGCACTCCTGCCAGGCCGCCACGAGTCCGCGTGCCGCCGGACCGTCATAGCGCGTCGAGGTGATGCCCAGAGCAGCGTCGATCTGGTCGGCACAGGCCCTGGCGCGGGCGCTGTTGACGACCTGACCGAGGATCGGCTGGCGGTCCGAGCCGTCGGGCGCGACATCGCTGCCCGGCCGGGGGGCGTCGGGCGCCGGCGTCCAGGGATCGCCGGCCAGCTCGGGAACCTGCCCGATGGCCTCGGGCGAGTCGGGCCGGTGATCGAGCACCAGGACGACATGGGGCTCGCCCACGTCCTCCTCGCGCAGGGACGACGCCTCGGCGGCGGACAGCACCCGCACCTGCTCGTTGCTCTCGCCCAGCCGCTCGGCGAGCACGAACCACTTGCCGGTGTCGGCCAGGGGCGCCGCGAGCTGGAGGATCCCGCGACCGGGTGCGGTGAGCACCGCCACCTTCGGGTGACTACGGGAGATCCGCACCGCGGTCTCGATGCCCCGCGAATGGGCGTTGACGACCTGGGCGTCGTCCCAGGGCAGGCTGACGGCGGCGAAGGCCGCCTGCACGGAGCTGGGCGCGGTGACGACCTCGCAGTCCAGGCCGTTGCGGCGCAGGGTGCGCACGATGCCGAAGTAGAGGGGGTCGCCGCTCGCGACGACCACACCGAGCTCGTCCTCACCGAGCCCGCGCAGGGCCGCGATCGCCGGGGCAAGCGGCCCCAGCTCGAGACGCTTGTGCTGCGGCACCCCCAGCGCTTCGAGGTGACGGTGTCCCCCGACGACGACTTCGGCCTTGTCCACATCGGCGCGCAGCGCCTCGCCGATCTGCCCGAGGTAACCGTGTACGCGGATCATTGCTGGTCTCCTGATGTCTGTGCCCCACCGGCCGGGGCATCGGCGGCGCGGAGCGACTTCTCGGCGCCCGGGTCGGCGTCGCGGTACTCGTGACGGAATCCCGGATGGTAGAGGTGACTGCGGGTGGCGATGGGGCCGGCACCCACGGCCGGGCCCACGAGCACGATGGTGTGCTTCCACAGCTTGCGGGCACGCATGGTGGCCGACAGCTCGGACAGCCGGCAGCGCAGCACCAGCTCGTCGGGCCAGCTCACCGCATAGCCGACGATGCAGGGCGTCTCGGGCGGGTAACCGCCCTCCAGCAGGGCCTCCTGGAGGGCCTTGTTGCGGGCGGCCGACAGATAGATGGCCATGGTCGCGCCGTGCGAGGCGAAGGAGGCCACGGTCTCCCCGTCCGGCATCGGCGTGCGTCCGCCTTCGAGCCGGGTGATGGTCAGCGACTGGCTGACCTCGGGAACGGTGAGCTCGACGCCCACCCGGGCCGCCGCGGCGGAGAAGGCCGAGATGCCCGGGACGACCTGCACCGCGAGGCCGAGCTGTTCGCACACGTCGCGCTGCTCGGCGATGGCGCCGTACAGCGAGGGGTCCCCGGTGTGCACCCGCGCCACCAGGAGTCCCTCGTCGCGGGCACGGGTGAAGGCCGGCACGAGCGCCTCGAGCGGCACGGATGCGGAGTCGATCAGCTGGGCATCAGGCCTGCGCCCCTCGATCACCTCCGGGCTCACCAGGCTGGACGCCCAGATGACGATGTCCGCGGCAGCGATCACCCGGGCTCCCCGGACGCTGATCAGGTCTGCCGCGCCCGGGCCCGCACCCACGAAGACGATGCGGCCCTGACCCTCTCGCACGCTCGGCACCGCGACCAGCTCGCCGGGAGTGGTGACCTCGCCGGCGTGTGCCAGCCCATCGGCCCCGGCCGGACGCTCCGCCCCGCTCACAGCCGGCCTCCGGTCACCGAACGGGACGGGGCCGACAGCACCGCTGAGAAATAGGGCAGGGTCTCCTGCGCCTCCATCTCCGCAAGGGTGGCCAGCTGCTGCTCCGGAAGGGAGACATCGGTGCCGATGACCGCTCCGCGGCCGCGCTCCCGCAGCTGGGCGAGCACCGCGGGAAGAGTGCGTCCGCCCTTGTAGACGGTCACCGTGTCGGCGACGTCGAGCACCGCACCCAGCCGCTCCGGGCCGACGGTGGCAGGCACCAGGGCCAGGATCTCGCGCCCCTCGACCAGCGGCCAGCCGCTCGCGGCGGCCAGCGCCTGCATGGCGGTGACGCCGGGGACCAGCTCGAACTCGACGTCGGAGAGCTCCTCGGCGACGCCGGCCCGCAGATAGCTGAAGGTGGAGTACACGGTCGGGTCGCCGATGGTGGCGAAGGCGACGGTGCGCGCCCCGCGGCCGAATGCCTCGACGGCCGCCTTCACGCTGGCCCGCCAGCTCTCGGCCCGCTTCGGCCCCACGCCGTGACGTTCCGACATGGAGAAGGGGATGCGCTGCACCCGTTCCCCGGCGCCGGGGCAGGCCTGCTCGACGATCCGCTCGGCCCGCCCGGGACCGTGCCCGGAGGTCTCGGTGGCAGGCACCAGGATGACTTCGGCGCAGTCGAGCAGGTTCACCGCCTTGACGGTGAGCAGTTCGGGATCTCCGGGGCCGACACCCACTCCCACCAACCGTCGTGTGGTCTGCGCGTGCTCGTCTGCCATCTGGTCTCCTCAGGTGCCTCGCCCAATGTCGCCTCGCGAAGGCCGAGTGTCTGGCTTGCCGGCACCGCCGGCTCACAGTGGCGGGACCGCGCCGGACTCCCAGCAGTGCTGGTCACCGGACTTCCTCATCGCCTTCGCTGCCCAAGTCTCCCACAGCTGCCCGTCAGGCCGACATTTCCGGGGCGCGCACCGTCCTCCCGTGCCCTGTCACGGGGAGGCCGCGGGCCCTTGCCAGGGCATGCTGTGTATTCTTGGAGTGTTGGTACGCCCATGCATGGTGGGCGTCGAGAGAGGGAATTCGGTGTGATTCCGGAGCTGTCCCGCAGCGGTGAATGGGAACGACATCACGTATCGGCACTGGGTCTGGTACCTGGGAAGCCGTGGTGGAGGAAAACAGGAATGATCCTGCCCGCCCATGAGCCCGAACACCTGCCAACTGCGGCGACGCATGTCGCCGTATTCACCCCGCGGAGGGTAGTCAACGTCCGAGGCATGTGGAGATGCCGAGGAGCGCGATGAAGAAGTCGGCCAGCAGGCCTGGTGGCACGTTGCGCGGGGGCACGTCGTTGTCCGCGCCGCATGGCACCGGGAGCCCACGGTGGGTGTCGCAACACGCTGCGGGGTCATTGCCCGCGGTACGCGACCCCGCGCATGGGCGTTCACGAGCCCGTCATATCGGTACGCCGATGTGGTCCGGGCCACGACATGACTGTCGACCAGTGTTCGGCGCCGTGGAGTTCGCGCGCGGCGCCTTGACCCTTCCAGGAGCAGGAGTCGCATGAGCAAGACTGAAACTGAGGGCATCGTGGCCACCGACGCAGCCACAGACGCCCCGAAGAAGCTCAGTCTCGCCGGGGATTTTCCCCCGGCGACTGAGGAACAGTGGGAGATCGAGGTGCAGAAGGTCCTCAACCGGGGCCGTCCACCGGAGAAGCAACTCACCTTCGAGCAGTGCCTCAAGCGTCTCACCAAGACAACCGTCGACGGCATCGCGATCCGCCCGATGTACCGCCCCCAGGACGCCCCCGACAAGCTCGGTTACCCGGGCGTGGCTCCCTTCACCCGCGGCACCACGGTGCGCAACGGTGACATGGATGCCTGGGACGTGCGTGCGCTGCACGAGGATCCCGATGCGGAATTCACCCGTCAGGCCATTCTCACCGACCTCGAGCGTGGCGTCACCTCGATCTGGTTGCGTGTCGGCGCCGACGCGGTGAAGCCGGCCGACGTGGCCGGTGCGCTGTCGGGTGTGCTGCTCGACATGACCAAGGTCGAGGTCTCCAGCCGCGACGACCAGGAAGCCGCCGCCGAAGCCCTGCTCAGCGTCTACGAGCACTCCGGCAAGCCGGCCAGCGAGCTCCAGCTCAACCTCGGCATCGACCCGACCGGTCTGGCAGCCCTCCAGGGCACCACTCCCGATCTGTCGAAGCTGTCCACCTGGGTCAAGCGCCTCGAGGGCTACTCCACGTCGCGCGCCATCACGGTCGACGGCACCATCTACCACAATGCGGGTGCTGGTGACGTGGCCGAGCTGGCATGGCTGCTCGCCACCGCCGTGGAGTACGTGCGGGCACTGCTCGACCAGGGTGTCAGCGCCGACGAGGCCTTCGACTCGATCAACTTCCGGGTCACTGCCACCCACGACCAGTTCCTCACGATCGCCCGGCTGCGCGCCCTGCGCACCGCCTGGACGCGCATCGGCGAGGTCTTCGGTGTGAGCCCCGAGAAGCGCGGTGCACGTCAGGTGGCCGTGACGAGCTGGCGCGAGCTGACCCGTCAGGATCCCTACGTGAACATCCTGCGCGGCTCGATCGCCACCTTCTCCGCCTCGGTCGGCGGTGCGGAGGCCATCACGACGCTGCCCTTCTGCAGCGCTCTGGGCCTGCCCACCGATGACTTCGCCCGACGCATCGCCCGCAACACCGGCATCGTCCTGTCCGAAGAGGTGAACATCGGGCGGGTCAACGACCCGGCCGGTGGCTCCTTCTACGTGGAGTCGCTGACCAGCAGCCTGGCGAAGGCAGCCTGGGAGGAGCTCCAGAAGGTCGAGGCCCTGGGCGGCATGTCCGCAGCCCTGGCCGGCGATCACGTGACCGCCACCCTCAAGGCCGACAACGACGAGCGCGCCAAGCGTCTGGCCACCCGCAAGCAGCCGATCACGGCTGTCAGCGAGTTCCCCCTGCTCGGTGCCCGCACCGTCGAGGTCAAGCCCTTCCCGGCAGCGCCTGCACGCGGCGGCCTGGAATGGCACCGCGATTCCGAGGTCTTCGAGGCCCTGATCGATCGCAGCAAGTCACTCGACGACCCGAAGGTCTTCCTCGCCTGCCTCGGCACCCGACGCGACTTCGGTGGGCGCGAGGGCTTCTCGGCACCGGTGTGGCACGTCGGCGGGCTCGACACCACCGAGACCGAGGGCGGCACGACCGAAGAGATCGTCGCGGCCTTCAAGAAGTCCGGAGCAGTCGTCGCCGATCTGTGTTCCTCCGCGAAGGTCTACGCAAGCCAGGGCCTCGAGGTCGCCAAGGCGCTGAAGGAAGCCGGCGCCAAGGCCGTCTACCTGTCCGGTGCCTACAAGGAACTCGGTGAGGGCGCGGACGAGGCCGAACAGGTCTTCGCCGGGCGTCTGTTCCTCGGCATGGACGTCGTGGACGTCCTGTCTACTGTGTTGGATCTGATGGGAGCTGCGAAATGAGCACTCTGCCTCGTTTTGATTCTGTCGCCCTGGGAGACGCCCAAGTCCCCCAGGACGCCGCCAAGGAGTTCGAGAAGCTGGCCGCCAAGGCCGAGACCGGTGAGGCGTGGACCACGCCCGAGCTGATCCCGGTGGACACCCTCTACAACGAGGACGTCTACAAGGACACCGACTGGTTGGACACCTTCGCCGGTATCCCGCCGTTCGTCCACGGCCCTTACGCCACGATGTACGCCTTCCGGCCCTGGACGATCCGGCAGTACGCCGGGTTCTCCACCGCCAAGGAGTCCAACGCCTTCTACCGCCGCAATCTTGCCGCCGGTCAGAAGGGCCTGTCGGTCGCCTTCGACCTGCCCACCCACCGTGGCTACGACTCGGACAACCCCCGGGTCTCCGGCGACGTGGGAATGGCCGGTGTCGCCATCGACTCGATCTATGACATGCGTGAGCTGTTCGCGGGCATCCCGCTGGACAGGATGAGCGTGTCGATGACCATGAACGGCGCTGTGCTGCCGATTCTCGCGCTGTACGTCGTGACGGCCGAGGAACAGGGTTGCAAGCCCGAACAACTCGCGGGGACGATCCAGAACGACATCCTCAAGGAGTTCATGGTTCGTAACACCTACATCTACCCGCCGCAGCCGAGCATGAAGATCATCTCGGACATCTTCGCGTACACCAGCGCGAACATGCCGAAGTGGAATTCGATCTCGATCTCCGGGTACCACATGCAGGAGGCCGGCGCGACCGCCGACATCGAGATGGCCTACACGCTGGCCGACGGCATCGACTACATCCGCGCCGGCGAGTCGGTCGGCCTGAAGGTGGACCAGTTCGCACCGCGGCTGTCCTTCTTCTGGGCCATCGGGACGAACTTCTTCATGGAGGTCGCCAAGCTCCGCGCCGCTCGCATGCTGTGGGCCAAGTTGGTCAAGCAGTTCGGGCCGAAGAACCCCAAGTCGATGAGCCTGCGTACCCACTCGCAGACCTCCGGCTGGTCCCTCACCGCCCAGGACGTGTACAACAACGTGATCCGCACCTGCGTGGAGGCCATGGCCGCCACCCAGGGCCACACGCAGTCGCTGCACACGAACTCGCTCGACGAGGCCATCGCCCTGCCGACCGATTTCTCCGCCCGGATCGCCCGTAACACCCAGCTGTTCCTGCAGCAGGAGTCGGGCACCACGCGGGTCATCGATCCGTGGAGTGGTTCGGCCTACCTCGAGAAGCTCACCCTGGACCTGGCTCGCAAGGCCTGGGAGCACATCGAAGAGGTCGAGAAGGCCGGCGGCATGGCCAAGGCCATCGAGGCCGGCATCCCGAAGATGCGCATCGAGGAGGCCGCGGCCCGTACCCAGGCCCGGATCGACTCCGGCCGTCAGCCGGTGATCGGTGTCAACAAGTACCGTCTCGACCACGAAGGCCCCCTCGAGGTCCGCAAGGTCGACAACACCCAGGTGCTCAACGAGCAGAAGGCCAAGCTGGTCAAGCTGCGCGCCGAGCGCGACGAGAAGGCCACCCAGGCCGCTCTCGAGAAGCTCACCTGGGCCGCTGCGAACCCCGATCCCACCGATCCGGATCGCAATCTGCTGAAGGTGTGCATCGACGCCGGGCGCGCAATGGCGTCCGTCGGCGAGATGAGCGATGCGCTGGAGAAGGTCTACGGTCGCTACACCGCCCAGATCCGCACCATCAGCGGTGTCTACGCCAAGGAAGTGAGGTCCTCGCCCGCCGTGGACGAAGCTCGCAAGCTCGTTGACCAGTTCGTGCAGCAGGAGGGCCGTCGCCCCCGCATCCTGCTGGCGAAGATGGGTCAGGACGGTCACGACCGTGGCCAGAAGGTCATCGCCACCGCCTTTGCCGATCTCGGCTTCGACGTCGACGTGGGCCCGCTGTTCCAGACCCCGGAGGAGACGGCCCGCCAGGCCGTCGAGGGTGATGTCCACGTGGTCGGCGTGTCCTCGCTGGCCGCCGGTCACCTGACGCTCGTCCCGGCCCTGCGCAAGGAGCTGGACAAGATGGGTCGCCCGGACATCGTCATCGTCGTCGGCGGTGTCATTCCTGAGCAGGACTTCCAGGAGCTGCGTGACGACGGCGCCCTGGACATCTACCCGCCAGGCACCGTCATCCCCGATTCGGCCGTCAGTCTGCTGAAGAAGCTGCTCGAGCACGAGAAGGCAGCTCAGTCAGGCGTCGCCAATGCCTAGACGCGTTGACGTCCCCGCGCTGGTTGACCAGGTCCTGGCCAACCAGCGGGCCGGCATCGCACGGGCCATCACCCTGGTGGAATCCTCGCTGCCATCCGACCGGCCTCTGGCCCGTCAGCTCCTGGCAGCCCTGCTTCCGCACTCCGGCAAGGCCGTTCGTGTCGGCCTCACCGGAGTTCCGGGGGCCGGGAAATCGACCTTCATCGACGCCATGGGGTGCCGGCTCATCGAGCAGGGCCACAAGGTTGCCGTGCTGGCGGTCGATCCCTCGAGCTCCCGGACCGGCGGTTCGATCCTCGGTGACCGCACCAGGATGGGCAAGCTCGCAGAGAGCGACAATGCCTACATCCGCCCCTCGCCCTCGGGAGGCCACCTCGGTGGCGTCGCCCGTGCGACGAGGGAGGCGATGGTCATCATGGAGGCCGCGGGCTACGACATCGTCCTCGTCGAGACGGTCGGTGTCGGTCAGTCCGAGGTGGCGGTGGCAGGAATGGTCGACACCTTCCTGCTGCTGTCGTTGACCCGGGCCGGCGACCAGTTGCAGGGCATCAAGCGCGGCATTCTGGAACTGGCGGACGTCATCGCAGTGAACAAGGCCGACGGCGACAACGCAGGTGAGGCGCGGGTGACCGCGCGTGACCTGTCGATCGCCATGAAGCTCATCAACGATGAGTCCACCGGTCGACGTACTCCGGTGCTCACCTGCAGTGCGCTCACCGGCACGGGGCTCGACGATGTCTGGAAGGCGGTTCTCGACCACCGCGAGTGGCTCGAGAAGACCTTCGGTCTGGAGAAGCGCCGTGCCGACCAGCAGGTCGACTGGCTCTGGTCCCAGGTCCAGGGGGCGGTCATCGACTCGCTGCGCTCGACGCCTGAGCTGGTGGCCCTCGGCCACCGTCTGGACGCCGAGGTCGAGTCCTCGCAGGTCAGTGCTCTGGAGGCCTCTTCGGAGTTCCTGTCCGCCTACGCGAAGGCCGTGCCACAGTTCGGCTGGAACGACTGACAACCGGTATTCACAGCAGTCCGGAAGGGGTGCTGGTCCGTGCGGGAGCATGGATCAGCACCC
>JBAQVA010000083.1:0-26779 GCA_049297835.1 Propionibacterium sp.
GGGTGGCGGCCGAGGCGGAGGCCGCGCACTCCCCCTGCTTGGCGTCCTTGGCGCTCGCGTACAGGGCCCGGTAGGCCGCGACGGTGGCGGGCTCGCCGGTACCGGCGGCCAGGTCGGACTGACCGGCGCCGGCGGAGCGCTCGAGCCCGGCCAGCAGATCGGCGTAGGACTTCGCCTCCTGCTGGCACTGGGCGAGGGCCGCCGCCTGGGCGGCCCGGGCTTCGGGACGGTGGGCGTGCAGGGCGATCGGCAGGACGATGCCGATCACCAGGGCCAGCGCGCAGCCGATCACCAGGGCCCAGCGCCGTACCAGCACGGCGCGCGGGATCCGGGAGCTCCGCAGCGCGCGCCGGGGGCTCGTCACCGGGCATCACCCCGCCGGGACACAGTGCCCACGCCGTCGCACTCCATGAGATCGCTCCGCTCGCACGTCGGCGCCATGGGAAGGGGATCGCCCGGCAGCCGGGAATCTGGACGGCTGCGGTCGGGCAGACCACACGAAAGGACGCCTCATGACAAGGGTATGCAGGCCGTGGCGCGAAACTCGTGCGCCGCGCCCACGGCCTCGGGCAGCTCGTCGGCCGTCACCCGGGACAGCGCCCGACGATCCACCCGTGACCTGAAAAATGGCCCGCCGAGCCCTCGACGCATAGAATTGGCGCGATGCGGTCTGCCCACGCGACCGTCCGACCCACCCGGTCGCCCCACGTTCACACCAGTTCGGAGTTCCATGCCTGTTCGTCAGGATCTGCGCAATGTCGCCATCATCGCCCACGTCGACCACGGGAAGACCACGCTCGTCGACGCCATGCTGTGGCAGTCCGGGGCGTTCCGCGCGGGCAGCGACGTGGAGAACCGGGTGATGGACTCGATGGATCTCGAGCGCGAGAAGGGCATCACGATCCTCGCGAAGAACACCGCGGTCAAGCACACCATGACCGACGGGCGCACTCTCACCCTCAACATCATCGACACCCCCGGTCACGCCGACTTCGGCGGCGAGGTCGAGCGCGGCCTGGAGATGGTCGACGGTGTGCTGCTGCTGGTGGACGCCTCCGAGGGCCCGCTGCCGCAGACCCGCTTCGTGCTGCGCAAGGCGCTCAACAAGAAGCTGCCGATCGTGCTGGTGATCAACAAGGTCGACCGTCCCGATGCGCGGATCGACGAGGTCGTCGACGAGACCTACGAGCTGTTCATGGACCTGATCGACGAGGGCGACGAGGGCGGGCTCGACTTCCCGATCGTCTACTGTTCGGCCAAGGCCGGCCGCGCCTCGCTCAACAAGCCGCAGAACGGCGGTCTGCCCGACTGCGACAACCTCCAGCCCCTCTTCGACGTCATCGAGAAGTCGATCCCGGCGCCCTCCTACCACGAGGGTGCGCCGCTGCAGGCCCACGTCACCAACCTCGACTCGTCCCCCTATCTCGGCCGGCTGGCGCTGTGCCGCATCATCGAGGGCAACATCAAGCGCGGCGAGACGGTGGCCTGGTGCCGGCGCGACGGCTCGGTGCAGAACGTGAAGCTCTCTGAGCTGCTGATGACCGATGCGCTCGACCGCAAGAGCGTCGAGACGGCCGGCCCCGGCGACATCATCGCCATCGCCGGCATCCCGGAGATCACGATCGGCGAGACGATCAGCGATCCCGAGGACCCCCGCCCGCTGCCGCTCATCCACGTCGACGAGCCCTCGCTGTCGATGACGATCGGCATCAACACCTCGCCGCTGTCGGGGCACTCGGGCAAGAACCTCACCGCCCGGCTGCTGAAGAACCGCCTGGACGCCGAGCTCATCGGCAATGTCTCGATCAAGGTGCTGCCCACCGAACGCCCCGACACCTGGGAGGTCCAGGGCCGCGGCGAGCTGCAGCTCGCGGTGCTCGTCGAGATGATGCGGCGCGAGAGCTTCGAGCTGACCGTCGGCAAGCCCGAGGTGGTCACCCATCGCGACGAGAAGGGCGTCCTCATGGAGCCCACCGAGCGGCTGACCGTCGACGTGCCCGAGGAATTCCTCGGCACGGTGACCGAGATGATGGGCACCCGCAAGGGCACGATGGACCAGATGGTCAACCACGGCACCGGCTGGGTGCGGATGGAGTACGTGCTCCCCTCCCGTGGACTCATCGGCTTCCGCACCGAATTCCTCACCTCCACGCGGGGCACCGGCATCATGAACCACGTCTTCGAGGGATACGCCAAGTGGGCCGGCGAGATGCGCTCGCGTCCGACCGGTTCGCTGGTCGCCGACCGCAAGGGCGTGGTCTCCAGCTATGCCCTGTTCAACCTGCAGGAGCGTGGCGAGCTGTTCGTGGGGCCCGGCGACGAGGTCTACGAGGGCATGGTGGTCGGCGAGAACGCCCGCCCCGACGACATGGACGTCAATCCCACCAAGGAGAAGCACCTCACCAATGTGCGGTCCAGCACGGGCGACGAGCTGGAACGGCTCATCCCGGCGCGCCGGATGAGCCTCGAGCAGTCCCTCGAGTACTGCGCCTCCGACGAATGCCTGGAGGTCACCCCCGACGTCGTGAGGGTGCGCAAGGTGATCCTCGACGGCCGCGACCGCGCGAAGGTGCGCATCAGGTCGAAGGCCAAGGACACCAAGAACTGATCCCCGGTCCGGGCGTCCGAGTCGTACGGACGCCCGGACCCGCGTGTCAGCGGCGCCCGAGCATCTCGCCGGGACGCAGGTGCAGGCCGATCTCCGGATCGACCAGCGGCTCCTGGGCGGCGGCGATGCCGTCCACCACGAACTCCGCGTGCACCGGGACGGCCCGGTTGACCAGCCCGAGCGCGATCGGCCCGTCGTCGTGGTGCATCGCACTGGCCCCGATCCGCCCGACGGCCCGGCCCTCGTGGAGGATCTGCGCACCGATCGGCGGGATCTCGTTGGTCGACCCGTCAAGCTGCAGGCGGACCAGCCGGCGTGGCGGCCGGCCCAAATTGTGGACCCTCGCGACCGTCTCCTGGCCGCAGTAACAGCCCTTGTCGAGAGCGGTCGCATAGAGACCCAGCTCATTGGGCAGGGTCCGCTCGTCGGTGTCCACCCCGATCCTCGGCACACCCGCGGCGATCCTCTCGGCCTCCCAGGCCCACACCCCGGCCAGCCGCTCGTCGCCCTCGTCGAGCCCGCCGACGGCGCCCAGCCGCAGCACGCCCGGACCGAAGGGGGACGCCATCTCGGGTGCGACCGGGGCCGGCAGCCCCGGCTGCTCGCGGATCTGCTCCCCGACCCACATGAGGCCGAGCTCGGGATGCGTGCTCACCTCCACCTTCATCCGGAAACGCATCGACAGCAGGTAGTCGTGCACCGCCCGGGCCTCGTGGGCATCGCTGCCGATCCACAGCCGCTCGCCGTCCTCGACGGCGCGCAGCAGGTGCCGGACATGGCCGGTGGGGCTGAGCAGCAGGGCCTCGATCCCCTCCCCGGCCCGCAACGCCAGGAAGCGTCCGGTGCTCAGCGAGTTGAGCCATTCCAGCCGTTCGGGCCCGCTCACCTCGATCACCCCGCCCGCGTCCAGGACGATGACGGCCCGGCCCTGCTCGAAGGCGCGCTGCTCGGCGAAGGGCTCGCCGCGATGCCACAGCAGGCCGGTGTCCGGGCCCTCGCTGACCAGGACCGACGCCCCGCTCACAGCGTTCTCCGCTGCAGGCGCGCCCACATGTAGGGCTGGAGCGGCACGTCCTTGGTCGCGCGGTCGAAGGTCCACAGCAGATCGCCCTCGACGTTCCCGTAGAGCCGCTCGCCCCCGGTGTAGTCCAGCGCGGAGGTGGTGGTGCGGGCGACGACATCGGTGACCAGCTCGATCTTGGCGCCGTCGACATGGCCGGCCCAGACCTCGCTCCAGCCCTGCGGATCGGCCAGCACGAGCTCGACCGAGCCGTCCGACTGGGGCCGCCAGAAGCCCGTCTCCATGCCGAGCGGGGACTGCGGCACACCGTTCTCGTCGGTCGTGTAGGTCTGCGCGATGTAGTGCAGATAGGGCTGACCATTGGTGGCGAACTCGACCTGCTGGCCGAACTCGAACTCGCCGCGGCCCGGCCAGGAGCCGTGCCCGGTGCCCTGCCAGCGCCCGATCAACCAGGCCAGCGGCATGAGGGCGGGATTGAGATCAGCGGGAATCTCGAAGGGCATGCTGGCGTCTCCTGTCGTTCGACGAACGTGGCTGCTCGATCCGCCCGGGCCGGTTCTCACGCCGCGCCAGCCAGCGCAGCACCACGCTGAGCAGCCCGACGGCCGCCGCGGCCACCACTGCGGTCGCGGCGAGCAGCATCACCAGGTCGAAGATCGCCACCCCGAAAGCTTAACGATCCGCGCGGCGGACCCACGACGACTTCGCTGCCGGCGTCGGCGGGCCGCTGTGGGACGATGCCTGCATGCGAGTCCTCCTGCAACGTGCCACCAGCGCCGACGTGAGCGCCGACGGGGAGCCGCTGGGTTCGTTGCCGCGCCCCGGGCTGGTCGCCCTGGTGGGCGTCACGCACGGCGACGACCTGGCCACGGCGCAGAAGCTGGCCGCCAAGACGTGGACGCTGCGCATCCTCGAGGACGAGTCGTCCGCCGCCGATCTGGACGCCCCGATCCTGGTGGTGAGCCAGTTCACCCTCTACGCGGACACCCGCAAGGGGCGCCGCCCGAGCTGGTCGGCAGCCGCGCCGGGTCCGGTCAGCGAGCCGCTGGTCGACGCCTACGCCGCGCAGCTGCGGGCACTGGGCGCCCACGTCGAGAGCGGGCGCTTCGGCGCGCACATGGAGGTCAGGCTGGTCAACGACGGGCCGATGACGATCCTGCTCGACTCCGAGGGCTGAGGCCACCGGTGGCGTGCGGTGACCTGCGCGGAAACGCGAGGCCGATCACCACTATTCTGGGGGCCACGCACGTTTCGGGGTTCGGGGAGGGGCAGCGATGAGCGATGCACTGTTCGTCTCACCTCTCGTCGATCCCAGACCCGTGCCCGCGGCACTGGCGCTGCTGGGCCATTCGATCATCCGCGTCCAGGGCGGGGACAAGGCCGTTGCGGCCGCCCCCGAGACCGATGCCGTCATCATCGACGGCCGCGGCGACCTGGCCGCCACCCGCGTCACCTGTCAACTCCTCAATGCCGCCGGGCTGAACAAGCCCCTCATCCTGCTGGCGGCGCCCCAGGGCCTGTCGGTCCTCAATCCGGACTGGGGAATCTCCGAGTTCGTCGTCGACGGCGCGGAGCCCGCGGAATGGGACGCCCGGCTGCGTCTGCTGCTCACCGCCTCGATGCACACCACGATCAGCGGCGGCGCGATCGTCATCGACGAGGCCGCCTACACGGCGACCGTCAGCGGCCGCCCCCTCGACCTGACCTACACCGAATTCGAGCTCCTGAAGTTCCTGGTCCGCCACCCCGGCCGGGTGCTCACCCGCGAGGACCTGCTCAAGAAGGTCTGGGGATACGACTACTACGGCGGCACCCGCACCGTCGACGTCCACGTGCGTCGGCTCCGGGCCAAACTCGGCGCGGAGTACGACTCCTACATCGGCACCGTGCGCAACGTCGGCTATCGCTTCAATCCCCCGCGCTGAGTGGCCGCAGCGGCCCGCTCGGTACTCGCCGTGGAGCACGCCGACTCCTAGGCTTGGCCCATGAGCATCACAGCGAAGCCCGCGCGCGACCGGCTTGATCCCTCCGAGCGGGAGCAGGTCACCGGGCTCGCCGAGCGCTGCGCACAGTCCGACGGGGTGAGCCCCCTCAACGAATCGGCACGGCTGTCCCTGGGCGCCGACCCCGGCCGGCACGTGCACTGGCTCGTCAGCGAGGACGACCGGCTGCTCGGCTACGCCCAGTGGGATGCGCGCGAGCAGACCGTCCAGCTGATGGCCGACCCGCAGCGCCGCCGCGAGGGCATCGGCACGAGCCTCGCCCGGTCCGTGCAGACCTCGGGGCGGACGACCGCGCAGGCCTCCTGGTGGGCCTTCGGCGACCTGCCGGGGGCCCGGGCGCTCGCCGTCCGACTGGGACTGCACCCGGTGCGCAGCCTGCTCATGATGCGCCTGCCGATGCCCGATGAGGGCGCGCACGACGCTCCCCTGCCCTCCGGGCTGGCCCTCGACCACTACCGCGACGACGATCTCGACCGGCTCGTCGCGGTGAACCACGCCGCCTTCGCCGATCACCCGGAACAGGGCGCGATGAGCGCCGACGACGCCAGGCTGCGGATGTCCCAGGAATGGTTCGACCCGGCCGGGCTGCTCGTCGCCCGCGAGACCTCCGGCCGTCTGGTCGGCTTCCACTGGACGAAGCTCGAGACGCACGAGGGCGTGCCCCGCGGGGAGGTCTACGTGATCGGCGTCGACCCCGCCCACGAGCACCGGGGGATAGGGCGTGCCCTGCTCGATGCCGGTATTGTGCAGATGCGAGCCAGGGGTGTGGATGCGATCGACCTGTATGTCGAGGCCTCGCATCCCCGGGTGGTCGACATGTACCGCAAGGCCGGCTTCGCCGTGGTGTCCACCGACACCGCATACGCCAATCAGGAGCTGAACCGATGAGCGAGCTGGAAACGTCCCCACACGCCGGAGCCGACCGGAGTCAGGGCACCGGTGAGCCGCCGAAGCTCCCGGCCGACCGGTTCAGCGAACGGGAGCTGAGCTGGCTGTCCTTCAACAATCGCGTGCTCGACCTGGCGCGCGACAGCCTGCGCGTCCCGTTGCTCGAGCGGGCGAAGTTCCTGGCCATCTTCAGCTCCAACCTCGACGAATTCTTCATGGTCCGCATCGCCGGGCTCAAGCGGCGGATCGACGCGGGGGTCGCGGTGCCCTCGATCACCGGGATGATGCCCCGGGAACTGCACGACGCGATCCTGGCCCGCGCCCATGAACTGATGGAGTCCCAGGCGCAGGTCTTCCAGGAGCAGATCCTGCCCGAGCTCACCGCGAACGGCGTGGAGTTCCTGCACTGGGAGCAGCTCACCGAGGACGAGAAGCAGCGGATGCACGTGCTGTTCACCGAGCGCATCTTCCCCGTCCTCACGCCGCTCGCCGTCGATCCCTCCCACCCCTTCCCCTACATCTCCGGGCTGTCCCTGAACGTCGCCGTGCTCCTGGCCAACCCCGAGACCGGGACCCGCCAGTTCGCCCGGATCAAGGTGCCGAGCGTGCTGGAGCGACTCGTCCAGCTGGCCGAGATGCGCTTCGTGCCGCTCGAGGAGATCATCGTCAACCACCTGTCCGAGCTGTTCACCGGCATGAAGGTGCTCCAGTGGGCCTTCTTCCGGGTGACCCGCAACGAGGACATCGAGGTGGAGGAGGACGACGCCGAGAACCTGCTCTACGCGCTGGAGAAGGAGCTCCTGCACCGCAAGGTGGGCCGTCCGCCGGTGCGTCTGGAGGTGGACTCCAACATCCAGGACGATCTGCTGGAACTGCTCGCCGGCGAGCTGGACGTCAGCCCCAAGGAGATCTTCAAGCTGCCCTCCCCGCTGGACCTCACTGCCCTGTTCGCCGTCGCCGACGTCGACCGGGAGTCACTGAAGTACCCCAACTTCCTGCCCAAGACCCATCCCGACCTGGCGCCGGTGGAGACCTCGAGCTCGGCCGACCTGTTCAAGGCGATCCGGAACCGGGACGTGCTGCTGCACCACCCCTACGACTCCTTCGCCACCAGCGTCCAGCGCTTCGTCGAACAGGCCGCCTCGGACCGGCACGTGCTGGCCATCAAGCAGACCCTCTACCGCACCAGCGGCGACTCCCCCATCATCGACGCCCTCATCGAGGCCGCCGAGGCGGGCAAGCAGGTGCTCACCCTGGTGGAGATCAAGGCGCGATTCGACGAGCAGAACAACATCGCCTGGGCCCGCAAGCTGGAGCGTCATGGCGTGCACGTGGTCTACGGGATGGTGGGACTCAAGACGCACTGCAAGCTCATCCTGGTGGTCCGCGACGAGCCCGAGGGCCTGCGCCGCTACGCCCACATCGGCACCGGGAACTACAACCCCAAGACTGCCCGCCTGTACGAGGACATGGGGCTGCTCACCTGCAACCCGATCATCACCGAGGACGTCGCCCGGCTGTTCAACCACCTGTCCGGGATGACCCAGGAGACGCGCTACCGCCGGCTGCTGGTCGCCCCCCAGGGTGTGCGCACCGGCCTGCTCGAGGCGATCCGCCACGAGATCGACAACCACGCGAAGGGACTCCCGGCGCGCATCCGGATCAAGGTCAACTCGATCGTCGACGAGGCCATCATCGACGCCCTCTACCGCGCCAGCCAGGCCGGTGTGCCGGTCGACCTGTGGGTGCGCGGCATCTGCGGCATCCGCCCCGGCGTGCCCGGCCTGAGCGAGAACATCACCGTGGTCTCGATCCTCGGACGCTTCCTGGAGCACTCGCGGCTCTACTGGTTCGAGAACGGCGGGCGGCCATCGGTCGGGATCGGTTCCGCGGACCTCATGCACCGCAATCTCGACCGGCGCGTCGAGGCCATCGTGTCCATCACGAACCCGCGCCACGTCGCCGAGATCGCCCAGCTCTTCGACATGGCCTTCGACCCCGAGACCGTCACCTGGAAGCTCCGGGACCGTGCCTGGACGCCGGACACCACCGACGGAACCGGCCGCCCGAAGCGGGACCTGCAGGAATGGCTCATCGAGCAGACCGGCAAGAGGCGGCGAGCCCCGGGCGCACCGCCCCAGCGGCGCAAGCTGTTCTTCCAGCGTCCCGGCGTGCTGCCGAACCGATGATCTCGCCGCACGCGCAGGAGGAGCCCGACGTGCGGGCCGCGGGGGCAGTGGTCTTCCGCGGCCTGGGTGCCCAGCGCCAGGTGCTGGTGGAGCACCGGCCCGGTTACGACGACTGGACGCTGCCGAAGGGCAAGCCCCACCACGACGAATACCTGCCGGCGACGGCCGTGCGCGAGGTCGAGGAGGAGACCGGCGTCCACGTGCGGCTGGGCCGGCCACTGCCCTGCCTGGCCTACGAGGTGGGCAGCGGGCACAAGAGGGTGTGGTGGTGGCTCGGCGAACAACGCGGCGAGATGAACCCCGAGCACGACGACGAGGCCGACGTGCTCGCCTGGCCCACCCTCGAGAAGGCCCGGGAGATGCTCGACTACCCCGACGAGGCCGAGCTGCTCGACGTGGCCGCCGAGCTGGCCGAGCGGCCGCGCGGGGCGACGATCCTGCTGGTCCGCCATGCCAAGGCCCGCTCGCGCAAGAGCTGGAAGCACGCCGACCCGAAGCGCCCGCTGGCGGCACGCGGCCATCGCCAGGCGGAGGCCCTGGTCGAGCTGTTCACCGCCTTCGGCGCCACCGCGATCGTGAGCTCCCCCTCGGCACGCTGCCGGCAGACCGTGCATCCGCTCGCCCGGCACCTCGACATCGAGCCGGAGCTGGTCGAGCTGCTCAGCGAGGAGGGCGCGGACGGCCACTCCCAGCAGGTCGTCGAGTTCATGGCGCAGCTGCGGGCACGCGCGGTGGCCGATCCCGAGCACCCGCTGGTGGTCTGCGGTCACCGCCCGGTGCTGCCCGACATGCAGAAGGGCCTCGGCCTTCCCGAGTCCTCGATGTCGCCCGCGCAGTGCCTGGTCGTCCATCTGGACGAGAACGCCGAGCCGCTCGCCGTGGACTCCTTCCCCTCGCTGCTCTGAGGAGCTCCGCGGACCGGGTGCGAGAGGCAATCTCGGGGCGGCCCACTGTTAACCTTCCGTTCACGTCGTGCGCGCCCCGAGGACACATGCCACCCCTACCGTGAGCGGAGGTGGGCAGCAGAAGCCCCCGAGGGGTCTGCGCTGCAGGCCCGGTTCCCACGAAGCGTGAAGGACTTCATCGTGTCGATGAACCGCAAGGTCATGATCGCGGCAGTTGCCGCACTCAGTTCGCTCGCCCTGGCTGCCTGTGGCAGCGAGGGTCCCTCTTCCTCCTCGACGGCAGCCGGTTCCGGCTCGTCGGCACAGGCCCAGCTGACCGGCACCCTCGCCGGTTCGGGCGCCACCTCGCAGTCCGCAGCCCAGACCGCGTGGATGGCCAAGTTCGCGACCGTCCAGCCCAACCTCAAGGTCAGCTACGGCGGCGGCGGCTCGGGCCAGGGCCAGAGCGACTTCAAGAGCGGTGCAGTGGCCTTCGCGGGCTCCGACGCCGTGCTTGTCGACGCCGACATGAAGGCCGGCAACTTCGGCCAGTGCACCAGCAGCTCGAATGCGCTGAACCTGCCCGTCTACATCTCCCCGATCGCGATCGTCTTCCACATCGACGGCGTCACCGACCTCAACCTCGACGCGGAGACCACGGCCAAGATCTTCGCCGGCAAGATCACCACCTGGAACGATCCGGCCATCAAGGCCCTGAACACCTCGGCCAACCTGCCGAGCACCGCGATCTCGGTCGTGCACCGCTCCGACAAGTCCGGCACCACGGAGAACTTCACCGACACCCTGCACGCCACCGCCCCCGACGTGTGGACGCAGGCCGGCAGCCAGACCTGGCCCAGCGACTACGCGGGTGAGTCGGCCAACGGCACCTCCGGCGTCGTCACCTCGGTCCAGAACGGCACCGGCACGATCGGCTACGCCGACGAGTCCCAGGCCAAGAGCCTGAGCACCGCCAAGTTCGGCAGCGCCGGCAACTTCGTCGGCCCGACCGCCGATGCCGCCGCCAAGATCGTGGACGTCGCCCAGACTCTGCCGAACCGTCCCGCCAAGGACGTCTCGCTGAACCTGGACCGCACGGCCTCCGGCTACCCCTTCGTGCTGGTCTCCTACCTGCTCGCCTGCGAGGAGTACAAGGACTCGAACACCGCTGCGATGGCCAAGGCCTACCTCGGCTACGTCACGAGCACCGAGGGCCAGCAGGTCGCCCAGCAGAATGCCGGCAGCGCTCCGCTGCCCAGCGCGCTGGCGACCAAGGTGCAGGCCTCGATCGCCTCGATCAAGTAGGACCGCCACAAGGCACACTGGCATCGGTCACGTTGTGATGTGGGGAGCGTCCGTCACCGGCCCGTCGGGTCGGACGGGCGCCCCCACCGTCACATGGGCCGGAGACCATCAGTTCGTCCTCACCAACTTGGAGATGTGATGTCGTCGCAAACCGTCTCGCCAGCGATGACCGATGAAACACTGAGCCCGTCGAGCAAGAGCCACGGAGATTCTGTCTTCAAGGGTCTTTCGACGGGCTCCGGCGTGCTCATCGTCGTCATCCTGGCCGCAGTGGCCGTCTTCCTCATTGCCCAGGCCGCACCCGCCTTCACCCATCGGGACTTCGCGATGGGCAATGGAAGCACCGGTGGGGTCCTGCGCTATGTGGGGCCGTACCTGTTCGGAACCCTGTTCTCCGCAGTGCTCGCCCTGGTCATCGCCATCCCGGTCGGCGTGGGCATCGCCCTGTTCATCGCCCTGTACGCGCCCAGGCGACTCGCCTCGGGTCTGGGCTATGTCATCGACCTGCTGGCCGCCGTGCCGTCGGTCGTCTACGGCCTGTGGGGCCTGCAGACCCTCTCGCTGCTGATGCAGCCGGTGCACCGCTGGCTCGGCGAATACCTCGGCTTCATCCCGCTGTTCGGCGGTCGGGTCTCCGGAACCGGACGCACGATGCTCACCGCCGTCGTGGTCCTGGCCGTGATGGTCCTGCCGATCATCACCTCGATGTCACGCGAGGTCTTCCTCCAGGTGCCCGACCGGCAGAAGGAGGCCTCCCTGGCGCTCGGCGCCACCCGCTGGGAGATGATCCGCCAGGTCGTCTTCCCCTACTCCCAGTCGGGCGTCATCTCGGCCTCGATGCTCGCCCTCGGCCGTGCCCTCGGCGAGACGATGGCGGTGGCGATGGTCCTCTCGGCGGCCCGCGTGGTGAACTTCTCGATCATCACCTCGACGAGCTCGGGGACGATCGCCTCCAACATCGCGCTGTCCTTCCCGGAGGCCACCGGAATCACGACGAATCTGCTGATCGCCACCGGACTCGTCCTGTTCGTCATCACCTTCGCGGTGAACTTCGTGTCGCGCTGGGTCATCGCGCGCCGTGCCGACTTCTCGGGAGCAAACTGATGAGCAATTCGACATCCCAGCCGGTGTCCCCGCGCCAGTCCGGTGCGGCCAGTGCGGAGCAGCTGTTCAGCGACTCGCTCACCGCGGCCCGGCTGCCGCGCTTCTCCTCGCTCGGCCTGCTGATCCTGTGCCTGGCGGTGGCGGCGATCTTCGACGCCGTCACCGGGGGCGAGGGGCTCGGCCGCCTGGTCGTCATCGGCGTGCTGCTGTACCTCATCGTGCACTACATCGCGGTCCGCGCCGTCGAGGGCCACCGGCCCGCCACCGACCGGCTGGCCCGCGACCTGGTGACGATCGCCTTCGTGGTGGCGCTCGTGCCCCTCGTCTCGCTGGTCGTGAAGACCCTGCAGAAGGGCGTCAGCCGCTTCGACGCCGACTACTTCTCGAAGAGCATGTGGGGGGTCATCAACGTCGGCGGCGGCGCTGCCCACGCCATCCAGGGCACACTCATCGTGACCGGCCTGGCCACCCTCATCTCGGTGCCGATCGGCCTGTTCACCGCCATCTACCTGGTCGAGTACGGCCACGGACGGCTGTCCCGGGCGATCACGCTGCTCGTCGACGTGATGACCGGCATCCCGTCCATCGTCGCCGGCCTGTTCGCCTACTCACTGTTCGTGCTGGTGGTGGGCGTGGCCAATGCCCGGATGGGCGTCACCGGCGCGATCGCGCTGTGCGTGCTCATGATCCCCTTCGTGGTGCGCTCGGCCGAGGAGATGCTCGGGCTGGTACCCAACTCGCTGCGCGAGGCGAGCTATGCCCTCGGCGTGACGAAGTGGCGCACGATCGTCAAGGTCGTCATCCCCACCGCCCTGTCCGGCATCGTCTCGGGCGTCGTCATCGCCATCGCCCGGATCATCGGCGAGACCGCTCCCCTGCTCATCACGGCCGGCTTCGTCAACTGGAAGAACCCCAATCCGTTCAGCGGCAACATGACCACCCTTCCGGTCTTCGTCTACAACCAGGTCATGGTGCCGGGCGTGCCCCAGCAGCCCTTCTACGACCGGGCCTGGACCGGCGCCCTGGTGCTCATCCTCATCGTCATGCTGCTCAATCTCGTCGGACGGTTCATCGCCGCCCGTTTCGCTCCGAAGACCAAGAAGTGAAGGACTGCGATCATGGCCAAGCGCATTGAACTGAAGAAACTGAACATCCACTACGGGGACTTCCTGGCCGTCCAAGACGTCGACATGACGATCGAGCCCCGCTCGGTCACCGCCTTCATCGGGCCGTCCGGATGCGGGAAGTCCACCGTGCTGCGCAGCCTCAACCGGATGCTGGAGGTCACCCCGGGAGCCCGGGTCGAGGGGCAGGTGCTGCTCGACGACGTGGACCTGTACGGCAAGACGGTCGATCCGGTGCGCGTGCGCCGCCAGGTCGGCATGGTCTTCCAGCAGCCCAATCCCTTCCCCACCATGTCGATCCGGGAGAACGTGCTCGCCGGGGTCCAGCTGAACAACAAGCGCATGCCGCACTCCCAGAAGGAGGAGCTGCTGGAGCGCTCGCTGCGTTCCGCCAATCTCTGGGAAGAGGTCAAGGACCGCCTCGACCGCCCCGGCTCCGGGCTGTCCGGCGGCCAGCAGCAGCGCCTGTGCATCGCCCGCGCGACGGCCGTGCAGCCCGAGGTGCTCCTCATGGACGAGCCCTGCTCGGCCCTCGACCCGATCTCGACGCTGGCGATCGAGGACCTCATCCAGGAGCTCAAGGAGGACTACACGGTCGTCATCGTCACCCACAACATGCAGCAGGCCGCCCGGGTGAGCGAGAAGACCGGCTTCTTCACCATCAACGGCACCGGGCTGCCCGGTCATCTGGCGGAGTTCGACGACACGGCGACCATCTTCTCCAACCCGAAGGAGAAGCAGACCGAGGACTACATCACCGGTCGTTTCGGCTGATCGGTCGGCCCCCGGCACCCGCCGGCCCGGTCCCGCGACCGCGCCGGCGGGTTTCGTGCGTCCGGGGCCGGTGGCGGCTCAGGCGCCGCAGCGCAACAGCCCGGCGCTCTGCTTGAGCGCCAGAACCCTGGCGGCCTTCGTCGCCAGCTGACCCGCGAACTCCGGATCGGCGCCGGCCGCCCGGATCGTGTCGGCCATCATCGCCGGCACGCTGGCCGGGTCCACGTCGAGTGCGAGATCCCCGCCGGCGCGCAGGAAGGTGGTGCCCCGGCCGGCGAGCGGGTAGCCGGCGAGGGCGGCTGCGGCACCCAGGTCGTCGGAGACGATCACCTTGGCGAAGCCGAGCCGCTCGCGCAGCAGGCCCTGCACGATCGTCGGGGAGAACAGCGCCGGGTGGTCCGGGTCGATCCGGTCGTAGACCACCGAGCCGACCATCACCGAGTCGGTCCGGTCGACGAGGTCGGCGAAGACCGCCACCTCCTGGGAGTCGGCGGTGGTCACGGTGTCGTGGGCGACCCCGAAGTCGGTGTTGACGCTGACATTGCCCAGACCCGGGAAGTGCTTCGTGCTGGCCACCAGCCCGGCGGCGTGCAAGCCCCCGATGACGGCGGACGCATTCGCGACGACATCGGCCCTGGTGGATCCGTAGCCGCGACCGAGCTGGCCGATCGGGGCGTTGGCGGCGCGATTCTGGGCCGGCACCAGGTCGGAGACCGGGGCCAGGTTGTAGAGCACCCCGGCCTGCCGCAGCTGGGCACCCCAGCTGTTCCACTCGGTGGTCAGCGTCGCGGTCGGCTGCTGGGCCTGGTCGCTGGCCGCGGGAATGCCCGCGAAGCCCGTGCCCGAGAGCCGCTGCACCTGCCCGCCCTCCTGGTCGACGGCCACCAGCAGCTGCGGATCGGCGTCGTGCAGGGCGGCGGTGAGCTGCGTCGTCGCCGCAGCGCTGCCCGGGTCTGCCATGAGGAGCACCGAACCGGTCCTCTGCGCGGCGAGCTGGGCACTCGCCTGGGACGGGGAGGTGGTCGTGACGGCGCCCATGTAGAGCAGGGCCACCTGGCTGTCCACGTCCATCTTCCCGGCCGCGGACAGACAGGCCTGGTCGAGCGCCTGCGTCGCGGAGGCGGTGGCGCCGGCACCGGATGCACCGGTCGTGGCGGAGCCGGTCCCGGAGCTGGCCGAGGTGGGGAGTTCACCGGATCCGGAGGGCTGTGCCGCGCGCGAGGTGGTCACTGAGGACGAGGGGGCGCCCGAGCAGGCACACAGGCCGAGTGCCAGGACGGCGCCCAGCAGGCTGCGCAGACGCACCCTCACCGTCCGGCCCTGGCCTGCTCGCACTTGTCGGCGACGGCAAGCAGGGCGTTCTCGACCACCTCGGCCAGCTCCGGATGGGCCCAGTACTGGCCGCGGGCCATCGTCGCGGCGTCAATGCCGAAGCTCATCGCGGTGACCAGCAGCTGGCCGAGCTCGGGGGCCTGCGGCCCGATGATGTGGGCGCCCAGGATGGTGCCGCTGGCAGGATCGGCGAGCAGCTTGACGAAGCTGTCCCGGTCATCCAGCGCCCATCCGTAGGCCACCGTCGCGAAGTCCTGGACGACGCTGACGAAGGCCGTGCCGGACTTCTCGAGCTCGCGCTGGGTGGCCCCGACCGCCAGCATCGGCGGGTCGGTGAAGATGGCCTGGGGAATCGCCTCACGGCGGGTGGAGACCAGCTGTTCGGGATGCAGCAGATTGTGCTGGACGGTCCGGGCCTGGGCATTCGCGACGTGCTTGAGCAGATGGTGGTCGCAGACGTCGCCGAGCGCCCAGATGTGCGGCTGGCTGGTGCGCTGGTGGGCATCGGTGACGACGAAGCCCTTGTCGTCCACCTCGACGCCCGCCCGGTCCACTGCCAGCAGGTCGCCGTTGGGCACATTTCCGACCGCCAGCAGCATGGCGTCGGCGAGATAGCTGTACTCGACGCCGTCCGCGTCCTTCGTCCAGATCAGCAGGCCGCCGTTGTGGCTGGGTTCCACCCGGCTGAGGTGCTGGTTGAGCTTGACCGAGTACCGCCGGCTGGCCAGCTCGGTGGCCCTGGCCCGGAGGTCGTCGTCTAGCTTGCGCAGCAGGCTCGGACCGTGGTGGATCACGGTCACGCGGGAGCCGTAGGAGGAGAAGACGTGGCCCATCTCGACGGCTATGGTGCCGCCCCCCACGATGACGAGATGCCTGGGGAGCTGCTCGACCCGCATGATCGTCTCGTAGCTGTGGATCAGGCCGGCCAGATCGGGGTCGTCCAGCCCCGGCACGTCGAGGCGGCGGGGGCGTGAACCCGCTGCGATGACGAACTGGTCGGCGGCGATCGTCCGCCGCCCGACCTGGAGGTGGTGGGGGTCGAGGAAGGCGGCGGGCTCGCGCAGCACGGTGACATTGCTGCTCTTCTCGCGCCATTCCAGGCCCGAGCGGGAGATGGAGTTCGTGCGTCCGAAGATGCGCTGCTGGATGCCGGCGAAGTCCACCGCACCGAGGCTCAGGTGCACGCCCAGACGCGCGGCCTGCTCGGGCGCCATCGCGAAATCGGCCGGCACGACGAGCATCTTGCTGGGAATGCAGCCGACGTTGAGGCAGGTTCCCCCGAACCACTCCTGCTCGCCGACGCCTTGGTCGACCAGGGCGACCGTGCGGTCGTCGAAGCGCTCGTCGACGATGGTGTTGCCGCTGCCCGAGCCGATGATGCAGATGTCGAACTGATCACGCGTCATGGCACCCATGATCCCACGGGCCGGGGCGCCGACCGGGGCTCAGCTGCCGGAGCTGATGGAGGAGTTGCCGTCCTTGCCCAGCAGCGCGGCCGCGGGCTCGGTGTAGCTGATCTGCACGCAGTGCCCCTCCACGAAGTGGAAGGTCGTCACCGAGGCCAGCGAGCAGTGCCGGCTGATGGGCAGGTGCGCCACCCGCCGACCCTCGACCGCGAGCCGCAGGATCCAGATCGGCGACTGGTGGCTCACCAGCACGGCCTGGCCCCCGGGGCCCGCGACCCGGGCGGCATCCGCGAGCGCGGCCTGCATGCGCACCGCGACATCCGTGTAGGGCTCGCCCCAGCTCGGCCGGTAGGGATTGCGCAGCAGCGGCCAGTTGCTCGGCTTGAACAGTGCGCGGTGGTGGGGCCCGAACTGCTGGCCGGCCAGTCTGCTGCCGGACTCGATGAGACGTTCGTCGACGACGACCTCGACGCCTGAGTGGGTGCTCGCGATCGGCTGCATCGTCTGGCGGGCCCGAAGCAGCGGGCTCACCCTCAGGTGGTCGATGGGCACGTCCTCGAAGTGACGGGCGAGCAGCTTGGCCATCGCCGCGCCGTTCTCCGAGAGATGGAAGCCCGGCAGCCGCTCGTAGAGCACACCCTCGGGATTGTGAACCTCACCGTGCCTCACGAGGTGGACCAAGGTCCGTTCTTCTGCCACTGCGTGTCCTTCCCTGGGAGCCGACCGGCTCCGGATCAGTGTGCAGCCCGGCGACGGCGTTTCGCCGACGGCCTGGTGACCGCCTGCCCGGCGGCGATCAGTTCCTGGCGACGCCGGCGCGCCACGTCCGCCAGCACGTCGGCGAGCTCGGACTGGCTCGGGTGCTCGGCGGTGGCGTCGACGCGCAGGCCGTGGTCCGCGCAGGCCTGCGCGGTGGCAGGACCGATGGCCGCGACGAGAGTCTGGTTGTGCGGCTTGCCGGCGATACCGACGAGATTGCGCACGGTGGTGCTGGAGGTGAAGACGACCGCGTCGAAACGGCCCGACTTGATGGCCTCACGGGTCTGTGGCGGCGGGGGCGCGGCACGCACCGTCCGGTAGGCGGTGACGTCGTCGACCTCCCAGCCCAGCTCGACCAGGCCCACCGCGAGCGGCTCGGTGGCGATGTCGGCCCGTGGCACGAAGACCTTGTTGATCGGGTCGAGCACCTCGTCGTAGGCGGGGAACTCGGCGGCGAGACCGGCGACCGTCTGGACGCCCTGGGGGCTCAGATCGGCCGTGATGCCCCAGCTGTGCAGAGCCTGCGCGGTATCGGCACCGACGGTCGCGATCCGCAGGCCCGACAGCGCCCGGGAATCGAGCCCGTACTCCTCCAGCTTGCTGAAGACCGCGCGCACCGCGTTGGCGCTGGTGAAGATGACCCATTCGTAGCGCCCGTCGACCATCCCGCGGACCGCCTTGTCGAGCTGCTGGGGGTTGCGCGGCGGCTCGACGGAGATCGTGGCGACCTCCTCGCTGGTGGCCCCGTGCAGACGGAGCCGCTCGACCAGCCGGTGACAGTCGGCGTGCGTGCGCGGAATGAGGACCCGCCAGCCGAACAGCGGCTTGGTCTCGTACCAGTCCAGCGCCTCGTCCCGGTCGGCCGCCGCGCCCAGGACGAGCACGATCTGCTCGCCGGATGCGGCCGGCTGGGTGGCGGCTGCCTCGGTGGCGGCCTGCTCGACCTTCGCGAGGTCCGAGAGCTGGGAGTGCTGGTGCAGGGTTGCGCCGCCGGTCACGAGAAGGACATGGTCCTCGGGTCCGCGCCCGGCGTCGAGCGCCGCGCGCACCACCGCAGCCAGCTGCTCTGGACGGCAGCTCACCGCGACGCTTCCGCCGGCCGGCAACGGGACGGACTCGGCATCGGCCGGGACGGCGACCAGCTGCACCGGGAGATCGGGGAAACGCACCCCCGCCAGGGCAGCCGTGGCCGTGAGGACGGGGACCGCCGGGATGATGTCGATGGAACAACCCGCGCGCGCACACGAGCCCGCCTCGGCGGAGACACCCGCCTCGATCAGCGGATCGCCGCCGACGAGCCTCACGACGCAGCGGCCCTGTGACGCCCGGGACACCTCGAAGTCGACCGGATCGCCGAGATCCGCGAGGAAATGGGTGTCGTCGAGCCCGGGCAACTGAATTCCCGCATCCGCCACGACATCGCGCAGGGACGGGGTGGTGACCAGCAGATCGGCCTCGCGAAGGGCCCGTATTCCGGCGACGGTGAGGACCTCGGCCGAAGTGGGCCCGACCCCCACGAAGACAACTCTCCCGCCGGTGGCGGACCAGCCGGGCTGACCCGCCTCGTCGCCCTCATTCATCGTGTCGTCATTCAGCTGGCTCATTGAGCGCTTGCCTCCCAGTGTGTTCCGCTGGCCGGATGCGCATTCGGCCGCTGGCAGGGAGACCAGTGGTGGGCCTCACGACCCACCCGCCGGCCTGCTTCCCGCGGGATCTGCGATTACTTTCCGGCGCGACGACGCTGGATGCGCGTCTTCTTCAGAAGCTTGCGATGCTTCTTCTTCGCCATCCTCTTGCGACGCTTCTTGATGACCGAACCCACAGTGGACCTTTCGTGCCTCCGGAACGGATCCGACGGTCACGCGAACGTCTGACAACGCCGCTCATGACTGCCCCGCCCCGACTTGCTCATCGGATGGAATGCTGCCCAGCCGGGTCACGCCGTGCCCCGGGAAGACCCGGCTCATCACGCGTCCTGACAATGGGAGAACAGCAGGAGTCTACCCTCAACCCGCAGTGCGACGGAAACTCACGGACGCGGGCCGCCCGCCGCAGCCTGCGCCGCGTCGGCCGCCAGCTCGGCGCTGCGCCGTGCGCAGGCCTCGACGGCGTCCTGGACGGCACTGCGCACGCCGTGGTCGTCCAGCTCCCGAAGTGCCGCGGCGGTGGTGCCGCCAGGTGAGGTCACCGTCTCGCGAAGCAGGGTCGGGTGACTGCCCGTCTCGTCGAGCAGGCGTGCCGCCCCGAGCAGCGTCTTGACGGCCAGCTCGGTGGCGAGCGGGCGGGGCAACCCCTGGGTGACCCCCGCCTCGACCAGCGCCTCGACGAAGTAGAAGACATAGGCGGGCCCGGATCCGGAGATGGCGGTCAGGGCGTCCTGCTGGTCCTCGGGCAGGGAGACGGCGGTGCCGACCGCCGACATCAGGGCCAGCGCCGTGGACACCTGGGCGAGGCTCGCATGTGCGCCACCCGAGACGCCGGCCATGCCGGCCCCGACGCTCGCCGGGGTGTTCGGCATCACCCGGACCACGGCGGTCCCGGCGGGCAGCCGGGACTCCAGCAGGGCGCAGCTCAGCCCGGCACACAGACTGATGACGAGTGTGCCCGGGGCAAGCTGGTCGGTGATCTCGTCGAGCACGCCCAGGGCCTTGGCCGGCTTGACGGCGAGGACCACCGTGTCCGCCCAGGCGGCCGCCTGGGCGTTGTCGTCGAAGGCCCGGACCTTCAGCTCCTCGGCGAGGTGCTCGCGGGTGGCCCGGCCGTGGCTGGTGACGCCGATCGTCTCGGGCGGACGGCCGGCCTTGACCAGGCCGCGCACGATCGTGCCGCCCATGTTCCCGGCGCCGAGGAAGGCGAGCTGGCCACCGCTGGGTGACGTGCCCATGCTCAGGCCCCCGCCACGATCTCGGCGACCTGGATCGCATTGAGGGCAGCGCCCTTGCGCAGATTGTCGCTGGCGATGAACATGGCCAGGCCGTGACCCTGGGGAGCCGACTGGTCCACCCGGATCCGCCCGACCAGGCTGGGATCGATGCCCGCCGCGTCGCGCGGGGTGGGCACCTCGGCAAGACGCACGCCGGGTGCCTTCGACAGCAGCTCGGTGGCCTGCTCGACGCCCACCTCGCTGTGGAACTCCGCGTGGACCGCGAGCCCGTGGCTCGTGAAGGTGGGCACCCGCACGCAGGTGCCGGCGACCAGCAGATCGGGGATGTGCAGGATCTTGCGCGACTCGTTGCGGAGCTTCTGCTCCTCGTCGGTCTCCAGCGAGCCGTCGTCCACGGCATTGCCCGCCCACGGGACCACATTGAAGGCGATCGGCTTGACATAGGGCGCGGGGTCGGCCGGGTAGGCGACCGCGTCGCCGTGGAAGGTCAGTTCGTGGATGTCGCCGGCACAGGCCTGCCGGGTCTGCTCCTCCAGGGCCCGCACGCCGGCCAGCCCCGAGCCGGAGGTGGCCTGGTAGGTGGCGACCACCAGCCGGGTCAGCCCGAAGGCGTCGTGCAGGGGCTTGAGCACCGGCATGGCAGCCATCGTGGTGCAGTTCGGATTCGCGATGATGCCACGGGGAGGATTCCGCGCATCCTGCGGATTCACCTCGCTGACCACCAGCGGCACCTGCGGGTCCATCCGCCAGCACGAGGAGTTGTCCACGACGACCGCGCCCGCGGCAGCCACCTTGGGGGCGAAATCACGCGAGGCCTGCTTGCCCGCGGAGAAGACGGCGACGTCCAGGCCACGGAAGTCCGCGGTGGCCATGTCCTCGACGGTGATCTGCTCGCCCTTCCAGGGCAGCGTGCGCCCGGCGCTGCGCGACGAGGCGAAGTAGCGGATCTGGTCGACCGGGAAATTGCGCTCCTCGAGCAGGGTGCGCATCACGCCGCCCACCTGCCCGGTTGCTCCAAAGACACCTACATGCATGGACACAGCCTAATGTCCGCCACCGACACGGACACCCTCGTGCCCGCCCGCCGGCCACCGGGAGGGCACGGCGGCCTCACAGCCAGGGCAGCACATTCCTGAGCAGGGCATAGCCGACGAAGCTGAAGACGTCGAGCAGGGTGTGCGCCACCACCAGCGGCCACAGCCTGCGGGTGCGCTGCCAGTACCAGCCGAAGGCGATGCCCATCACCAGGTTGCCGAGGAAACCGCCGAAGCCCTGGTAGAGGTGGTAGCCGCCCCGGATCAGCGCACTCACCCCGATCGCAGCGCGCGGATCCCAGCCGCACTGCCGCCAGCGGGTGAGCAGATAGCCGATCATCACGACCTCTTCGAGCAGGCCGTTGGCGAAGGCGGCGAGCACGTACATCGGCACCGTCCACCACTGCGAGCCGAGGTTGCCGGCGGCGATGCTGGTGTTGAAGCCCAGCGCCCGCGACAACAGGTAGAGCCCCAGACCGGGGATCCCGATGGCTGCGGTGACGGCCACCCCGATGAGCACGTCGTGCCCCAGCCGCGCCCGGTGCAGGCCGATCGCCCGCAGGGCCGGGCGTCCCGGCGGGCGCACGGTCACCAGCAGGTAGAGCGCCAGCGGCACCGGGGCGGCGAGGAAGAGGTAGTCGGAGAATTTGTGGGCCAGGTCGAGCCAGGGCCGGTCCGGAGTCACCGAGTTGTTGATCGTGATGGTCTGCTGGCTGAGCGGCGGTCCGGCGGTGAGCTTGTCCAGCAGCGAGAGGACCGAGTACACCGCCGACTGGCCGAGGCTCACGGCCAGCAGGAAGACGGTCTCCAGGCCCAGCCGCGCCTGACGCCCGGCCCGGTGCGAGCCGTTCACGGCATGCGGCGTGGCGGACGGCTGCCCGTCCATCTCAGTGCCGGCTGACCAGGCTGCGCGCGTACAGCGCCGCGCTGGCGGGGCGCTGCAGCACACGGCGCAGGAAGTAGTCGTACCAGTTGCGCCCGTAGGGCAGCTGGGTGCGCATCGTGCAGCCGATGTCGGCGAGCCGCCGCTGCTCCAGCGGCCGGACCCCGAGCAGCATCTGGAACTCGTAGCTCGCCGGCACCCGCTTGGCCCGGCGGGCCAGGTCCAGGGTGATCTCGACCAGGCGCGGGTCGTGGCTGGCCACGATCGGGTGGGCGGGCGAGGCCATCAGGATCCGCAGGCAGCGGACGAAGGAGAGGTCGATCTCGTGGCTCCTGGCGAAGGCCGGCTCGTCGCTGGTTCGCCATCCGCCCTTGCCCAGCCGGACCCGCAGGCCCGCCCCGGCCAGCGCGCGGCAGTCGGCCTCGGTCCGGCGCAGCATGGTGAGCAGGGCCACACCGACGCTCGGGTGGTCCATCCGCAGCTCCCGGACGACAGCCAGCGTGTGGTCGACGCTGGCCTCGGGGGCCATGTCGATCGTCACCGTCGCACCGCAGTTCCCGGCCAGCCGGCAGATCTTCCGCAGCCGGTCCATGGCCCCGGCGGGATGCGGGCCGGCCTGGGACAGGCCGAGGGCATCGAGCTTCACCGACAGGTCGGCGCCGCTCGCCAGGTCGTGTTCGTCGAGCCCGCGCAGCACGTCGACGCAGACCCTGGCGCTGGCCGCCGCCTGGCCGGGCGTCGTGGCCGGGACCCGCAGCGGGTCGACGCTCACCGCCAGGCCCTTGCCCAGCTGGTCGGCCACCACGGCGACGAGCTCGTCCATCTCCTCGCCGGCGATGTAGCGGGTGAACAGCTCCCGGCCCGCCGCCGATGAGGTGATCAGCCGCTGCACCCGCCTGCTGCGCGCGAAGTCGAGCACCGTCTCAGGCATCGGTGAGCTGCCCCCGCACCTGCCGGCCGAGGTGGAGACGGGTGTCGGCCAGCACCCGACTGAGGTCGGCCAGCCGTTCGGCACGGTTCTCCGCCCGCCTGGTGTTCACCTCGAGCACGATGTGGCCCTGGTATCCCGACTCGGCCAGGTACTCCACGAGCTCCCAGGAGTGCTGCGCGCCCTCGCCGGGCAGCAGGTGCTCGTCGAGCGGCGAACCGCTGCCGTCGGTGAGGTGCACGTGCCGCAGACGGGCGCCCCAGCTGCGGGCCATCTCGAGGGAGTCGCGCTTGGAGGTGGCGGCGTGCGAGAGGTCGAGGGTGAGCGCCTCGTAGTCGAGCTCGGTGGGGTCCCAGCTGGGCAGATAGGCCTGGAAGTGGCGGCCCGGGGTGCGCCAGGGATACATGTTCTCCACCGCGACCGTGACCCCGGTCTGCTCGGAGATCTCGCGGACGCCGGCCACGAAACCGGAGGCGTAGCCGCGCTGCCAGCGCAGCGGCGGGTGGAGTACGACGATGTCTGCGCCCAGGTCGATCGCCGCGGCGCAGGAGTGACGCACCTTGTCCCAGGGGCCGGGCCCCCAGACATTCTGGGTGAGCAGCAGGCAGGGCGCGTGGATGGCGACGACCGGCATCGTGTACTGGGCCGACAGCCGCGCGAGATAGGGCACATCAGCGCTCGCGGCATCGATGCCGACCATGACCTCGACGCCGTCGTAACCCGCCTCCGCCGCGATCGCGAAACAGTCCGCGGTGCGCTCGGGGTAGACACTCGAGGTGCTCAGAGCGACGTCCGGACGAGGGATGTGCGCGGAACCGATCGGGGGTTTGCTGACCACCCCTCCACCGTAATCGACCTTCCAAGGCGGCGCCCAATCCATGCCCCGGGACGCGCTGTCAAGGCCTGCGGCCACCCCATTTCGCGAATTGGAATGCGGGTTGAGACAATGGCGGCATGCATGTCGACCATCTCACGTTCGCAGCCGGACCCGAGGGCCTCGCCTCCACCGTCAGCCGGCTCGGTCGACTCCTGGGCGAGGAGTTCAAGGACGGCGGCTTCCACCCTCGCTTCGGCACCCGCAACAACATCCTGCCGCTGACCCGCGGCCGCTACGTGGAGGTCGCCGAGGTGCTCGACCACCCGGTGGCCGAGAAGGCGATCTACGGGCAGGCCGTGCGGGCCCGTTCGGAGGTCGGTGGCGGCTGGCTCGGCTGGGTCATCTCGGTGGACGACCTGAGCCCGATCGAGCGCCGGCTCGATCGCCAGGCCGTCTCCGGTTCCCGCCACTTCCCCGACGGACGCCTGCTCGAGTGGCGCCAGGTCGGCGCCAAGGGGCTCATCACCGACCCCCAGCTGCCCTACTTCGTCAGCTGGGACAGCCCGGCCGACGTGCTCCCCTCGGCGCTGCCCGGCGACATCTCGCTGACCGCCCTGGAGATCGCCGGATCCCGCCAGCGGGTCGAGGAGTGGATCGGGCACGAGCTGCCCGACGTCTTCGACGGGGTCACCATCGAGTTCACCTCCCCCAACGGGCACCCCGGCATCAACGCGGCAATCTTCGTCAGCCCCGACAAGGGGCTCGTGCGGATCTGACCCCCAGCGGGGCGTCCGCGACCGAATTTCCTGTCACTGCCGTCACATAGCGTGGTGGCGTGGCGAAGAAGCAGCAGGACAACTACCAGTGCACCGAGTGCGGCTGGACGAGCACGCGCTGGGTGGGCCGCTGCGGGCAGTGCCAGACCTGGGGCAGCGTCGTCGAGCGTGGCACCACCGCCTCGGCGCCGGTCGGGGCGACGGCTCCGCACAGCCCTGCCATTCCCATCTCCGAGGTCTCCACGCAGGCCGCCGACCGCACGCTGACCGGAATGGCCGAGCTCGACCGGGTGCTCGGCGGCGGGCTGGTCCCCGGTGCGGTCGTGCTGCTGGCCGGCGAGCCGGGCGTCGGCAAGTCGACCCTGCTGCTGGAGGTCGCGGCCCGCTGGGCCCGTGAGGGTCGGCGCACGCTGTACATCACCGGCGAGGAGTCGGCCTCCCAGGTGCGGCTGCGCGCCACCCGCACGAAGGCGCTCGCCGACCAGCTCTACCTGGCCGCCGAGACCGACCTCGGCACCATCCTCGGGCACATCGAGCAGGTGCGGCCGAGCCTCATGGTGCTCGACTCCGTGCAGACGGTCGGTGCCGCCCAGGCCGACGGCATCGTGGGGGGGACGACGCAGATCCGTGAGGTCACCAGCGCCCTGGTCCGCACCGCCAAGCAGCGCAACATGGCCGTGGTCATCGTCGGTCATGTCACCAAGGATGGCGGCATCGCCGGGCCCCGCACCCTGGAGCACCTGGTCGACGTCGTGCTCGGCTTCGAGGGCGACCGGCACTCCGGCTTCCGGATGGTCCGCGCCACCAAGAACCGCTTCGGGCCCTCCGACGAGGTCGGCTGCTTCGAGATGGCCGAGGGCGGGATCGTCGAGGTGCCGGACCCCTCCGGGCTGTTCATCACCCGCCACGAGGAGCCGATGCCGGGCACCTGTGTGACCGTGCCGATGGAGGGCAGACGCCCCCTGCTCGCCGAGATCCAGGCCCTCGTGGCGCCCGTGCCCAACGAGACGCCGGCCCGCAGGGTGACCAATGGCGTCGACTTCTCCCGGGTGGCGATGGTGCTCGCCGTCCTGCAGCGCAAGGCGAAACTGCCGTTGAGCAGGCGCGATGTCTATGTCTCCACGGTTGGCGGGGCCCGGATCACCGACCCGAGCGCCGACCTGGCGGTGGCGATCGCGGTGGCCTCGGCGTCGGTGGAGCGGAACTTCCCGCGACGGGTGCTCGCGATGGGCGAGGTGGGTCTGGCCGGTGACCTGCGCCGGGTGCCCGGCCTGGAGAGGCGGGTCAGTGAGGCCGACCGGCTCGGTTTCGAGCTGGCGCTGGTTCCCGCCAACAGCCGGGACCGCACCGCAGCGCTGCCGAAGCTCCGCAATCTGGAGGTGGTGGAGGTGGCCAGCGTCGCCCAGGCGCTGGCCGTGCTCGACCTCAGGAGGCCTGAGAGGGGCCACCGCGACGAGTGAGGGCCCGCTCGCGCATCCGCCCGCCGTCCTGCGGGCGCCCGCGTCTCGCAGCTGACCGGCGGGCGCGTTGTCTACACTCGCCGGGTGTCACCGATCACTGCCTCCCCCGACCCGGCCGGCGCGTCGCCCGCGACGCGCGCAGGGGTCGTCGAAGCGGTCAACCGGTGGTACCTCCACGCCGCCCGTCCGCTGCCCTGGCGTCAGCCGGGCACCACACCCTGGGGTGTGCTGGTCAGCGAGTTCATGGCCCAGCAGACTCCTGTCTCCCGGGTCGTCGAGCCCTGGCAGCGCTGGATGACGCGCTGGCCGAGACCGGCCGCGCTCGCCGCCAGCCCCTCGGCGGAGGCGGTGCGCGCCTGGGGCCGGCTCGGCTATCCGCGTCGGGCGCTTCGCCTGCACGCCAGCGCGGTGGCCATCGTCGAGCGGCACGCAGGCCAGGTCCCGGCCACGGTCGATGAGCTGAGGGCACTGCCCGGAGTCGGCGAGTACACCGCCGCCGCGATCGCCAGCTTCGCCTTCGGCGCCCGGGCAGTGAGCCGAGGCGCTCGACGATCAGTGCCCGGCGTCGCCGGTAGTCCCTGCGCATGCGCTGGATGTGGC
>JBAQVA010000084.1:0-2820 GCA_049297835.1 Propionibacterium sp.
GTGCAGACACTTGACGCGCGTGGGCATTCCGCCGGCGCTGATCCCGGCCAGCTCCGGGACCTCGCCGTAGCGGGCACGATCGGCCAGATAGGCCTCGTGCGCCTCATGATGGGCCCGCGCCAGACGAGGATCCCGGGCGATGTCGGCGGTCATCTCGGCCATCAGCCCGGACGCCTCCAGCCGGGAGCACGCCGCGACCGCTTCCGGGCAGGTGAGGTAGTAGAAGGTCGGGAACGGTGATCCGTTGGGCAGTCGGGGTTCGGTGGCGATGACGCCGGGATGACCGCACGGGCAACGCCAGGCGACGCCCACGACACCGCGGGGCGTGCGCCCGAGCTGCCCGGCGATGACTTCTTCGTCCTCGCGGCTCATGGCCTCCAGCTCACGCACTCCCCCATTCTTCCACGCAGGCGCCACGGGACGGCGATGTCGAGCCGGCGTCGTCACGGCGTGGCGGACGCCGAGGGACTCGGGGACACGGCGATGACCCGGTTGCTCGGCTCCGCCGAGGGGGTCGGGGTGGGCTGGTCGGCGGCCTGCGCCGAACCCCACAGACGCTGCCACCAGCTCTCGGAGGCAGTCGTGCTCGCCCCGGTGCGATCGATGGTGGACCCGCCGCTGTAGGGCTGGCCACTGGCATCGACGACCCGGTAGCCGGTCTCCCCCGGCATCACCCAGCCCAGCCGGGTCCGTGCCTGGGCGCGCACATAGTCCGGATCGTTCCACTGCTGCTTGTCCTGCTCCAGAGTGGCGATCTGCTGGCTGCTCTGGTTGATCTGGTTGCGGGCCTGGGCCATCTCGGCCCGCTGGTTCAGGTAGACCCGCAGGCTCGACACCAGGGAGATCACGAGGATCGCCACCACCACGACGACAGCGGTGAACCGCCGGGTCACCCGCACCCCGGAGCGCACCACCGGCCCGGTGGTCTCCGACTCGGGCGCATCGTCCTCGCCACCGCCACCCGATGCCGTCTCGAGATGGGTGGAGCCACGACCGGCCCGACGCTCGGCCCGCGCGCTGGTGCGCCTGCTCGGGGAGTCCCCGGCCGAGCTGTGGCCGCGCGGAGGTCTGCCGGATCGTGGGGAAGCCATGGGCCCATTGTCGCTCACTGCCCGGTGGGAGCGGCGAAGGACGCCGCCGCGCACCGCGTACCAGGTCTTCGCCGCCCCGCAGCTCGCCGGCCCGCGCCACGGCACCCACATCGCTCCGCCGGCTTCAGGCCCTCCGGAGGACGTCCGCGAGGGAGATCGGGCCCCGGTGGGACCGCCCCCGGAACGCAGTGAGGGTGCCGCCCGACGGACGGCACCCTCACGAGTTCTTCAACCGCTCAGCGACGAATCACCGGGACGGCAGGAGGACTCTGTTCACCACTTGCTGCTGTCGAAGCGCGGGAAGGCGCTTGCACCGGCGTACACAGCCGCGTCGTCGAGATCTTCCTCGATGCGGATGAGCTGGTTGTACTTCGCGATGCGCTCGCCACGGGCCGGCGCACCGGACTTGATCTGACCGGAGCCCAGGGCCACGGCGAGATCGGCGATCGTGGTGTCCTCGGTCTCGCCCGAACGATGGCTGATCATCGTGCGGAAACCGTTGCGGTGGGCGAGGTTGACGGCGTCGATCGTCTCGGTCAGCGAACCGATCTGGTTCACCTTCACGAGCAGGGCGTTGGCCGCCTTGTTGTCGATGCCCTTCTGCAGGCGCTTCACGTTGGTGACGAACAGGTCGTCGCCGACGATCTGGACCTTGTCACCGATCTCCGCGGTGAGGGTGGCCCAGCCGTCCCAGTCCTCCTCGTCGAGCGGATCCTCGATCGAGACCAGCGGGTAGTCCTTGACGAGCTGCTCGTAGTACTCGATCAGCTCGGCGCTGGTGCGGGTCTTGCCCTCGAAGGTGTACTTGCCATCGTCGTAGAACTCGGAAGCCGCGATGTCGAGGCCGAGAGCCACGTCCTTGCCGGGCTTGTAACCGGCCTTCTTGATGGCCTCCTCGATGAGGTCGAGCGCCTCACGGTTGGAGTCGAGGTTGGGGGCGAAGCCGCCCTCGTCGCCCAGCCCGGTGTTGAGGCCCTTCTCCTTCAGCACGCCCTTGAGCGTATGGTAGACCTCGGCTCCGATGCGCACCGCGTCGGCGAAGTTCTTGGCGCCGATGGGGAGAATCATGAATTCCTGGATGTCGACATTGCTGTCGGCGTGGGCGCCACCGTTGAGAATGTTCATCGCCGGAACCGGGAGCACATTGGCGGTCGGGCCGCCGAGGTACTTGTAGAGCTCAAGCCCGGCGAAGACTGCCGAGGCCTTGGCGGCCGCGAGCGAGACGCCGAGGATGGCGTTGGCGCCGAGCTTGGCCTTGTTGTCGGTCCCGTCGAGAGCGATCAGTGCCTCGTCGAGAGCGCGCTGGTCACTGGCCTCGAGGCCCAGGACTTCTTCCTGGATGGCCTCTTCGACGTTCGTCACGGCCTTCTGGACACCCTTGCCGCCGAAGCGCGCCTTGTCGCCGTCACGCAGCTCGACGGCCTCAAAAGCACCGGTGGAGGCACCGGACGGAACGGCTGCACGAGCCGAGACGCCTGGCTCGTCCAGATAGACCTCGACCTCGACGGTCGGATTGCCGCGCGAATCGAGAATCTCGCGAGCCTCGATGTGTTCGATAGCTGCCACGGGTTTTGACCTTTCATTGACTCGGAGAGCAGTACGCTCCTCGGCTTCAGCCTATCCGCTCACGCGGAGCACGCATCGGTATCCCCATACATGGAGCCAGCCTGCTCACTGGGGGGCGGCGCAGCCCGGCGCAGTCCCCCGGCCGCCCGCCACAGGCGCGGGC
>JBAQVA010000085.1:0-5982 GCA_049297835.1 Propionibacterium sp.
GTCGAGGGTGGTCAGGTCACGCGCCAGGAAACGCTCGTAGAAGGCGCTCATGGCCAGTGTCCCGATCGCGACCTTGAAGCCGTGGGACAGCGGCGGATCGAGCTCCGCGCCGAGATGTGCCAGCTCCCAGATGTGGCTGAAGTAGTGCTCCGCACCACTGGCCGGACGGGTGCCGCGGTAGACCTGCATCGCGAGTCCCGAGCGCAGCAGACCGGAGACCAGGCCCTGGTAGGCGTCGGGCTGACCCGCCGCCAGCTCCTTGGGGCTCGACAGAGCCTCACGGACACCGCCCTGGACGAGTTCCCATGCCAGCGGGTCGATGGGGTCGATTCCGACGGCGTCGGACAGGATCCAGTCGGCCCCGCCGGGGATCTTGGCGGAGAGGTCGCCATAGCCAGAAGCGGTCATGGCCTTGGGCGCCTTCGCAGCCACATCCAGGTCGAAGATGCACGCCGCAGGTGCCGGACAGGGCATGGTGGTCTTCACGCCGTTCTGGCCCATCGGTGCGCCGAAGCCGGTGTAGCCGTCCATCGACGCGGCCGTGCCGACCACGGCGTAGGGGCGCTTGAGTTCACCGGATGCGAGCTTGGTCAGATCGTTCAGGGTGCCGGAGCCGATGGCCACGCCTCGAGCTCCGTTCGCGGTGAGGGCCTCGCGGATCGTGACGCAGTGATCATAGGAGGCGTACAGCGCCGGGGTACCAGGGAAGATGATCGGATCGAGCACGGTGACACCAGCCGCCGCGAGTTCCTTGTTGACCTGCTCGCCTGCGGCAGCCCAGGTCCGCTCGTCGGCGACGAGCATGGCTGGGGTGGTCCCGTCGGAGAACAGGGCCTCCTTCAGCAACTGACCGGCGCGGGCGAGGACTCCTCGTCCCACCTCGATCATGTTTGTGTCGGAGGCTTTCGCAAGTCCCCTTGCCAGTGCATCATTTGACATTGTTCATATTCCTCACTGTTCGATGTGATGTGTGAAGTTCAATGTGCTGTGTGAATTCGCTGATTGGGCCGTCACTCAGAAGGCCGGCTGATCTTGGTCGTGATGGACGCAAGCGCGATCCGCTCATCGACACCGTCCGCCCAGACCTCGATCTCTGCACCGCTCGGTATCCCCATGGCCAGAAGGTCGATGGGATGCCGCAGACTGCAGGTGCGGAGCTCGTGGCGCAGGTAGAGGCTGCTCGAGAAGCCAGCCGCCAGCGCCGCGAGCTCCTGCGCCAACAGCGCATGCAGCCCGAGCGGGTCATTGACCACGGCCTTCTGATGGATCACGGTTCCTCAATGGAGAACTGACTGCCCACCTTGGGTACGGGTGGGTTGTCGGCAACCTCAATGTGGATGTTACCCGCCATCTTCGGTTCCGTGGCCCCGTCGAAGGCGATCGTCACGTGGCCCAGTGAATTCAGGTTTCGTTTGGCGACATTCCCCACCGCGGTGATGGGGTATGCGTTCCCGTCGATGGTCAGGGTCTGACCGGGCTTGATGTCCCCGGTCACCGGGCGGACGTCGACGATGAAGCAGAACTCCACCAACGAGGCCGGGGCCTCGGGGCCGAATGTCACGAACATGTGCTCGCTGAGGAAATCCTCGGCGCCCTGCCCAGCCTTGGTGACCGTGGTGCGGTAAATCTCGGACACAATGCTTCCTGCTTTCAATTTCGGGTTGAGGAATACGTGGGTCAGCTGTACAGGCCGATGCTGGCAAGCCAGGCAACTGCCACTCGCGGAACACCATTGATGAAGCGCGAGTACAGGACTGACGGGACGCCCACCTCGACGGTTGTCGCCTCGGCTTCTGCCAGGCCGAGACCGACGGGGATGAAGTCAGCGGCATTCTGGGTGTTGATGGCGAACAGCGCGGGGAGTGCCAGATGCGGCGGGATGTGCCCCTGTCCGATCTGGACGCCGATGAGGGTTCCGATGATCTGACCGATGACAGCTCCTGGCCCCAGCAGCGGGGACAGGAAGGGCAGCGAGCAGATGAGACCGAGGCCCATCAGACCCCAGCCGTTGCCGGCCAGCGGGCTGAGGATCTGGGAGAACCACTTGCCGAAGCCGGACGCGTTGATGATGCCGATGAGCATGGCGACGAAGGCCATGAACGGAATGACCGTGTTCAGCATGGTCTGGACGCCGTCGCGGCCGGCCTGGAAGAAGATCGAGACGACGCGGCCTGCGCCGAGACCGATCTTCTCAAGAACCGTCTTCTGCCTCTTGGCGGCGATGGTCTCGGAGATCTTCTTGTCGGTGCTCCAGTCACCCTGCACGGCGAAATTCGCGTCGGCCTTGGCTGCGCCTGCATCGGCGGTGGCGGTGGCCGCGCCTGCTTCGGCACCGGACGCGGTGGGAGCCGCAGCTGCGGCGGCCTGTGCGGCGGCGTCGGCGAGGTGCACCTGGGGGCTGTCCACGGCGGAGACGTAGATGCTCTCGTGGATGTACTTCGCGAGCGGCCCGGTCTTGCCGGTGGGCATCACGTTGATCGTCGGGATGCCCTTCTTCGGGTAGATGCCGCAGCGCAGGGTTCCGCCACAGTCGATCACCACGGCGAAGGTCTGCTCGTCGGGAACCGTGGTGGCGAAGCCGTTCACGGGCTCGGCGCCCGACAGCCGGGCGATCTCGTCGACGACATCGGGGCGCATGCCGCCACCCACGATGTAGACGAGCTTGTTCTTCTCGGGAGTGGGGGTGATGGTCAGCGGGCCACCGTAACCGCCAGATCCGCGTTCGACGGTGATGGTATGGAATTCAGACATGTCTTATCAGCCCTTGAGTGTCGCGACTTTGCTCAGGGTCACGTTCTGCTGCTTGCTGACCCAGGCGGTGGTGAGATCGGTGGTCCAGCCACCGATGCAGTTCATGACCAGGCCGACGAAGAAGTATCGAATGGCCAACGGACCCGTGTTGAGACCGAGCGTGGTGATTCCCTGCGCGATACCGAGCCAGATGAACAACTCGGCGGGGTTGATGTGCGGGAAAATTCCGTTGCTGGTGTGGCAGAACTGTGCGGCACTCGCGTAATAGCTTGGCTTGTAGCGCTCGGGCATGAACCGACCGAGGCTGTGCACCATGGGATTGGCCAGCATGAACGATCCCAGGAAGGGAAGCAGGAGATAGCGGCTGACCGGGTTCCCGGCTGCCTTTCCTGCGAATGAATTGATGCGGTCTTCGCCGATCAACTGGATGAGCGAATTCATCGCGATGATCAGCATCAACACGAGCGGGACGATGCTGGTCATCCAACCCATGAAGGTGGTGCCGCCTGCTTTGAACAGTCCTATGAACCATTCAGCGGCATGGACAAGGATGTCCATGTTATTTCCTTTCGACAATACTTCTGATATTGCGAATGAGATGAAGCAGGATTATTTCATCTCATAGGTCTGGGTGTTTTCGGCACGGGCTGCTCAGGCCGCCGCGACATCGCGGTGGAACAGCCCCTTGATGCGATGGCCGATCTGGTTCAGCGGCGCGGCGGGCTCGGTGGGCACTCCGCCCGCGTGGACCACGGCGTAGTTCTCACGGGCATTCGCCACCGCCTGGCGCAGGGCCTTGGTGAAGCGCTTGTCCGACATCGGATCGATGTTGACGATGCTCTGGTGGTCGTAGGCGTCGAACTGCCGGAATCGGGCCAGCACGGTCACTCCGCTGAGCCGGGCGCCCTCGCGGATGGTGCCCTCGTCGTCCAGCAGGAACAGCACGATGGCGCCGGCGGTGAACAGCCCCTTCTTCTTCCCGATCGCGACTGGGCCCAGGCGACGGAGCCTGGTGAAGTTGGCCATGAAGTTCTTCGCCTGGAAGAGGGCAGTCACGGTTTGAATGACGTAGATGACGGCGAAGCCGATGGCAATGGTCCAGAACATGGTGTCCCCTCAGTTGACTGACTCTTGGGAAGCGCTTTCCATCAGGTAGAAAAGCTGTTCGTAACTGGTGAAGCGGGAGATCTTGTTGAGAATGGCCGGCTTGGTGGAGAGCCGGATCACCTCGTCGTACACGCGGATGAGGATGGAGTCGTCGTAGTTCTCCTTGTCAGGCACCGCCATCAGGAAGACGAGACGCAGCCCCGGTTCTTCGTCGGCGCGGGGCACGAGCCCCAGGGCACAGACCAGCTCGGTGGCATTCGGGGCGACACAGTGGGGGAAGGCGACACCGTCCGCGATGATCATGCTCGACCGCTCCTCGCGCTCGGCGAGCGCCGCACGGAAGCTCGGCGCAACCAGGCCACGGTCCTCCAGCTCGGAGACGAGCAGGTCCACGGCGTCGGAGTAGCTGGTGTCCGCGGGCAGCGGGACGAGACGATCATCGTCGATGAGCGACAACAGCGTGCTCGCCGGAGAGGCGGTGGGGCGCGACAGCGCGCTGGGAGAGGTCAGCCTCATGGCGTCGAGCTTGCGGAGCAGGCCTTCCTGGTCGAAGACCTCGGACAGCTCGATGGATGGGGCGGTGGTGACGACGTGCAGCCCCGGAGTGCTCACGACGAGGTCGTAGCGGTCGAGTTCTGGGGAGTGACCCATCGACGGCCACAGGGTGAAGCGTGTCCCCACCGGCAGCACCTTGCTCAGCTGGAGGTGCAGCAGATGGGCTGCGCCGGGACCACGGTCGGTGACGATCGCGACCCGAAGGTCCTCGTGACGACGCTCCGCGAGATCTTCGAGGAAGACCTGGAAATAGGTGCTGGCGAGTGCCAACTCGGTGTCGTCCATGACCAGGCCGGTCTCGTCGGCGATGACCTCGGCGGCGATGCGGGCCATCCGGAAGGCGACCGGGAATTGTTCCCTGATCTGGTCGGTGGCGACGGCATTGTCAATGTGCAGCGAGTAGCGCATCCGATTGATCATGAAAGCCACATGGTGGGTGAATTCCTCCACCAGGTCGGACGGATCGATCTGGACATCCATGGTCTGCCGGATCCGCTCGAACACGTGCTCGACCAATTCGTTGGTGCCCGCTGTCGACGGCAGGTCGGGAGTGGCCTCCTCGCTGGTGGGGGTGCGCATCCCGGACACCGGAACGGCGAGGAAGAGGATCTCCTGTTCCGGAAGCTTCTCGCCGATGAATGGCTCAATGCTCTGGGCGATCGCGAGTGCCACTTCGTGGGCATGACCACCGGCCAGGGAATGGTACTGGACTGGCAGCTCGCCGAGCGGATGCTCGTTGAGATATCGATCGAGCATGATCGTGGTCCAGCGGTGCAGGGTTCCCTGCAGCTCGTGACTGAGCTGGTAGGAGCTCAGGGCCTGCAGAATCGCGCTCTCCAGCTCGGCGCCCAGCTGATAGTGCTGATAGGCGTGCGCATAGGCGAAGCGCAGCACCGCCATCCGGATACCGAGTTCAGGGCCGGTCAGCTGCAGCCCGACGTGGGTACGCCCCTCGATGCGGACGTCGTACTCGGTCAGCCGCTTGCGGAGCCTGCTGAGATCTGAGACCGCCGTGGTGCGTCCGACATTCATGCTGACTGCGAACTGCTCGATCGAGATCGGCTCCTCCGAGCGCATGAGGCGCGCGAGGATGTACTCCTCGCGCAGATCGCGATCGCTCAGGGTGGGCGTGTCGTTGACGATCCCGTCGCGGATCGTCAGGAAGGCATCGGCGTCGAGCACGAGGAGCCGATAGCGGTCGCGCTGCAGTCTTATCGACGCGGTGCTGCCCAGCGTCCGGTTGAGTTGGGCGATGTTGGTGGCGATGGTCTTGACACTCACTCCGAAGCGTTGGGCGAGTGCCTGGGGGTCTGCGGACAGGGAGGTCTCGAGCTGAGTCAGAATGATGGCAGACCTGTTCACATGCCCTCCCCCCTGTGGGACCGCGCTGATCCACGCTGATCTGCGATGAACTCTAGAGGGAGCAGGCGGCCGTGTGTAGGCCTGAATAGGTCGGGCTTGGGGCCGCGGATTCCCGAGGTCCGGCCTAATGGGCGTGTCGCGCTCGGTGGTGTATGGGACGTCTCCGGCGCGCCGCACCGGGGGCATTTCCACCTCGTGGTTCTGGGG
>JBAQVA010000086.1:0-8045 GCA_049297835.1 Propionibacterium sp.
GGGCGCGGGTCGCCAATCTCGACGCGCCGCTGGTGCTCTACCGGGTGGGAGCCGGCGCCTATCGTCGCCGCGGCGGGCTGGCCATGTTGCGCAGCGAGATCGCCCTGCAGCGGGCCTTCGTGGCCTCAGGGTTCGTCAGCCCCGTGCAGGGAGCCCGCAATGTCGCGGTGCGCGGCGGCTATCGGCTGGTGCCGACGCCGATCCGGAAGGCCGCGTACCGGGTGATGATCCGGGGCAAGGAAGGCTGAGACCCGCCGGTCAGGCCGACGTGACGGTCACCGGGCCCCCAGCCGGGCCGGTGTCACCCGGGATCAGTCAGACCGCCGGGAAGTGCCGTCCTCGCCGGTCGTGGCATCGCGCACGATCTCGGTCTGCACGATGTCGAGCAGCTCCGCAGCTCTCAGGTTCAGCCTCCGCGATTCCATGAGATCGGCGTCCAGCCGTGAAACCGTCTCCTCCAGCTCGGCGATCCGGCGCTCGTGCGTCTCTGCCCGGCCGCGGGCCTCCCGAAGTGTCTGTGGTGCGATCCTGCGCTCATGGATGTCGGCAGCAGCGCTGGGGCTGACACTGCGCACGATCCGCGCGGCTCCACGTCGAAATTGTGCGAAGGCTGTCATGCAGTTTCCTTTCCGATGACATAGGCCAGGCGGTCCGCGTCCTCACCCAGTTGCTCCTTCGTGCCGACCGCCATCCCGAAACGGCCGAGCCGAAGCTCGAACTCCTCCGGGGTGAACATCCGATCGGCGACCGGCTCGCCGGGTGCGAGGGGGTGCCCGTCGCAGCCACCTCCGGCGCCCACCAGGGCCCTTCCGCCGCGATCGAGCAGGCGACGCATGACGCGCATCGTCACGTCCCAGCCGAGGAAGTGCATGACGTCGAAGAGGTTGTCCACCACGACGTCGATCGGCCCGGGCAGGGACGCCGCCCGGGCGAGCGCATGGCAGCTGTCCCGCGTGGAGTACTGGTTGGAGACCTCGAAGCGGACGTGCCGGCCGAGCCGCCCGGCCTGCGCCCGGGCCAGATTCAGAACCGGGCGGGCATAGTCGGTTCCCAGCCCGGGACGATGCGCGGTGAGCCGACAGAGGGTGGAGCCGTCGCCACAACCCATCTCGTAGACCGAGCCGCCAGGCGTCAACCTGTCGGCGGCCCACTGGGCGAACGATGCCGGCCCACTGGCGGGACTGAGCGCCTGGTTGGCCCGCCAGAAGTCCTCCCAGTCCTCGCGATTCGCGTCGAAATGGTTGAGCCACCAGTAGTAGCGCGATTGCGCGGCCGGAGGCGTCTCGAATCGGAAGGAGGGGTCTGGAGTACGCCAGGACGGTCCGTAGATGGCCGCCAGCATGGCTTCCACGTCGTGCGGCGCAGGCAGCCGATGGCCTTGCACGTCGACAGCCCCCAAGGGTTCGATGGTCACCCGGTCGGCCCTTTCCCGAGCATGGAAAGTGCCGTAGAACCACCCGTTCACGACGAAGTAGGTGAACAGATCGATGTGGTAGTCGTCGACCATCCCGTGCCCGGGGAACTGAATCTGCAGGTGCCCGCTCGAGTGGCGGACGACGTCATGACCTGCGGAGCGCAGGAAGCGCTCGATCCTGAATGACTGGAGGGCGACGTCCGAGGGGTTGTCGAATTCGCTGAGATAGGCCAGATCGGTGTCGTCGTCCCCCGGCATCACCCGGCCGTCCCGGACAGGGCCGAGCAGGGTTCCTCCGGTGACGAAGGGATCGACCCGCATCTGCGAGCGCAGGAGTTCGATGAGCTCCTCGGTGCTCCCGATCACCCTCTCGATGAATTCGGGATCGGTGTCCACGAAGGATTCGGCCAGCCGGTTCCACTTGTTGATGATGAGCAAACGGCCGGAGGCCGGATCCCGCAGGTCGAACGGCGCCCGGCCGCCCCCGAAGCGGACGCGGGTGGAAGCGCGCAGCGACTCGTGGCCGTCGGACCCGATGACGCACTCGAAGTCTGCGCTGCCGTTGAGGCGCGGCACGAGCAGCTCCGGCCAGTCGAGATGCCAGCCCTTCTCGTCGGTGTGGCCGCGTGAGAGACGTGTCACCCAGATCAGCCGGCCGAAGAGAAGGATTCTGACCAGGTCATCGTCATTCCTGGCGGCAGGCGGCGGCGACAGCGTCACGCCTGTCGTGTCGACGAGGATCACGATCGCGCCGCAAGAGGGATCGAGGGCGCAGGATCGTTGCGTGGCAGCCGGAAGTCGAAGATCTGGCCGGTGTCGTCGGATGCGAGGACCCTCAGCGCGCCGTCTGCGACCTGGTCCCCGGTGAGCAGACTCGTCTCGTCCTCGTCGCCGAAGGCCTGACGGCGCATCGGGGTGGCCGTCCGGGTGGGATTGATGCAGTTCACCCTGATCCCGTCCGGCCGCCACTCGTCCGCCAGGGCCTGGGTGAGATTGACCAGGGCGACCTTCGTGGACGAATACACCGCATAGTCCGCCCGGCCCCTGGTGGACGAGCTGGAGGTGAACAGCAGCAGCGAACCCCGGCTGCTGCGCAGGTACGGGTAGGCGTCCTGGGCCACGCGATATGCGGACATCAGGTTGGTGTCCACCGACCGGCCGAGGTCCTCGTCGCTCATCAGCACCAGCGGCCCCCGATGGAGAAGACCTGCGCTGAGCACCACATGGTCGATGTGCCCGAAGCGGGCCTCAGCGCTCGCGAGGGTCTCGTGGATGTCCGCCCGCTCGCGGACGTCCACACCGCCATGCGAACGGCTCACGGCCACCACATGGGCGCCGCGCTCCTCCAGCTCACGGACGAGCGCCGCACCTATCCCCTCCGAGCCCCCGAAGATCACGACCACCGAGCCCTCGATCCGGGCGTCCACCTCGGCGGTGGGATGGCTCGACCGGCGGAGCTGGAAGAGCTTGTCGGCCAGGCTGACATCGGTGGGCTGGGTGATCTTGATGTTCGTCTCGGATCCCTCGACGAGCGCCACCTCGGTTCCCGGACAGTACGTGAGCACGACACTGCAGTCGTCCGTTGCGCGGAACTTCGGGTCGCGCTCCGCCAGCGAATACGCGTCGGCGATGACACTGCGCCTGAATCCCTGGGGGGTCTGCCCACGCCACAGCCGTGCCCGGTCGGGGACGGTGACGACTCGACCCGCGTCGACCTCGACGATCGTGTCGGCCGAGGGAATCGCCACGTCCACCGCATCGGCGTGGTCCAGGGCCTCGATGACATCGGCGATGATGCGCTGGTCCAGCAGGGGCCGGACCGCGTCGTGGAAGAGGACCTTGGCATCCGGCTCGGGGATGTGCTCCAGGGCCAGCCGGGAGCTGTCGTTGCGGGTGGGGCCCCCGGGGAACATTCCGGCCAGCTTCGGGAACTCGTCGGCGGTGACCAGCTCCCTGCCCACCTCCAGATGGGCAGGCTCCATCATCACGATGATTCGATCGACACCCTTGGACTCCTGGAAGCACGCAACGGTGTGCTCAAGACTGGTTCTGCCGGCCACCGGGATGAGCTGCTTGGGCAGATCCAGCCCCATGCGCTCACCGACCCCGCCGGCCAGGACCACGCCAACAACTGGCGAATGCATGACTCTGGGACCTTTCGCTTAAGGAACAGGACACCTTCCGGTTGATTTCTGTTCACCTTAACGACGATCCCTGTGCGGAGCTTGTGTCACCCGCGGGCAGGGTCGATCTGCGTGGGTCAGTGAGCGGTCGGCTCGGTGGCCTTCTCCGCCACCGGCTGAATGGTGTCCGGTGGGCCACCCACGCGCACCCGCACCGGAACCGCGGCGCGCTCCTGCGGAGTGAACAGGCGCTGGGCCTTCTCCTCCTCGGTGAGCGGCGCGCGTGGATCGTCCTGGCTTCCGTCCAGGGCCTTGCCGCGAAGGAAGCGGACCGCCTGGTCGCTGGGGCCGTCGAAGACGAGCTTGCCGTGTGACATGACGATGCCCCGCTTGCACAGCTTCTCGACCATGTCGAGGTCGTGGCTGACGATCACCAAGGTCTTGCCCCGGCGCACCATGCTCCGGATGAGCGCCTTGCACTTCTTCTGGAAGGGCTCGTCGCCGACAGCAAGGATCTCGTCCACCAGGAAGACATCCGGATCGGTGTGCACGGCCACCGAGAAGGCCAGCCGCAGGTACATGCCGGAGGAGTAGAACTTCACCTCGGTGTCGATGAACTCGCCGATGTCGGCGAATTCCAGGATGTCCTCGTAGGCCTCGTCGATCTGTTCCTTGGTCATCCCGAGGATCGCGCCGTTGAGGTAGACGTTGTCGTGCCCGGTCAGATCGGGATGGAAACCGGCACCCACCTCGATCAGGCCGGCCACCCGGCCGCGAATGCCCACCGCACCCTTGTCCGGACGCATCACCCCGCTCATCAGCTTGAGCGTCGTCGACTTGCCCGAGCCATTGAAGCCCATGAGCGCGACCGACTCGCCGTCGCGGATGTCCAGGTTCACGTCATCCATTGCCTGGAATTCGTTCGACAGGTCCTTCTTGCGCCCGGTGACGAGCCAGACGAATGCCTCCTTGAGGGAGCGCGTGTGGCGCAACAGGAAGGTCTTCGTCACGTGCTGGAGAGTGACGACGACCCGGTCGTCCCGTTCCTGGATCTTCGGAGCTCTCGACATCACAACTCCTGGGCAAACTTGCCCTCATGGCGCCTGAACAGCGCGTCCCCCACGAGGAGCAGGAGCACGCTGACGGCGAGCGCGATGGGGGTCCACAGCGTGAACAGGTGCGGTACGACGCGCCACTGCTGCGGATCGATGGGATTCTTCGTGGTCGGGGCCCAGAAGCAGTCGTGGAAGAGCTCGACCGCGACGGTCAGCGGATTCAGCATGTAGATGTGCATGACGAATGCACCGAGGGACTTCTCGACGAGGACCCACATGTACAGCACCGGGCTGAGCCAGGTCGCCACCATGTTGATGAGGTCCACGAAGTTCTCCGCGTCCCTGAAGAAGACATCGGCCGTTCCGAACACAAGGCCGAGAGCGAGCGAGAACACCGAGATGATGAAGAAGCCCGCGAAGAAGGAACCGAGCTGCACCCAACTCGGATGCCAGCCGATGAGCAGGTTCACAACCACGAGGATGAGCACCTGTGGCAGGAAGTGCACCCAGGCGACCAGCAGGCTCGATGCCGGGAAGAGCTCCCTGGGCAGATAGATCTTCTTGATCAGTCCGCCGTTGCCCACGATGGAGCGCGAGGCGTTGCCGAAGACCTCACCGAACAGATTCATCGCGATGATGCCGCTGAACATGTAGATGGCGTAGTTCTCGAGCCCCTTGTTCAGGCCGAGGAAGACGCCCATGGCGAGGAAGAACACACCGAACTGGACGGCCGGCTTGATGTAGCTCCAGACCAGCCCCAGGACTGAGGCCCGGTAGCGCACCTGGATTTCCTTGTTGACGATGCGCTTGAGCAGGAAGGTGCTCCGGAAGACATCGAACAGCCCGTGGCCGTGCCCCGGCGCCTGCAGCGGTTGGACCTGGGTGCTGCCCGCAGTGCTGACTGCGCTCACTGAGCGTCCCGCGCTCTGTCAGCGGGAGTGATGCCGAAAGTCCTCTCCCATGCCTCGAACGAGACGAGCTCCGGCAACGCGGCGCGATACTGCTCGCGAAGCTGTGGCCATTCCTGGAGAATCCGGGTCTGGTTGGCGATCGACTCGGCGAGCATCCGGCGCATCTGGGCAGGATCGCGCTTGTACCAGGCGATTCCGGTGCCTTCCGCATTGGTCACCAGTGCGGAGTCCCATTGGGCGGTGTTCCACCACTTGTTGTCCTTGAAGGCAATCTCGGTCTGCGGATTGTCCTCGTGGCCGGTGCGCGGAGGAAGGAATTGCCGTGTCACTGCCTTGATGCCCTCGACGAACTTCCCCAACGGGGATTCGTCGACCGGCTTCTTGCGCGGCTTGCGGGGCCTTGCCTCGCGAACGGCCGGGAAGTCGTCGTACTCCTTCTTGAGGGTCGCGTCACTGTACTCTGCGGCAGCCGCCCGGATCTCCGGAAGCTTGGTCGCCAAGCTCTCGTGAAGGTGCGAAGGGCCGGCCAACAGATCGCGCTGTGCCTGCAGACGACCGGCGACCGTGTAGTACTGCATCGAGACCAGATGCTTGAGGTCCTGACGCTGGGAGTTGCTGACGATGTCGCCACCGCGCGGGAAACGGCTGTGCAGGAGTGCGGATATGTAGCGGTTGCGGTCGTGGAAGTAGGCCTGCCAGCCCACCAGATCGTCCTTGTCCACCCAACTCACGTGCCACACGGCCGCGCCGGGAAGGGAGACCGTCGAAAAGCCCTCCTCCTTTGCCCGTAGCCCGTACTCCGCGTCGTCCCACTTGATGAAGACGGGCAGGGAGAGACCGATCTTCTTGATGACACTCACGGGGATGAGTTCCATCCACCACCCGTTGTAGTCGACGTCGGTGCGCTGGTGCAGCCAGCTGGTCGCCCGGAGACCACCCTCGTCCCCGGCGAAGTCCAAGCCCAGTTCCTGGTCGGGGTGGGGTAGTGCCGGCTGCCAGTAGTAGGGATCAACGATCTCGCCGTAGGTGTGGAGGACCGTGCGGTTGAGCAGGTCGAACATGTGGCCGCCGACCAGCGTCGGTGACTTGCACATGTCCGCGAAGGTCGTCAGCCGGATGATGCTCTCGGTCTCGAGACTGATGTCGTCGTCGAGAAGGATCACGTAGTCGGACTCGCCCCTGGTGGCGCCTTCGTACATGCCCCGGGAGAAACCGCCCGAACCGCCGAGGTTGGCCTGCTCCACGATCTCGAGCTTGTCGCCCAGCTTGGACTTCACGGCGTCGAACTTCGGGTGATCCGCGACCAACTTGTTGCCCTGGTCGATGATGAGGATCTTGTCGACGACCGAGAGCAGACCGGCGTCGTCGCTCATCGCGCCCAGATTCTTCACCACATAGTCGGGCTTGTTGAGCGTGGTGGTGGCGAAGGTGGCGGTGCCGTGGGGCTGGTCGCCTTCGAGCACCCACCACTGGGCGGAGTCCAGGACCAGTGTGGTGGTGCCAGCCACCAAGTCAAACCAGTAGAAGCCCCCGTCGCTGAAGGTCTCGAGCGGAAGGTCGAAGATCTCCTGGTGATGCTCGCCGCTCACGCGCACGGATTCGATCCGCTGTCTGTTGCCACGTGAATTCGACTTGTACACGATGATGGCGCCCGTGCCTGAGGTGTTCACCACGAGACGGACCTGCCTCACCACCGTCCAGCGCCGCCAGTAGCTGGCCGGGAAGGCGTTGAAGTACGAGCCAAGACTCAACCGCAGCCCGGGACGCACGGAGATGCTCTCCCTGCCCAGCACGTCCTCCGGGTGGATCTGCGACTCCGACTCGCCCTCATCGAGATCGATGTAGAGAGGCATCACATCCAGGTCGGCATCGGCCGGGAAGATCACTCGGCTCCCGATCCGGTACCCCTCGCAACTGACCCTCGACACCGCGACATCAGTGAAATCGGTGGCCATCCGGTCACGGACCGCGTCCATGGCGCTCACTCGTCGATCCCTCCGCTCGTGAAGGCGCTGCCGCTGGCGAAGTGCGGCTTGATCTTGTTCTCGTACATGGTCAGCGCGGCACCGATCGCCATGTGCATGTCGAAGTACTTGTAGCTGCCCAGGCGGCCGCCGAAGAGGATCATCTTCTCCTGCTTGACGCGCTCACGATATTTGAGCAGCCGGGCACGATCCCGATCGGTGTTGATCGGGTAGTACGGCTCGTCGTCGCGTTCGGCGAAGCGCGAGTACTCGCGCATGATGACCGTGGCATCCTTCGTGTAGTCCCGCTCCGGGTGGAAGTGGCGGAACTCGTGGATGCGGGTGAAGGGCACGTCCTGGTCGGGGTAGTTCATCACCGGGCAGCCCTGGAAGTCTTCGATGGGAAGGACCTCCTCCTTGAGGTCGATGGTGCGCCAGGTGAGCTCGCCCGCCGCGTAGTCGAAGTAGCGGTCGACGGGGCCGGTGTAGATCACCGGCACCTGGCCCAGCACCGAGGCCCGCCCGAACTCACCCTCGTCGAAGAAGTCCGTGTCGAGACGCACCTCGATCTTCGGGTT
>JBAQVA010000087.1:0-10746 GCA_049297835.1 Propionibacterium sp.
GCCGCCGACCGTAATGGGTCGGCGGCACCGCCGCATTGTGACTCGCTACGACTACCAGGCTCAGGCCTTCTCGGGGGCGCGGGTCTCGGAGCTGATGAACCAGGCCTGCTGCTCCAGCTTCTGGGTGTACTCGTGCAGCATGTCCGAGGTGGTCGGATCCTCCGCGTCGACGGCGTCATGCACCTCGCGCATTGTGGCGACAGTGGCCTCGATGGCGGCCACGATGAGGTCGATGGCGTCGTGGGTCGACACCTCGCCCTGCGGGAACTGGCCGATCGAGGTGCGGGCGGCGACCACCGAGGGACGGCCGTCCGGGGTGGCGTGCAGAGCGCGCAGACGCTCGGCGAACTCGTCGGACCCGTCACGGGCGATATCGACGACCTCATCGAGGTTCAGGTGAAGGTCGCGGAAGTTCGGCCCCACGATGTTCCAGTGGGCCTGCTTGCCGACCAGGCTCAGGGCGATGAGATCGACCAGGACCTTCTGGATGTTGTCGCTCAGCTCCTGGGACGCGCGGAAGCCCTTCTCAGCGTTCTCCGCGGCGGTCCGGGTGTCTCCAGCGTGCTTCGGAACGGTGATGGACTGCTCGGTCATATGACCTACTCCTTCTATCTCGACGTCTCTTTCGCTCTCTGTGGGGTGGAACGTCCCACCGCCCTCCACTATTCCGTGTAGGAGAGCCCGGCGTGTCGCGATCGGGCAGGATCCCGCACGCCCTCAGCCGGCCGCCAGCTCCTCCAGGGCGTCGACGTCGCGCAGCGTGATCTCCGCGCCCGAGGTGGCGATCAGGCCGTTCGATCGCAGGGCGTCCAGGCCCCTGCTGAACGACTCCGGGGTCATCCCGAGCAGCGACGCCGTGTCCTTCTTGGCCATCGGCAGCCTCACCCGGTAACCCGACTCCTCGGCGCTCCCTGGCTGATCCAGCAGATAGCCGGCGATCCGTGCCGGCCGGCTGGTGGAGGCCAGGCTCAGCCGGTGCTCGGCGTCGTCCAGCCGCTGAGCCAGTGAGCGCAGCATGGCCATCGCCACCGACGGATGGGAGGCGATCAAGGGCGCCAGATCGGCCCGCGAGAAGACGCACATCCGGGTGGGGGCGGCGGCCTCGATGAGATAGCTCGGTGCCTCCCCGGTGAGGAAGGACCCCTCCCCCACGAAGTCGCCGGGCCCAGCCAGCCGCAGCACCCGCTCGTGGCCGCTCGCCGAGAGCCGCGACACCTTCACCTGCCCCCGGTGCACCACGGCCAGGCGCCCGGTCGCCGGCCCGAAGGCCTCCCCCCGCTCCAGCGACGTCGGCCTGGCCAGGGACCCGACGGCGTCCTGATCAGGCGCGCTGAGACCGCCGAACAGCGGGACCAGACGCACACAGCTCACATGCTCGGTGACGTCGGTCAGAGGCAGGTTCTTCACCCGTCCGAGGCTAGTGCCGATCGGCCAGAGCTGCGGCGATCAGCCGGAGATGGCCCCGCCCAACCGCCCGATAATCCATGTTGACAAGGGAGTTCATGTGATCTTGACCTACGTCAAGGAGTGTGGCGCCGCCTCGAACCAGTATTCGAGGTGTCGCCGGAACAGGCGGCATGACGAAAGGACAGATCATGAGCACCAACGAGATCACCACCACCCACACCGTGCTGCGCGCCGAGGGGTTCTCCTGCCCCTCCTGCGTCGCCAAGATCACCGGGGCCCTGGAGAAGCTGCCCGGCGTCGGCGACGTCACCGTGCACTTCGCCTCCGGACGCATCGAGGCCGACCACGACGAGGCCCGCACCAGCGTCGACGATCTGATCGCCGCCGTCGGCAAGCTGGGCTACCCCGCCACCGCCTCGGCCTTCTGAGCCGACCGCCAACCGAATGCGAAGGAGAAGGATGATGTCTGCTCTCAGACGCCCGGGGCCGCGACTTGCCGCCGCCGGGATCCTCATCGCGGCCGCCCTGGTGATGGGCCGCCTCGGCACCGATTGGGCACTGCCCGGCAACATCGCCATGGCTGCCGCCGCCATCATCTCGACCATCCCGATCGCGGCGGCCGCCCTGCGGGCGCTGCGCTCCAGGACGATCGGGATCGACCTGCTGGTCACCATCGCCTCGATCGGGGCCCTGGCGATCGGCAACTACTGGGAGGCGGCCGCCGTCACCTTCCTCTTCGCATTCGGCCACGTCCTGGAGCAGGGGGCCATGACGCGCACCCGATCGGCCCTCACCGATCTGGTGCGCTCGGCCCCCCAGGACGCCGTCCTGGTGCGCGACGGACGCACCGAGACCGTGCCCACCCGCACGCTGAGGCCCGACGACGTCGTACTGGTCGCCGCCGGCAGCTCCGTCTCGGTCGACGGGACGGTGATCTCGGGATCCGGTGCCGCCGACGAGTCGGCGGTGACCGGGGAATCCATGCCCGCCGAGAAGACGCCGGGCGACCAGGTGCGATCCGGCACCACGCTCACCTCGGGGATGGTGCAGGTGCGCGCCGAGAAGGTGGGCTCCCAGACCCTGCTGGCCCGCATCGTGGCCAGGGTCGAGGAAGCCCAGGACGCCCGCGGACGGGTGCAGACGATGATGGATAGGTTCGGACGCTGGTACACCCCGGCCATCATCGTGCTTGCGATCGTCGTCGGGCTCATCAGCGGCAGCCTCACGCTGGCCCTCACCCTGCTGGTCATCGGCTGCCCTGGCGCCCTCGTGATCTCGGTGCCGGTGGCCGTGGTCGCCGGTATCGGACGCGGGGCCCGCGACGGCATCCTCATCCGCGGCGGGGAGCATCTGGAGACCGCGGCGAAGGTCGACACCGTCGTCTTCGACAAGACCGGGACGCTGACCACCGGGCATCCCGAACTCACCGACGTCGTGGCGTACGGGGCCGCAGGCGAGGAGGAGGTGCTCCGGTGGGCGGCGCTGGCCGAGATCGGCTCCGGGCACCCGCTGGCCGGCCCGATCCTCGACGCCGCCCGGAGCCACGGCGTCGCCCCCGGGGGAGTTCCCGGCGAGGCCGACGCGATCCCGGGACGCGGCCTGATCGCCGACGTGCTGGACGCCGAGCACCCGCAGACCCGCCATCGGGTGGTCGTGGGCACAGTGGAACTGGCCGGCCAGGAACTGGGCTACGACAAGGAGTCCGACACCGCATGGGCGGCCCGGACGTCCGCCCGGCTGGCCGGCGGCGTGGCCACGCCGGTCACCGTCGTCCGCGACGGCGTCCTGCTCGGCGTGCTCGCGATCGCCGACACGATCCGGGCCGACGCCCCCGCCGCACTGGCCCGGCTGCGCCGGACCGGCGTCACCCGTCTGGTGATGCTGAGCGGCGACCGCCAGGAGGTCGCAAGCGCGGTGGCCGATCAGCTCGGCATCGACGACGCCCGTGGCGGCCTGCTGCCCGAGGACAAACTGGCTGCAGTCCAGGAGCTGCGCGCCGGCGGAGCGGTCGTGGCCATGGTGGGAGACGGCATCAACGACGCCCCGGCCCTGGCGGCCGCCGACGTCGGGGTGGCGATGGGGGCGGCCGGCAGCGCTCTGGCGGTGGAGACCTCCGATATCGCGCTGATGGCCGACGACCTCACCCGGCTGCCGGAGTCCCTGAGGCTGGCCCGCCGCACCCGCGCGGTGATCCGCCAGAACATCGTCATCGCCGTCGCGACGGTGACCCTGCTGCTGGCCGGGGTGCTGCTCGGCGGGGTGACGATGGCGCTGGGGATGCTCGTCCACGAGGCGTCTGTGCTCGTGGTCATCGTCAATGCCCTGAGACTGCTGGGACGCCGAGCCCGCACCCGCGAGGAGTCCCGCCAGGACCAGGCCGGCAAGCAGGATCAGCCGTGGCAGACTTCAGAGCACGGCGGATCGAGATCGGGACGCCCAGGGGCGTCCCCGCAACAGCAGGCCGCGTGACGGCCTCGGCCGGCCCCTGCCCCGTGGCCAGGAGGGTGTCCCGGTGACTCCGGACGATCTGGAGCTGCCGGGCCCCGAGACCCTGGAGATGGCCCAGGAGCTGCTCGACCGGGGCCGGCCCTTCCACGCCCACGAGGTACTCGAGGCCAGGTGGAAGAACTGCCCCGAGGCGGAGCGGGACCTGTGGCACGGTCTGGCCCAGCTGGCCGTCGGCGTCACCCACCAGATGCGCGGCAACACGACCGGCGCGATCCGGCTCATCGGGCGCGGGGCCATGTACCTGCGCCCCTACGCGACGGCGGCCGCACCGGCCCGCGTCGAGGAGGTGGACGTGGCGGGCATCCTGTCCTGGGCCGATGCCACCGTCACCGCACTCGAGGACGGCCACTGGATCGACACCGTGGTGACACTTCGTCAGAAGGCATCCTCATGAGGCTGCATCAGAAGGGGTCGTCATGACGACCTTCCACATCGCCAACATCCGCGACGACATCCGCGAGGGCAGTGCCGACTCCGGCTACCGCGTCCTGGTGGACAGGATCTGGCCGCGCGGCGTCAGCAAGGAGCGGGCCGGCCTGGACGAGCACCGCAAGGAGGTCGCCCCGAGCAACGAGCTGCGCAAATGGTTCGGCCACGACCCGGTGCGTTTCGACGAGTTCACGGCCCGCTACCGGGCAGAACTGGACGCCTCCGGCGCCGCCGAGACCTTCGCCCGGGACATGGCCGGCCACCCGCTGGTGACACTGCTCTACGGCGCGAAGGATCACGAGCACAACCAGGCGGTCGTTCTGAAGCAGGTCCTGGAGGAGCTGGACGGGCATACCGCCTGAAGCCGCGGGCGACCCGCGTGATATTTTCAAGGAGTGCCTGATCAAAAATCGCGGGATCCCCGCGCCCGCGTTCAGGCCGCTCATCTCGAGGCGAAGGCCCGCCCCGGCGTCCTCAGCCGGCACCGGGCCTGGTTGATGGTCGGCGCGGGGTTCTCCCTGCTCGCTGGCCTCGACGGCGCTCTCATCCTACTGGGGGTCTGGTCGCCGGTGCTCACCGCCCGGCTCTCGCAGTGGCACGGCCCCTTCATGACGCTGGGCTTCATCGGCACCGTCATCTGCCTGGAGCGGGCCGTCGCCCTGGACCGTACGTGGGGCTATCTGGCCCCGCTGGCCTCGGGCATCGGGTCGATTCTGCTGGCCTCCCCCGCACCGGTGCAGATCGGGCTGGCACTGCTGCTGCACGGCCAGATCGGCATGCTCGCCATCTACATCCCCTTGTGGCGGCGCAGCGAGGACGACGCCACCGTCATCCAGGCCGCCGGATCGGCATGCGCGGTCGGCGCCGCCGGGCTGCTGCTCGCCGGGGTCGAGGTGAGGTCGGTGATCGGATGGCTGTCGTGCTATCTGGTGCTGACCATCCTCGGGGAGCGCCTCGAGCTGTCTCGGCTGACGATGACTCGGAACCGCTTCCTGCCCGCCGCCGCACTGTGCCTGCTGGCCGCCCTGGTGATCCAGACCGCCTCGCCGAAGGTCGGCTGGCCGCTGCTCGGCGTCGTGCTGGTGGTGATGTCGGTGTGGCTCATCGACAAGGACGTCGCCCGGGTCGGCATGCGGCGCGGCGGGCAGGCCGCCTACATCGGCGGGATGCTGATGGCCGGCTATGTGTGGCTGGCGATCGCCGGCGTCGTGTGGATCTTCTCCGGGCCGCTGGGCACCGGTACGGGATATGACGCCGCCGTCCACGCCGTCTTCCTGGGATTCGTGATGGGCATGATCCTGGGGCATGCGCCGATCATTCTTCCCGCCGTGCTGCGGATCCGCCTCGACTGGTCGAACTGGTTCTGGGTGCCGGCGGTGCTGCTGGAGGCCTCGCTCGTGGTCCGGTTGGGGATCGGCGACGGGCTGGGCCTGCCCCTGGCCGTCCAGATCGGTGGGACGATCAATGTGATCGCCCTGCTGAGCCTGATCGCCGTCGTCGTCACCCATGCCCATTCACGAGATGGTGCTCATTCAGCCCATCCACACGACAGGAGGTCCCGTGCCTGAGATCACCTCGCGCCCGCAAGAGGATCCGGGGAGACCCGCCCCGAAGGGCTCCGACCGGACCCGCCGCAGCGCCTGGCACCGCAAGGCCTCCGCCCCGGTGTCGGTGTGGCTGGTGGCCCTGCTCGCCGTGGTGATCGGCGGGCACTGGATCCCCCAGCAGCGGTGGCTGCTGGTGCACATGGTGACCCTCGGCGTGGCGACCACCTCGATCCTGGTGTGGGGGCAGTACTTCACCGAGTCGATCCTCCACGAGAAGCTCGCGGAGCCGGACCGCAAGCGCCAGGTGTGGCGGATCCGCATCCTCAACCTCGGCGTGCTGGCCTGCTGCGTCGGCATGGTGCCGAGCTGGCCGTGGGTGGTGGTGGCCGGCGCCACCGTCGTCGGTCTGGCGATGTGCTGGTACGCCCTCGACCTGGGCCTGCAGGTGCGCCGCGCCCTGCCGGGACGATTCGACGCCACCGTGCGGTTCTACAGCGCCGCGGCCTGCCTGCTGCCACTGGGCGCGATCGCCGGGGCGGTGATGGCCTTCTCTCCCGAGGAGCCCTGGCGCACCCGACTGCTGATGGCCCACCAGGGGCTCAACATCATGGGATTCGTGGGGCTGACGGCGGTCGGCACCCTGGTGACCCTGTGGCCCACGGTGCTGCGCACGAAGATGCAGCCCACTCAGGACCGCAACGGGAGGCGGGCTCTGTGGATCATGTGCGCCGCCGTTCTCGTGATGACGGTCGGATCGCTGGCCGGATGGTGGTGGCTCGAGGCCGCCGGGGTGCTCGCCGAACTGGCCGGGCTGTGCGTCGTCGGGGTCGACCTGGTGCGCTGCGCCATGAAGAAGCCCCCGCGGGACTTCCCCGGATACTCGATGGGTGCGGCGGTCATCTGGTTCGCCATCTGGCTGGGATGGCTGGCCGCCACCATCCTCATCAAGCGCGACCACCTGCTCCAGGAGGACATCACCGCCCTCACCGTGCCAGTGGTCGTCGGCTTCCTGCTGCAGTTGCTGCTGGGGGCCATGAGCTACCTCATGCCGATGGTGATGGGCGGCGGGCCGGCGATCGTGCGCGCCACCAACGCGAGGATGCACACCCTGGGGGCGCTGCGGGGCACCGCCACCAACGCCGGACTGGTGATCTGGGCGCTGGCCGCCGGGACGTGGACCTCCCGGATCGGACTGGGACTGGCCATTCTCGGGATGGCGGGATTCCTGCCGGCGATGGTCGCCATGGTGAAGACCGGGGTCGGGATGCTGCGGGCGAAACGGGCCGCGGCCGAGCAGAAGGCCCCGGTGCCGGCGGCCGACCGCGCGGATCACTCGCCCGAGGGCCGTTCTGGGGCTCCGGAGCCCGGGAAGGCCGCTCCAGCTAGCAAAATGCGCACTCCCACCAACCATCCGGCCCCGGCTCCCACCGCCCCGACCTCCCGGCGCTCCTTCGCCGAGGCGGCGATCGGCCTGGGCGTCGCCCTGGGAGCGGTGGCCGTGGGCCGGCGCCTTGACGGGGACACCTCCGGCTCCGGGTCTTCCGGCCATGTCACCGCGACCGGCCGCACCACCACCGTCAAGATCTCGATGAAGGACATGCACTACCACCCGTCGGCGGTCGAGGTGCCCGCCGGGAACCGCCTGGTGGTCCAGCTCCACAATGCCGATCCGGAGCAGACCCACGACCTCTACTTCCCCTCCGGTGCGGCCTCGAGGCGGCTGGCCCCCGGGCAGAGCCAGACCGTGGACGCCGGAGTCATCAGCGCCCCCACCCAGGGGTGGTGCACCATCGTGGGCCACCGCTCGATGGGCATGGAGCTCGAGGTGACGGTCGGCGGCGCCTCCGCCTCCCAGGGCGGATCCTCGGCGGCAACGTCCACCCGCCGGAAGATCGACCTCACCAAGGCGCCCGGTGCGGGTTTCCGCACCCGTGACGCCAGGCTCCCGGCCCTGCTGGCCGGGCGTGATCACACAATGACCCTCACGGTCACCGAGTCCACCCAGGAGGTGGCCCCTGGCGCCACGATCCGCGCCATGACCTACAACGGGCGGGTGATGGGACCGGCGATCCACGCCCGGATCGGCGACACCATGGACGTCCACCTGGTCAACCGCGGCTCGATGGGCCACTCGATCGACTTCCACGCCGGGACCGTCTCCCCCAATGCCGTGATGCGCACCATCTCGCCGGGAGCGTCCCTGGACTACCGCTTCACTCTGCACCGGTCGGGCGTCTGGCTGTACCACTGCTCGACGATGCCGATGAGCTCGCACATCGCCGCTGGCATGTACGGGGCGGTCGTCGTGCCTCCCCACGACCTGGCCCGCGCCGACCGCGAGTACCTGCTGGTGCAGTCGGAGACCTACCTCGATTCAGCCAACGGCAAGGAGGTCGACGCCGACAAGATCGCGGCCGAGACCCCCGATCTCACGATGTTCAACGGCCACGCCAACCAGTACGTCTTCGCCCCACTGACCGCGAAGGTCGGGGAGCGGGTGAGGATCTGGGTTCTGGCCGCAGGCCCGAGTCGTGGTATCTCATTCCATGTGGTGGGTACCCAGTTCGACACGGTCTTCAAGGAGGGCGCCTACCTGCTGCGCCCCGACAACGCCGAGGGCGGCGGGGCCCAGGCCCTGGATCTGGCCAGCGCCCAGGGAGGATTCGTGGAGATGGTCTTCGAGGAACCGGGCCGCTACACCTTCGTCAACCACTCCTTCGTCGAGATGGAGCGCGGGGCGAGGGGACTCATCGAGGTGATCTCATGACCGAGAATCAGCACACACTCACCGATCCCGGGGCCGATTCTCCGGCCGACCGGGTCGTCGAGGCCCTCAGGCGCCGTGGCGGCACGGCCTCGGCCGCCGAGGTGGGCGCCGATCTGGGCATCCACGTCTCGACGGCGCGCTTCCACCTGGACCATCTGGTCGAGGACGGACGCGCCCGGTCGGGTCGCGAGAAGCGCGCCACCCGCGGGCGCCCGCGCACCATGTTCACCCTGACCCCCGACCCGAAGGAGGGGCCGAGGGCCTACCAGATGCTCGCCGGGGTGCTCGTCGACCACCTGTCGCGGCAGGACGACGCCGTCGCCCTGGCCCACCAGGCCGGGGTGGAGTGGGGACGTCGGTACGCAGGTGTCGACGTCACCGAGATCCTTGAACAGATCGGCTTCGCCCCTTGCACGACCCTGGTGGACGACGACCAGGATGAGGGCCCGGACGGCGAGGCACGGATCGCACTGCGCCACTGCCCCTTCATCGACGTCGTCCAGGAGCATGCGGCCCTGCTCTGTCCGCTGCACCGCGGCGTCGTCGAGGGGGTCGTGGGCCATCCGGTGACTCTGGAGGCCCACCCCGGCGCAACCTGCTACGTCGATCTGGAGCAGGCCGGCTGATCCGCGGGAAAGCACCATACCCGCGCCTCGTGAGCGCGAGGTACCGCCTCTGAGAACCGCGATGTTTGCGCAATCTCTCACACGGTCATATGCTCCTGGTCATGACTGACGCACGTATCTCGCTGGGCAGCTCTGCTTCTGCTCTGCGAATGTGTTGTCCCTGCAGCCTGTGATCCTGCGCCTGTGACGGTGCATCACCGGTAAGTCAATTCTCCGAAGCTTCACAGCGGGAGGCGTCTCTGCGCCTCCACGCAGCTTCTCACCTTTTCTGCAGCGGCCCGCATGTGCGCAGTGACCACCACGATCTGCTCCTGAGGGCGGCGTTCTGCATGCCCTTCAGGAGCCGAACCTGTGGTCAGACTCATCCTCAGACGAATCGCCGGCTGGGCGGCGATGATCGTCGTCGCCACCAATGCCACGTATTTCCTCGCGGTGGCATTCCTCGATCCCCGATCCAACTACCGGGACACCCGCCCCGTCCCCAGCGAGATCCATATCGACCAGGCCCTGGCTCCCTACAACCTCGACCCGAGGGTTCCCGTCCTGGAACGCTGGTGGCACTGGCTCAGCGACATCGTGCTGCACTTCGACTGGGGACGCTCCCCCACCGGTGGATCGGTCAACGCGGAGGTCGGGTACCGGGTCTTCACCAGCGCCGAACTGGTCCTACTGGCCACCGTCCTGTCGGTGGTCATCGGGGGTGGGCCTGGGCGTGGTGAGCGCGCTTCACCAGTACCGACCTGCCGATCGCATCCTGCAGAGTGTCTCCGTCATCCTCTACAACGTTCCGACCGTAGTGGCGGCCCTGTTCCTGGTGTTCGGGGCGATCCGCCTCAATGACGCCGTCGGCCGGCGCATCTTCTTCGTCACCGGCTCCAGCTCCCCCGACGTCACCGGCTTCTGGGCCACCCTGGGCGACACCCTCGCCCACCTCCTGCTGCCGACGATCTGTCTCACCGTGCTCGGCTACGTCGGCTACCACCTGACCCAGCGGTCCCTGCTCCTGGACACCATCAATGCCGACTTCGTGCGCACCGCCCGGGCCACCGGGCTCACCCGCGCCCAGGCCGTCCGGCGGCACGCTCTGAGGGCCTCGCTCATCCCCACCGCCACCTCCGTCGCCTTCTCCATCCCCGGTATTTTCACCGGAGCGGTCCTCACCGAGAGCATCTTCGGCTGGCACGGCATGGGCGAGTACTTCACATTGACCCTCAGCAAGAATGATGTTCACGGCGTGGTCGCCGTCGCTGCCTTCGGGGCACTCATGACGGCGATCGGCGCCGTTCTCGCCGATATCGCCACCGCATTCCTCGACCCGAGAGTGAGGCTACGATGACGGGCTCTTCACGAACGAGGGTGTAGCGCGGGTCTGAATCCGCCGGCTTCGAGCAGCGACCGAGCGATGTAGTGGCTGAGGTTGCGGAAGCCGAGGGCCGTGCCGCGGAGGTGTTCGAGTCGGCCG
>JBAQVA010000088.1:0-8886 GCA_049297835.1 Propionibacterium sp.
CCTGCTCCTAGGGTGGATCTCCACGACCTGCGCCGACCGCCGGCGCGGCCCACCGAAGGGAAGACACCATGCCGAGCGGAACGACAGCAAACGCAACGGACGGTTTCAGCGAGGCGGAACGCGCCGCGATGAGGCAACGCGCCGCCGAACTGCGGGCTGAGGGAAAGAAGGGCGTCAAGAAGGCCGAGGGCCTGGATGCGCTCCTCGAGTCGATCGCCAAGATGACGCCGGACGATCGGCTCATCGCGGAGCGGGTGCACGCGACGGTGAGCGCCATCGCACCGCAACTGGTCGCGCGGACGTGGTACGGGATGCCGGCCTACGCGAATGCCGAGGGCAAGATCATCGTCGCCTTCAAGAACTCGGGGAAGTTCAACACCCGGTATTCGACCATCGAATTCCAGGACTCGGCGCGCCTGGACGACGGCGACATCTGGCCGGTGTCCTTCGCGCTCCAGACCTGGAATTCCGCGATCGAGAAGAAGGTCTCGGAATTGGTGGCCAAGTCGGTCGCCTGACGGTGATCGACTCCGGGACCAGAGGCTGCGCCGAGATCCCCAGCTGCCCCGGCCGTGCCGGCTGCCAGGGATCGTGGGGGCCGCCGCCCCGGACGGTGTGGGGCCGCCGCTCCGGCTCCGGACGGCACGGGAACGCCGAAGGCCCCCGGCCGCGCGCCCGAAGTTCCGGACGCCGCGACCGAGGGCCACGAGAACTACAGATGCGGGTGGAACCGCACGCTCACCGGGAGTGGCTCACAGCCGCGAGCCGATGATCTCGGAGAGCTCGACCAGCCGGTTGGAGAATCCCCACTCGTTGTCGTACCAGCCGAGCACCTTGACCTGGCTGCCGATGACCTCGGTCAGCGGTGCGTCGAAGATGACCGAGTGCGGGTTCCCGACGATGTCCGCGGAGACGATCGGGGCCTCGGAGTAGGCCAGGTAACGCGACAGCTCGGGGGAGCCGGCGGCCGCCCGGAAGGCCTCGTTGACGTCCTCCACCGTCACCTTCTTGCTCACCACGGCAGTGAGATCGGTGATCGAACCGACCGGCACCGGCACCCGCAGCGCGAATCCGGTGAGCTTGCCGTCCAGCTCGGGGATGATCTTGCCGATCGTCCTGGCAGCGCCGGAAGAGGTCGGGATGGTGGACAGCGCAGCGGCGCGGGCGCGACGAAGGTCCTTGTGGGGAGCATCGTGCAGACGCTGATCGCTCGTGTACGCGTGCACGGTGGTCATCAGCCCGGTCTCCAGGCCGAAGGAGTCGTTGAGCACCTTGACCAGTGGGGCCAGGCAGTTGGTCGTGCACGAGCCGTTGGAGAAGACGTCGGCCGCCTTCACGTCGATGGTGTCGGTGTTGACGCCGAGCACGATCGCCGGCGCATTTCCCTTCGCGGGCGCCGAGACGACGACCTTCTTCGCGCCGCCGGCCAGATGTGCCCTGGCACTCTCGGCGTCGGTGAATCGACCGGTCGACTCGATGACGACGTCTGCCCCGACCTCACCCCAGGGGATCTGACCGGGGTCGCGCTGGGCGAAGACCTTGAACGACTGGCCACCCACCGAGATGCTGTCTTCGCCTGCGCTGACGCCGTCCAGGTGACCCGAGATCGAGTCCCATTCGAGCAGGTCCGCGAGGGTCTGCACGTCGGCGATGTCATTGATGCCGACAACCTGCACGTCCGCGCCGCTCTTGAGAGCCGCCCGCAGATAGGTGCGCCCGATCCGCCCGAACCCGTTGATGCCGATGCGAATGGTCATGCTGACTCCTTCTTGTCACTGTGATCGCTGGTGCGCACCCGGTCCCCGGGTGCCGGGGTCTTCTCCTGCTCGGACGCCCGCGGCTTCCCACGGGCAACCGACGCGCTGGCGGTGTCCAGCAGGGCAATCGCGCCCTCGATCGCGTCGTCCATCGGCTGCTGGGTGCCGCTCGCCTTGGCAAGCACGTACCCACCCTGGATGACCGCGGCCATCGTCCGGGCAACGGCTGCCACCGGCATCCCGGCCGGCAACTCGCCGGTGTCGACGGCCTCCTGGAGCACCGCCGTCCAGCGTCCGGTGATGATCTCGAAGGCCTGTGTGACCGGCGCCAGCAGCTCCGGATCGTCGACCACCTGGGGATCCTGGGTCAGCCGCCCCACCCGACAGCCGCGCGTCCCGACGCGGGGCACGCGCAGGTAGTCACGGATGCGCTGCAGGGCGGGCTGATCGCCGGCCATCACGTCCGAGTTCTCGACCACCTCGTGGGCGAGACGCCCGATGGCCTCCTGCGCCAACTCGTGCTTGCCGGAGAAGTGGTGATACATGCTGCCCTGCCCCACCCCGGCCAGCGTCATGACATCCCTGGGGCTGGTGTCCGCGTAGCCACGCTCCCAGAGCAGCGCGGTCATCGCGTCCATCAGCTTCTCCTTGGATCCCATGGAGCCAACTGTACCAACTAGTAGTTACACTCCAAGGCCTGGTCGGACCCCGGCCCGCTGCTCGCGGACTCAGCCGATCGCGTCACCGATCGCCCAGCCGAGCAGGGCGGCCGCCACGGCGAGCACCATCATCCCGATGTGCAGGACGACGGCCGTGGTTCCGCGACCGGCCAGGGCGAGCCTGACCACCTCGACGTTGGCGGTGCTGAAGGTGGTGAATCCACCGATCAGGCCAGTGCCCAGGACGGCCAGCAGCGAGGCCTCACCGCCGTGGGTCAGCGCCTGGCCGGTGAGCAGGCCGAGCAGGAAGGATCCGAGCACATTGATGGTCAGCGTGCCGACCGGCACGGCCCGGCGCCAGGCGCGGCTGATCACGCCGTCCAGCCGGAAACGGCACCACGAGCCCGCTCCGCCGGCCAGGAAGATGAATACCCAGGTCATGCGCTCTGCTCCGTGTGGTGCAGGCGGTCGGCCAGGAGCGTGCCGGCCAGGCAGCACAGGAAGCCGCCGGCCAGGCTCGCCACCAGATAGCCCCCGGCCAGCAGCCAGTGCTGCCCGCGCAGCAGCGCGGTGGTCTGCACCGCAAAGGTGCTGTAGGTGGTGAATCCACCCAGCACGCCGGTGCCGATGCCCAGACGCAATCGCCTGCGCAGGCCGGCGTCCGGCCCGGCGAGGGCAAGATGCCGCAGCAGCCAGCCGAGCACGAGGGCGCCGAGCAGGTTGATGACCAGGACCGTGGCCGGGAAGTGTGCGGCCCGGTCCGGCCACAGCGTGCTGGCGGCGGCCCTCACCGCCGTCCCGATCCCGCCACCGACGATCACCAGGAGTCCGTCGGGCAGCTTCACAGCAGGGGTTCCTTCCAGTCCACGACCGCCACCGGCACCACCAGAACCGGCCTGTGCTGGTGGTGGGCGAGCTGCGCACCCACGGAGGTGTGCAGGAAATTGCGCGCGTCGTGTCCACGCGCCTTCGCCCCCACGATGATTGACGCGGCGTCGACGGCCCGGGCGAGATGGGTGAGCGCACGATCCGGACGGCCGGCCAGATAGCGGAAGTGCCAGTGCACATCGCTTCCGGCGCTCAGCTCGCCGAGGAAGCTCACCAGCTGCCGCTCGCGGTCGTGCCACGAGTCGTCAGGGACATCGGGGTCGATCTCGGTGTGGGTGACCGTCCCGTCCGGATGCTCCTGCACGGGGACGCGCGAGGGGTCGACGTAGGCGATGAACAGCTCGTTCGCCGCTGCCTTCGCCCATTCGAGGGCGGTGTGCACGACGAGTTCGGTGGTTCCCGGCTCGATCCCCACCACGAAGGGATGGCCCGTCAGCGGGACGATGCGGTCCCTGCTCGGTTGCGGGGTCTTGGTCATGATGCGCGCCCGTCCGGGGCACAGCATGCCCCAACAAGTGGAACAGGAATCATCAGCCGGACGGCGGTTCGGGCAGTGCCCAGGCGGAATCCATCGCCGGGGTCAGCCTAGTCGTCCGATCCGGGGGTCAGCGGCCCTCCCAGGTACTGGCGCGGAGGGGTTCTTCCGTCTCCACCGTGCTTTTTCTACCGCAACTCGGCCTTTTCGGCGCCGCACGTACCGGAGAGGCAGAGTTGCGGTCGTTTCGGCACGCCCGCGACGAGCAGCTCCGAGATGCGGATCCCCGGCCGGGCTCGTACGCTCGGTTCAGGCAGGGCCCGGCTCGCCGGACGGCCCTGGTCGCGGCCGCGATGACGACCGGTTCGGCCCTGTTCCCTCCGCCGGAGGCCCGGGCCGGACCGTTCCGGACGCGGATCGCGCATGACACGGCAAGGAGAGCAATGAACTTCTCGTCCCTGTACGACCAGGGCTTCGCGCGCATCGCAGCGTGCACGAGCGTCACCACGGTGGCCGATCCGGCCGCCAACGTGGCCGCGGTGATCGAGCACGCCAGGAGGGTCAGTGAGCTGGGCGCCGCTGTCGCGGCCTTCCCGGAGCTGTGCCTCACCGGCTACGCCATCGACGACCTGCTGCTCCAGGACGCCGTGCTCGACGCCACCCTGGAGGCGATCGAGACCCTGTGCGTCGCGACCGAGGAGCTGCTCCCCCTGGTGGTGGTCGGGGCACCCCTGCGAGTGGGCAACCGGCTGTACAACTGTGCGGTCGTGCTGCACCGGGGCTCCGTGCTCGGGGTCGTGCCGAAGAGCTATCTGCCGAACTATCGCGAGTTCTACGAGCGGCGTCACTTCGCCAGCGGCCACGACGCCCAGGGAGATGTCGAGATCAACGGGGAGCTCGTCCCCTTCGGCCCCGGGCTGGTCTTCCACGCCACCGACGTGCCCGGCCTGGTCGTCCACGTGGAGGTCTGCGAGGACCTGTGGGTGCCGGTGCCGCCGAGCGCGAAGGCCGCGCTGGTGGGTGCGACCGTGCTGGTGAACATCTCGGGTTCGCCCATCACGATCGGCAAGGCCGAGGACCGTCACCTGCTGTGCCGTGCCGCCAGCGCACACGACCTGGCCGCCTACGTCTACTGCGCGGCCGGGATCGGGGAGTCCTCCACCGACCTGTCCTGGGACGGCCAGACCATGATCTACGAGGTGGGACGCCTGCTCGACCAGACCGAGCGCTTCCCCGACGTGCCCGGCCAGTCGCTGGCCGATGTCGACCTCGACCTGTTGCGCCAGGCGCGGCTGCGGCAGGGCACCTTCGACGACAACGCCCGGCACGAGGACGGTCTGTTCCGCAGAATCGACTTCGTCCTCGACCCGCCACGCACCGATCTCGGCCTGCGCCGCGAGGTGGAGCGTTTCCCCTTCGTCCCCGCCGACGAGGCCCGACTCAACCAGGACTGCTACGAGGGCTACAACATCCAGGTCTTCGGGCTGAGCCGGCGGCTCGAGGCGATAGGCGGCGCAAAGGTGGTCATCGGCGTCTCGGGGGGCCTGGACTCCACGCACGCGCTGCTCGTCGCCGCGAAGGCGATGGACCGCGCCGGGCGCCCACGCAGCGACATCCTCGCCGTCACCATGCCCGGGTTCGCGACCAGCGCGCACACCAAGGACAATGCGACGGCGCTTGCCACCGCGCTCGGCACGACCTTCGAGACGCTGGACATCCGTCCCGCCGCCGAGCAGATGCTGGCCGATCTGGGTCACCCGACAGATGTCTACGACGTCACCTACGAGAACGTCCAGGCCGGACTGCGCACCGACTACCTCTTCCGCATCGCCAACCAGCGGGGCGGCATCGTGCTGGGCACCGGCGACCTGTCCGAGCTGGCGCTGGGCTGGTGCACCTACGGGGTCGGCGACCAGATGAGCCACTACGCCGTGAACTGCGGCGTGCCGAAGACGCTCATGCAGCACCTCATCCGCTGGGTGATCGCCACCCACCAGTTCGACGAAGAGGTCGGCGTGATCCTCCAGTCCATCCTCGAGACCGAGATCACCCCGGAACTCGTCCCGGTCGCCGAGGGGGAGAAGCCGCAGAGCACCCAGGACACCATCGGGCCGTATGCGCTGCACGACTTCTCGCTGTACTACCTGCTGCGTCACGGCTTCCGGCCCAGCAAGATCGCCTTCCTGGCCCAGCACGCCTGGTCGGACGTGGACGCCGGCGCCTGGCCGGCCAACTACCCCGCCGATGAGCGGATCGCCTATCCACTGGGTGAGATCACGTCGTGGCTCGAGGTCTTCTACCGGCGCTTCATGGCCAACCAGTTCAAGCGCACCGCGATCCCCAATGGCCCGAAGGTGCTCGCCGGTGGCGCGCTGTCGCCGCGCGGGGACTGGCGTTCCCCCTCGGACGCCGGTCCGCGCGCCTGGCTGGACGACCTGGAGCGGGTGCCAACGGGCGAGTGATGCGGGGCCCGTGGCGCGGTGGCGCCAGGTCCCAGCAGACGGGCGGCGCCGCCGGCGTCCAGACGCGGTGCCATCAACCAGACGCCGACCCGCTCCAACTCCTCTCCCTCCCCACAACACAGACGCGGCGCCATCAACCACACGCGGCGGCATATCCCGCCGCGTTCTCCACATTCCGCCGCGCCTGCACACGGACTCGATGACCAACACACCCACCTGACCAGGTGGAACACTCACTCAGCCATGGCCTGCAACCGCTCGGCAACCCTGTCGCTGCGTCCAGTACGGCTCAGTGCACATGCTCCTCGAGCCAGTCGAACATGCGGTTCTCGGTGAGCAGCCTGCCCATCGGCTGGACGTGGAAGTTCGCGCCCTCCCCGGCAGTGAACCGGACCAGCTCCGCCTGTCCGCCGCCGGCCCTCACCATCTCCACCAGTCGGCGGGACTGCCCGGGCCAGAACTGCTCGTCGTCCGGATCGGTGGCGAGCACAGGGGTGGTGATCGCTGCTGCCTGCGCCTCGTCGATCCGGTACTGGGCGATCGAGGTGTAGAGATCGAACCAGTCGCCGTGGCTGTAGGGCCGGGCCCGCGCGGTCAGCGTCCGGCGCAACGAGGGGATCCGCGTGGCGAGCTCCATGCCGCGATTGAAGGCAGCGCGATCGCCCTTCTCGAGCGACGCATTCATACTGCCGCCGAGACTCTTCGTCCACGATGCGGAAAGGTCCACGACCCCCGGATCAGCCACCGCGGCCACCAGCCTGTGCTCATGGGCCAGCGCTCTGGGCAGCCAGAATCCGCCCTGACTGATGCCATAGCCGGTGAGTCGATCAGCGTCGACGTCGTCACGCGCAATCAGCGTGTCGATCACGGGGGTCAGCACCGCCTCCCAGTCGGGACGGAAATGGGTGTGGCTGTCGAAGAGCATCGATTGCTGGCCCGGGCCGTCGAAGAGGAAGGCATTCCAGCCCCTGTCAAGGGCTCCTGCGGCGGCCGCGCCCCACAGGTCGCTGATCGCCCCGTCGCTGCCGTTCGTCACGATCAGGGTCGGCCGGCGCGCGCCGGAAGCGTCGGGACGCAGCAGGTATCCGGGCAGGCTCGTCGACCCACAGGGGACAGAGACTCGCTGGTGGGCGCCCTGCGAGCAGTCGACGAAGTCGTCCCAGCAACGCCGGTGGTTGTGGAAGGCGGTGAGCATCTCGGCGGAGTCGGGCTTGCTCGTCAGGCCGTCGACCACGCAACTCCAGTATGTGGCCGCGCGCAGATAGCCCGATCGGGCGCTCACCAGATGCCCTGCGCCGCGCGCCTTCGCTGCCTCCGCCTGGGCCCGCACCGCTGTGCGTTGCCACGCGGCCGGCCACTGGGAGCGACGGCTGATCGCCGCAACGGTCGCCAGCACCTCGCCCACCTCGCCTGCCCCGCGTACTGCACGCCCCAAGGCACCGCGTGTCTGGTAGTCAAGATCGGGGTCACGGTAGAAACCACTCCTGATGACCTTGTGTCCACCGATGGTGAAGAACACGGGACTGACCTCCATGGTGAGTGCATCGCGGGCGGTTGGACCGGACGGCTCATCGGCGCCGGACCATGCGTGACGACGTGCCGGGTTGCCCGCTTCTTCGAGGACGACCGATCATGCCCACTCCGCCGATTCGGCTGAGCCAGGGTCAATGGGCCGGCGCCGGCACCGCTTCCTCAACGATCGCACGGAGTCGGCCGCGGCCGCAGTAGCCGTGGGAATCCCGGCGCCGGGCCCCGGGGTCGGTGCCACCGGCGTCCAGACGCGGCGCAATCAACCAGACGCTCCCGCTCCAACCCCCTCCCCACAACACAGACGCGGCGCCATCATCCAGGCGCGGCGGCATATCCCACCGCGTTCTCCACATTCCGCCGCGGCTGAGCTGAATCGCGACGGCAGGAGCGGAAACCGGCAGTCCCGGCATCCCGACCCTCGCTCGCAGCTCCCTGCCCCGGCCCCCGACTCTTCGCTCGCAGCTCTCACCCCCCGGGCGCCCAGCCCGGACGTATCGTTGACGCACCCACTCGGACGGGAACCACCATGCTCGAGCTCAACATCTTCGACACGAACGGCGGGTTGCCGGTCCACGCCCTCGGCGTCCATTTCGCCGTGGTCCTGCTGCCGCTGTCGAGCCTCGCGCTCCTCGCCGAGGCAGTGCGGCCCGCATGGCGCCGACGCTACGGTTTCGTCACCTTCGCCTGCCTCACAGTGGGCGTGCTGGCCGCGCTGGTGTCCAAGCTGTCCGGCGAGCAACTCGCCACCCACGTCGGCCGGCCGGCAGCACACGCCACCTGGGCCACTGTCACGCTCATCGTCTCGGCACTGTTGTGGCTTGTCAGCGGCGCTGACCCGCAAGACCGGCACGGACGATGCCCGGCGCTCCCGGGCCCCGATCGCCCGATGGGCGACGGCAGTGCTCTCCGTGGCAACGCTGGCGGCCGCCGTCGCGGTGGGGCACACCGGCACCCAGGCGGTGTGGGCCGGGCGCGTCACGAACACGGTCCCTGTGGTCCCAGCGGCACCGACATCCAGTTCCGCAGCAGCGAATCCCACGGCCACCCAGGACACGGCGTCGCCCAGCGGGAGCGCCACCGGCACCGCGTCGGCCTCGCAGGCCAGCTCCAGCAGC
>JBAQVA010000089.1:0-1516 GCA_049297835.1 Propionibacterium sp.
CCCAGGACCCCTCCACGATCGCCACGGCGCATGATGCCGTCTTCGCCGTGAACGGGGACTACTACGGATTCCGTGATGACGGCATTGAGGTGCGCAATGGCGTCGCCTGGCGCGACAAGGGCACCCGACAGGGTCTGTCGCTGTACCGCGACGGCGCGGTACGCCTGTATGACGAGACCGCGACGAACGCGGCACAGTTGGTGTCCGAGGGTGTCTGGAACACCCTGTCGTTCGGGCCCGGCGTCGTCGCCGACTCGCAGGCCGTCGGGGGAATCGACCGGGTGGAGATCGACACCAATGTCGGCAACCACTCCATCCAGGGGGACCAGCCCCGCACGGGGATCGGATACCTGGCCGATGGCCACTTCGCCCTGCTGGTCGTGGACGGGCGCAGCGCGGGATACTCGCGCGGCGTCACGCTGCCCGAATTCGCGCAGATGTTCGTGGACCTCGGTGCCCGCACCGCCTACAACCTCGACGGCGGTGGCTCGTCGGTCATGTACTTCAACGGGTCGCTGGTCAACAACCCCTTGGGCACGGGCCCGGGAACGCGGCGTATCCGACATCCTCTACCTGGCGTGAGGGGGCGTCATGCTCGTTCTCATACCCAGCTTCCAGCCGGATCGACGGTTGGTGGAACTCGTGGATGACCTGCGGGCGCATCCCGACACGAGCGACATCCTGATCGTCAACGACGGCTCCGGACCGGACTACTCCGCGCTGTTCGCCGCTGCTGCGGCGGCCGGCGCCACCGTCATCGGCTATCCCGACAACCGGGGTAAGGGACACGCACTGCGGGCGGGCTTCACCTGGGCGATCGCCAACCGCCCCGGGGAGCCCGTGGTGTGCTCCGACTCGGACGGACAGCACGCCGCTGCGGACATCAGGGCCGTGTCCAGGGCCACGGCCCTGCCCGGCGCAGGCCTGGTCCTCGGCACGAGGAACTTCGGCTCCCCCCGCGCCCGGCCGGACGCCGAGGGGATCCCGTGGCGCAGCCGCCTGGGCAACAGGGCGACGGCCCGGCTCTTCGCGTGGGTGACCGGCCTCCACCTGGGCGACACCCAAACGGGCCTTCGGGGTTGCCCCGCACCCATGCTCGGCTGGCTGTGCACCGTCCCCGGCGAACGCTTCGACTATGAGTTCCGGGTGCTGCTCGAGGCGCGCCGAGCCGGCTGGCCCCTTGTGGAGGTCCCGATCGCCACCGTCTATTCGCAGCACAATGAGTCGTCACATTTCAGACCGATTCGTGACTCGGCACGCATCTATGCCCCACTGGTCGGCCACATCGCGCGCTCGGGGCCCGGGCGCCTGCTGGTGTTCGGCGCCTCCGGCTTCGGGGCCTTCCTGGTGGACCTGGTGCTGCTGCTCGTGCTCCATGCGGCCCTCGGAAACCTCCTGGTGTCCGTGGTGGGCGCCCGAGCGGTCAGTGCCGCCGCCAACTACCTGGTGAACGACCGGATCGTCTTCGCCCGCGGCGCCGGGCGGCGAGCAACCCGAACCTCCCTGCCCCGATATG
>JBAQVA010000090.1:0-1732 GCA_049297835.1 Propionibacterium sp.
GAGATTCGAACTCGTGAGGGCGTGAACCCAACCCGCTTTCCAAGCGAGCGCCATAGGCCTCTAGGCGAATCCTCCGCCGGACAGATTATCAGGCGACATGCGTCCCCCACCAATCACGGATGCGTGCTGTCCGCCACCGATCACTACTGCGTGCCTTCCCGCACCCGATCGACGCCGAACTGGACGAGTGGCGGACCCCGGCCGCCCGATCCGCCACAATGTGGCGGTGAGCGAGAGCATCGTGGAAGAACTGGCAGAGCAGGTCGATCGTGCCGCGCAGGTGCTGTCGGGGGTCACATCGGTGACGCCCCTGCAACTCAACGAGCGGCTGTCGGCCGCGCGGGGCTGCCGGGTGTGGATCAAGCGTGAGGACCTGCAGCCGGTACGCAGCTACAAGCTGCGCGGCGCCTACAACTTCATCAGCAACCTGACCGCCGAACAACGCGCCAGGGGAGTGGTCTGCGCGTCGGCCGGGAACCACGGGCAGGGCGTTGCCTGGGCCTGCGCCCGGCTCGGCATCCCCGGCACGGTGTGCGTCCCAGCGACGACCCCGAGACAGAAGCGCGAGCGCATCCAGTTCTTCGGCAACGGCCACGTCAACCTGGTGGTCGGCGGCGACTCGTACGACATGGCCGCTGAAGTGTCACGTGACTACGCCGAACGCAGCGGAGCCGTGATCGTGCCGGCCTTCGACGCGCCGCTCACCGCCGCCGGCCAGGGAACCGTGGCCAAGGAGATCCTCACCCAGCTCGGCCATGCACCTGATGTGCTCGTGGTGCCCGTCGGCGGCGCCGGACTGCTCGCGGGCTGTGGCGCGTGGATGCACGCCCGCAGCCCGCAGACCCGGATCGTCGGCGTCGAACCCGCAGGAGCCGTGAGTCTGGCACCCGCCGTTGCGGCCGGTCATCCGATCAAACTCACCCGGATGGACACTTTCGTCGACGGTGCCGCCGTCGCCCGTGTCGGCGACTTCAACTGCACGATCGCCGCCGCCATCGATCCCGAGCTGATGAGCGTCCCCGAAGGTCAGGTCTGTCAGGAGATGCTCTCGATGTACCAGGTGGACGGCATCATCGCGGAACCTGCCGGTGCCTTGGCCGCCGCCGCACTGAGCACTCGCCCCGGCGACAGCTCGCTGGCCCTGGACCCCGACACCGATGTCGTGGTCATACTCAGCGGCGGCAACAATGACGTCTCGCGCTACGCGGAGGTCATCGAACGTGCCGCTGTCCACGAGGGCCGCCGTCGCTACTTCTTGGTCAACTTCCCCCAGGAGCCGGGTGCCCTGCGCCGTTTCCTCAACGAGGTGCTCGGCCCTGACGACGACATCATCGTCTTCGACTACACGAAGCACTCCGACCGCGAGACCGGTCCGGCCCTCGTCGGCATCGAACTGGGCGACCCTGCGAGCTATCCGGCCTTGTGGGCGCGCATGATCTCGTCCCCACTCAATGTCGAGGTGCTCGAGCCCGACACCGCCATCTACCGGATGCTGGTCTGAGATCCGGGTGTCTCGCCGCTGTCGGGCCCGGTGGTCGGCTGCCGGCGCGCTCCGCAGATCTGCCGATGCCCGCCCAGGTCCAGCGGCATGCCGACGAGGAATGTCGGCCGCGGCAGGTGGACGCGAAACAACAGGTGGACGCGAAACATAGGCGGCCCCCCGCGCACCCGGAAGAGCTCACTTACCCTTGCTGCCTTCCGACCCTGGGGGAGTTGGGCGAGGTACCGCCGC
>JBAQVA010000091.1:0-24615 GCA_049297835.1 Propionibacterium sp.
GCTGGTCAGCGCCGCTTCTCACTGGCCCCGATGGCTGCCTGGATCCGGCCCACCTGCCCCGTGGACACCGGATAGCCCAGCACCGCATTCCAGACCGGGACGACCTCGGAGCTGTACTGGTGGCCATGCCCGGACGGCGCGTTGACCGCCGCCGGGACGTCGAAGGCGATCTGCCAGAACGAGACCCACGGCATCCAGCGCACGCCGGCCGCCACGTCACGACCGACCGCCTCGCGCATCCAGTCCGGCTCGTGCCAGATGAGCTCCGGGGACCACCACACGACGGGATCCGAGGCGTGCTGCAGGTAGACGACCCGTGGGAACTGCCAGCTCTCGTAGGTGCCGCCGAAGTAGTCGTGACCCAGTTCGTCGGGGTTCGTGATGAATCGCACGGTGCGGCCGTTGTCGATGACCGGCGCGATCTGCGGTGAACCCTGGCGCCGCGAGTCCGTGAACTGCTGCCACAAGGGGGTGAACCCCGGTGTGCCCACCCAGACCGCACCGGAGACCTGGCTGAGCAGGTCCTGCGGGCTGGAGAAGGCGGCCTGACCGCCGTAGGAGCCCAGCGATTCTCCCCCGGCCAGCAGTTTCGGGCGGTGTCCGGCCGGCAGCTCGTTCCATCGGGTCTTCACCGCCTGCCACAGGGCCCGGCCGGCCTCGGTGGGGCTGGTGCGGTCGAGGATGAAGGCTGCTCCGCTGGAGAGATAGGAGTACTGCATCGACGCCGATGCGCAGTCGCCCGAGGTCATGTACTCGATCGATTCCAGACTCCACTCGTCGACCCAGCCGGCTCCGATTCCGGTCGCCACCAGCAGATAGCTGCGCGACCAGGCGTTGGTTCGGTCCAGCTCCCGGACGACCGCCTGGGCCGTCGCGGCGATGTCGCGCCCGTCGTCCAGCCCGGCGTAGACGCGGATCGGGTCGCTGGCGGGCTTTCCCGTCACCGCGGTGATCTGTGCCGCCCTCGGCCCGTCGGCGACCACCGCCTGGCCCTGCGCGCCCAGTGCGTCCCAGGCCTCGTATGAGCTGGGGCTGCCCGAGCGGGTCGACTCCGTGGGTGCGCTGCGGTTGGTCCATGGCAGCCGGTTCGTCGCGGCCGCCGAGCTGTAGACGGATTCCACCAAGGGCCGGATGACCACGCCCTGGCCGATGGCCAGGGCCAGCCCCACGATCAACGCCGTTGCCAGGATCGGGGCCACCCATTCGGTGAGCAGGCGCGACAGTCGCCGGGTGGTCCAACGCCACAGGGCCGCGACGAGCAGCCCGGTGCCGAGCAGGAAGGCGAAGATCGCCACGCCCAGGAGCAGCCCCACCAGCTCCGCGCCGACCGAGGCGGCAGGCACCCCGACGAGCCCCTGGAGCGCGACCTGACGACGGTGGTTCGCGATCCAGGAGGCCACGGTGCCGGCGATGAGGGCGGCGAACCAGACGATGCGCAGCCGCCGGGCCCAGGCCCGGTCGATCGTCACCACGATCCGCAGAGCCGAGCTGAGTCTGATCCACAGCCGCTGCAGAACCGTGCCGACGAGATATCCGAGGGTCATGGACAGGCCCACCGAGCCCGCCGTGGCCCACCAACTGCGAGGCAGCAGGCTCGGCGACAGGGCCGCCCAGGACATCGCGAGCGCCAGCGTCAGTCCGGTCCCCGACAGGCCGAGCACGGTCGGACCGCTGGGCAGGCCATGCCTGCTGCGCGAGGGCGACTCCCCCCGTGCCTCGTGGCCAGCCACGGCGTCGAGTTCGTGACCTGCTTCCGCGGCGAGCTCCTGGCCGCGGCCATCGGCGTGGACGACTGCCCGCCGGTCCTCGACTTCGTCTGTCACCGCCGCTCCCCCACTCACATGACAGCCCCATTGTGCTGCCCGCCGGTGCCCGCACCCCAATCCGTCCGGGCCACAGCCGGGCTCACGCACCTGAGCTGTCCCGCCGGGGCTGTGATGCCCGGGCACCGGTTCGCCGTCAGGACGGAAGGGCGACCATGAGGACATGGACGTCTTCGTGAAGCGGCTCCCCCACGCGCACCCCGGCGAGATCGACTGGGAGGTCCTCGGTCTGGCGTGGCTGGCGCAGGCCCAGGGCGTGCCGATCGTCACGGTGACCGGTCACGACGAGCACGAACTGCGCGAGGAGCGCCTCGTGCCGGTGGAGCCGACCCGCGAGGCCGCCGAACGCTTCGGCCACCAGCTGGCCCGGACCCATGCCGCCGGAGCCGAGTCATTCGGGACCGGTCCCAGCGGGTGGCCGACGAGCCGTCCCGGCTGGGTCGGCGCGGCGCAGCTGCCGCTGGGCAGGTTCGAGCGCTGGGGCGAGTTCTACGCCGAGGCGAGGGTGCGTCCCTACGTGCGTCGTGCCCGCGACTCGGGCCTGTTCGACAGCCACGACTGCGCGGTCTTCGACAGGCTCTGCAGCCGGCTGCTGGCCGGCGACTTCGACGACGGGCTTGCGCCGGCGCGGCTGCACGGAGATCTGTGGGCGGGCAACGCCATCTACACGCGGCGGGGAGTCACGCTCATCGATCCGGCCGCCCACGGCGGTCACCCGCTGGCCGACCTGGCGATGCTCGAACTGTTCGGTTTCCCCCATCTCGACCGGGTGTGGCGCGGCTACACCGCCGAGCAACCGGCAGCCGCCCACTGGCACGAGCTGGTCGGCCTCCACCAGGTGCATCCGCTCCTGGTGCACACAGTATTGTTCGGCGACGGATATGCCGATCAGGCGGTCGCCGCCGCCAGCAGGTATGCCGCAGAGGCCGGCGGCCGGAGCGCCCGAAGGGGCTCCGGCGGGCGATAGACTCAGCGAGGGCAGGCCTTCGAGAACGAGGTGGTTTCGTGGTACGTGTCATTGTCACGGCGCACGGGCAACTCGCCACTGCGCTGGTTCAGGCAACCGCCATGATCGTCGGCTCCGACGCTGATCTCGTCGCCGTCGACTTCGACCTCGACGACGAACCGGAAACCCTCTACGCGAACTGCCGGGCCGCCATCGGCGATGCCTCCGCGGTCGTCTTCCTCGTCGACATGCTCGGCGGCAGCCCGTACAACGCCGCCACCCGATGTTGTGTGGGGCTCAACAGCTGCGACGTCGTCACCGGCGTCAACCTGCCGATGGTCATCGATGCGTCGAGCAGGGCCAAGCAGAACGCCGGAGTGCCGGTGATCGCGCGCACGGCGATGCAGGCCGGCCAGTCCAGCGTGACGGCGCTTCGGACATCACCCGTGACTCCCGACCACCTCCGGTGACGCGTGGGGCGATGACCTCCCGGTGGGGTTGTCCTCGCCCCGGCGTGAGGCTTGCCATCGCCGTGCTCGGTGCAGGCATCGCATCGGGGCTTCTCGGAGTGCTGGTGGGCCAGTTCAGCAGGCTCGTGGAGATCGTCGCCTTCGGTTTCGAGTTCAGCACCTCCCCCGACGGGGTCGCCGGGGCGAGGTGGTGGCGTCGTCTGCTCGTCGCCCTGGTTGTCGGGGCTGTCTGCGGACTGGTGTGGACGAGGCTGCGGCCACGGCCCCGGGGCTATCTGCCCTCGGTGCGTCAGGTCGGGGCTCGCGGTGTCCGCGGCCGACGGCGGCTGCCCGTCGTCGTGACGCTCCTCGACGGTCTGGCCCAGCTCCTCGTGGTGGGTTCGGGGCTCTCCCTCGGCCGGGAGGCAGCGCCGCGTCGTTTCGCGGCCCTGCTCGGCCAGGGCTTCGCCGACCGGCTCGGCCTGGACGACGACACCCGGCGGGTGATGATCGCCTCCGCCGGCGGCGCCGGCCTGGCGTCGGTCTACAACGTTCCCCTCGCCGGGGCGGCATATGCCCTGGAATTCGTCATCCGTCCCGATCTGAGGACCCGGCGCGGCTGGACCACGCTCGGGATCGCGGTGGCGGTCTCGGCCATCTCAGGGGCGACGGCATGGCTGTTCAACCACAATGCGCCGATGTATCGCATCTCCCCGGTCCAGCTCGACGGCCAGATGATCCTGTGGGCGGGCCTGATGGGCTACGCCGGGCTGGCCGTCGGTCTGCCGCTCCGTTCGGCCCTGCGCTGGGCCCGGAGCTGCACCGCGCTCACGGCACGGCTGTGGTGGACCGTTCCGGCGGTCACCCTCGCAGTGGCGGCCATTGCGCTGTGGCAGCCGCGGATCGCCGGCAACGGACAGGTCATGGTGCAACTCGCGCTGAGCGGCGGTCCGGCACCCGCAATGCTCGCGACGCTGTGCGTGGTCAAGGCTCTGGCGACAGTCCTGGGCTTCAGGATGGGGGCCACCGGAGGTCTGCTGACCCCCTCGGTGGCCGTCGGCGCAACCCTGGGTGCCACCCTCGCCGGGCTCAGCGGAGCCAGTGCTCCGGTGGTGGGCGTCGCGGCCGTCGTGGGGGCCGCCTGCGTGCTGGCCGAGACGGAGCACCACCCGGTCTTCGCGGCGACCTTCGTCATCGGCCTGGTCCAGGCGTCGCCGCCGCTGACCGCGGCGATCATCCTCGGCGTGACGATCGCCTGGACGACCCGGCTGCTCACGCCCTCCGGACGCGCCCTGATCGGCCGTTCCAAGGACAGCCCCGACGCCAATTCAGGCTGATCCCGGACGTGCAGGAGCCGGACCGGCCACAGTGGCCGATCCGGCTCCGCGACGACGTGAGGCGGCTCACAGATTGGTCATGTGCCCCTCGATGCCCTCGGCGGCTTCCTTGATCGCCTCGGACAGGGTCGGGTGGGCGTGCACGGTGGACGCGATCTCGGCCGTGGTGAGATCCCACTTCTGGGCGAGCACCAGCTCGGGGAGCAGCTCCGTGACTCCCTCGCCGATCATGTGGGCGCCGAGGATCTCGTTGTACCGCGAGTCGGCGACGATCTTGACGAATCCGCCCGGGGCACCCAGCCCCACGGCCTTGCCATTCGCGGAGAAGGGGAACTTCGAGGTCTTCACCTGGTAGCCGGCATCCTTGGCCTGCTGCTCGCTGAGCCCGAAGCTCGCGATCTGCGGCTGGCTGTAGGTGGCGCGCGGGATCATCGTGTAGTCGACCGGCTCCGGGTCCTGACCCGCGATGGTCTCGGAGGCGACCACGCCCATCGCCTCGGCGGTGTGGGCCAGCATCATCTTCGCCGTGCAGTCGCCGATCGCGAAGAGCCCGGGCACATTGGTTCGGCACTGACCGTCGATCTGGACCGCGCCGCGCTCGGTGAGCGCGACACCGGTGTTCTCCAGGCCATAACCCTCGGTGCGCGGGGCGAAACCGAGAGCCTGGAGCATCTTGTCCGCGTGCAGCACCTGCTCCTGGCCGCCCTTGGCCGGGGCCACCGTGACGTCGACGCCATTGCCGGTGTCCACCACGGACTTCACCGCGGTGCTGGTGAGTACCGTGACGCCCAGCTTCTTGTAGGCGCCGGCCAGCTCCTTGCTGATCTCGGCGTCCTCGTTGGGCACCATCCGGTCGAGGAATTCGACGATCGTCACGTCGACGCCGTAGTTGGCGAGCACGAAGGCGAACTCGGTGCCGATCGCACCCGAGCCACCGATGATGATCGAGGACGGAAGCTCCTCGGACAGGATGAGTTCCTCGTAGCTGAGGACGTTGGCGGACTTGCTCGTGCCGGGAAGCAGCTTCACGGTGGCGCCGACAGCGATGATGGCGTTCTCGAAGGTGATGTTCTGGGTGCTGCCGTCGTCGGCAGCCACGCTCAGCGTCCGGGCGTCGGTGAAGCTCCCCCAGCCGTCGATCTCGGTGATCTTGTTCTTCTTCATCAGGTAGTGCACGCCCTTGACCATCCTGTCGCTCACCTGGCGGCTGCGGGCGAAGGCCTTGGCGTAGTCGAGGTGGACGTCACCCTCGATGCCGAAGACGTCGGCCTCCTTGGTGAGGATGTGGGCGATTTCCGCATTGCGGAGCAGTGACTTCGTGGGGATGCATCCGACATTGAGACACACCCCGCCCCACCACTTCTTCTCCACCACGGCGGTCTTGAGACCGAGTTGTGCGGCCCTGATTGCGGCAACGTAGCCACCGGGCCCAGCTCCGAGAACAACGACGTCAAAGTGAGCGCTCATGACGGTCACTGTAGAGGATCTGCGTCTGGCCGAGTGCGCTCGCGAAGCGGCGTTATGCTGTGAGCGCGAGGGCCCGGAGCGAGGATTCTTCCGCGTGCCCCTCGGAAATAACTCACATGTGAGTTATAGTCGTCGTGTGACGCAACAGACCACTCCGGCCAGCATCGGCCGCCTCATCCGAGATGCGCGCAAGCAACGGGGACTGACCCAGAACCAGCTCGCGGAAGAACTCAGCACGAGCCAGAGCGCGATCCACCGGATCGAATCCGGGCGCCAGAATCTGTCCCTCGAGACGATCAACAAGATCGCCACCGCCCTGGAGTCCCCGCTCATCGTGGCCGGGAACTCGGGCACCCTCAACTTCCGCATCGGCGGTGACACGCACCTGCAGGGATCCATCGAGACCCGCTCGAGCAAGAACGCCGCGGTCGCCCTGTTGTGCGCCAGTCTGCTCAACAAGGGACGCACCGTCCTCAAGGGGATTGCCCACATCGAAGAGGTCAATCGTCTGCTCGAGGTGCTCACCAGCATCGGGGTGGAGACGAGCTGGTCCGCCGACGGCAAGGACCTCACCCTGCACCGCCCCGAGGTGCTGGACCTCGACGCGATGGACGTGGTCGCGGCACGGCGCACCCGCTCCATCATCATGTTCATGGGGCCGCTCAGCCGCTTCCTCTCCGACTTCAAGCTGCCCTACGCCGGCGGCTGCAACCTCGGTGTGCGTACCGTCCAGCCGCACATGCACGCGCTCAGTCACTTCGGGCTCAGCATGCACGCCGGCGACGGGCACTACCACGCGACGGAACACCCGACGCAGACCGACCAGCGCCACATCGTGCTCACCGAGCGAGGCGACACGGTCACCGAGAACACCCTGATGGCTGCCGCCATCGCTCCGGGGGTCACGGTCATCCGCAATGCCAGCCCCAACTACATGGTGCAGGACCTGTGCGCCTATCTCATGCTCCTGGGCGTCCGCATCGAGGGCGTCGGCACGACCACGCTGACCGTCCGCGGTCTCGACGAGGCGCCGAGCATCGATGTCTCCTACGAGATCAGCGAGGACCCGATCGAGGCGATGAGCCTCATCACGGCGGCCGTCGTGACGAAGTCCGAGCTGACCATCACCCGGGCACCCATCGAGTTCCTCGAGATCGAGCTCGCCATCCTTGGCGAGGAGATGGGACTCCAGTACGACCTGGGCGACGAGTACCGCTCGGGCAACGATCTGACCCGCCTGGTGGACATCACCGTGCACCCCAGCGAGCTGGTGGCCCCGCCCGACAAGATCCACCCGATGCCCTTTCCGGGGCTGAACATCGACAACCTGCCCTTCTTCGCGGTACTCGCGGCGGCCGCCCACGGCCAGACGATGATCCACGACTGGGTCTTCGAGAACCGGGCGATCCACCTGCTGCAGCTCACCCAGCTGGGGGCCCAGGTCCAGCTCCTCGACCCGCACCGGCTCATCATCAACGGCCCCACCGGCTGGCGGGGACGCGACATGGTCTCTCCCCCGGCGCTGCGTCCTGCCGTCTGCATCATGCTGGCGATGCTCGCCGCGAAGGGTTCGAGCGTGCTGCGCGACGTCTATGTCATCAACCGCGGATACGAGGACCTGCCCACCCGGCTCAATGCGCTGGGCGCAGACGTGCAGCCCTTCTACGAGTGATCAGCCGTCGAGCCGTCTGACGGTGAACTGCCGGGACGGCTCGACGAGTTCGTCCTGGGCGCCCACCAGCTCCAACTCGCCGCGAGCTGTCCGGGTGGTGTGCGCCAGCACACCGTGGACGCTCGCCGCGGCGAACTCGAGGGAATCGGGCAGCGAATGGCCGCCCAGCATCCGGGCCAGGAAGACCGCCGTCGTGAGATCGCCCGACCCGCTGAAGCTGCGCGGCTGACGCGGCGTCTCGACGTACCAGGCACCGTCGTGGCCGAGTGCCACCATGGCCACCACGTCCGGTGGAACCTCGCGACCTTCCACGGAGGTGACCAGCACCGTCGACGGTCCGCGGGCACGCAGCCTGCGGGCCGCGTCGACGATCTCGGCCAGGCTGTGGGTGACGACACCGGTGAGGGTCTCGAGCTCGAACAGATTCGGTGTGACCAGCCCGGCAAGGGGCACCAGACGGTCACCGAAGAAGTCGGGCAGCTGCGGCGCGCAGTACAGTCCCGCGCCACGCTCCCCCATCACCGGGTCACAGCAGATCAGCGCCCCCGGGCTGCGCCGGGCCACCAGCTGGGCGGCGCGCAGCACCACCTCACCCGTGGCGACGTCGGGGAGGTAACCGGTGAGCAGCGCATCCAGATGGGCCAGCACACCCAGCTCGTCCAGACCGGCGATGATGTCCTCGATCTGCGACGCGGCCAGGTGCACACCGTGCACACTCGGATAGCCGTTGTGGTTCGACAGGCTCACCGTGGGCACCGGCCAGACGTCGATCCCCATCCTGCGCAGCGCGAACGTCGCAGCCGAATTCCCGACGAAGCCGTAGCTCACCGAGGACTGGACGGACACGATCTGGGTCACGAGCGCATTGTGTCACCAGCGTGTGCCGGCGGCCGGTGTGTCTGCGACCGTGCACGGTGCACATCCCTGGCTGATCCCCCACCCGGACGGCTGCGCTCTGGACGGGCACAGCGGTAGTTGGCACCATGGGCACCATGTATGCGGCCGAGCTGGGTGTGATGAGCACCGGATCTCCCGCGCGAGCCCACACCCGGACGCCGGCCTGCCTGGTCACGCACGGCATCCGGCCCGCACTGCCCCGCCAGGACATCCCCCGGCGTGAGCGCTTCGCCTGGCGGGCCCGGATCCGTGCCAACCCGGCGGCACTGGTCGTCTACCGCACCGTGGTCGGCGTCGTGGGCGCGAGTTTCATCATCGCGGCGGTGCTCGTGGGCTGGTTGCCCGGCCCCGGGGGCACGCCCCTGTTCCTGGCCGGGATGGCCGTGCTCGCCAGCGAATTCCGCTGGGCCCACATCCTCACCGTGCAGGCGATGTGGCTGCTGCGCAGGTTGCGCACCGTGCCCACCCGGACCAAGGCGATCGTGCTCGTCACGGCCGCTCTGCTCGTCGCACTGGCCGGCTGGGCCGGGCTGGTGCTGGTCGGGGTGCCGAGCTGGCTGCCGAACTGGTTCGTCGTCACGCTGGGCCGGCTTCCCGGCGTCCCCCGCTGAACTGGCGCCCGCCGTCGCGGGCGAGCACACTGGGGCCGTGTCCCCCCGCCAACCGAATGCCAACCGCTTCGAGTACTTCGACGTGCCGTTCGCCGCTCTGGCGCATCGCGGGGGCTGGGACGCGAACTCGCCGGCTCCCCTGGAGAACAGCCTGCGCGCCTTCGAACATGCCGTGAACGACCTCGGATACAGATACGTCGAGACCGACGTCCACGCCAGCGCGGACGGCGTGCTGGTGGCCCTGCACGACGAGCGCCTGGACCGGGTGAGCGACCGGCAGGGCGTCGTCGCACAGCTTCCCTTCAGCGAGATCCGCAGGGCCAGGATCTCCGGCAGCGAGCCTGTGCCCACCATGGACGAGGTCTTCGAGGCCCTGCCGCAGGCACGGTTCAACATCGACATCAAGCAGAAGAACGCGATCCTCCCGCTGGTCGAGGCGATCAGGCGTCACCACGCGCAGTCGCGGGTCTGCGTGGCGAGTTTCAGCCCTGCCCGGCTGACGCGCTTCCGCTCGCTGATGGGCCCCGACGTGGCGACCGCGGCGTCCATCGACGTGGTGGCTTGGTCGGCCTATGTACCCTGGATTCCTTGGCTCCTCAACGCGGGAGTGCAGGCCTTCCAGATTCCCCGGAACCAGCAGCTCGGATCACTGCGGCTGCCGGTGCTCACGGCAGGGCTGCGCTCGGTGGCGCACGCACGCGACATGCGCATCCATGTGTGGACCATTGACGACGAACAGGAGATGACCGAACTCATCGACACCGGTGTGGACGGTATTGTCACTGACCGAATCGACGTGCTGCGCCACGTCGCCTCAGAGCACGGAGTCTGGTGCTGAGGGAACAGATTGACCGGCGTCGCTTGTTGTGCAGATGCGTCGTCCCCGCCCAGCCAGCATGGGATGATCACACCCACACGACGAGCACGTCCCGGACAAGGAGTTGACATGGCAGATCGAGCATTACGCGGCATGGGTCTCGGGGCCAAGAGCTTCGAGGACGAAGAAGGGGTCGAGTTCGCCTCGCGGAAGGTTCTCGGTTTCGACTGCCCGAAGGGCCATCACTTCGAGATGACCTTCTCGACCGAGGCGGAACTGCCCGCGGAGTGGGAGTGCCCGCGCTGCGGTGCCACCGCCGTCCGCAGCGACGGCACGAAGCCCGAGGACAAGGAGACGAAGCCTCCGCGCACCCACTGGGACATGCTCCTGGAGCGCCGCTCGATCTCCGAGCTCGAGGAGCTGCTCGCCGAGCGGCTCGAGGTCATCCGCAAGGTGCCGCACTACTGACACCCCCGAGGCGCCGGCCGCGGGGCCCCGGGCGACAGACGCCACCCGGGGGCGCGTGGTGCGAGCCTCAGTGACCCTGGTGTCCGGAGCTGTTCTGCCTGATCGGGGCCGTGACGGTGTCGGCGAGCGAGCGCAGCTGGGCGCCTCGGCGCTGGGCACCCCACAGGGTGGTGCGCAGCAGTGCCTCGCCGATGATCGATCCTGACATCTTCGACTCGCCGAGGGTCCGGTCCGGGAAGCTGATCGGGACCTCGGCCACGGTGCCGCCGGCCGCAAGGATGCGGCGGGTGAGGTCGACCTGGAAGGTGTATCCCTTCGAGGCCACGGCGTCGATGTCGATCGCGCGCAGCGAGTCGGCACGGAAGGCGTTGAAGCCGCCCGTCGAGTCGCGCACCGGGATGTCCATGACGGCCTGCACGTAGATGTTGGCGAGCCGCGACAGCCACTCGCGCCGGGCCCCGTAGTTGACGACCTCACCGCCGGCCATCCAGCGCGAGCCCTTGACCATGTCGGCGTCCTCGAGCTTGGTGAGGATCGCCGGCAGGAACTCCGGCTGGTGCGAGCCGTCCGCATCCATCTCGACGAGCACCCCGTAGCCGTGGTCCAGGCCCCAGTGGAAGCCCGCGACATAGGCGGCGGCAAGACCCTGCTTGCCGGCCCGGTGCAGGACGTGCACGTGACTGTCCGAGGCCGCCAGCCGATCGGCGATCTGGCCGGTGCCGTCCGGGGAGTTGTCGTCGGCGATGAGAGCGTCGGCCTCGGGGACCGCGGCGCGCAGCCGGGCGACGATGGGCTCGATGTTCTGTGCCTCGTTGTAGGTGGGAATGATGACCAGAACGGTCCCGAGAGACTGTGAATAGACGGCCATGATGCTCCGTTCGCGCAAGTTTCACCGCTTGGTCGCGGCATCCTCACCGCGGCGTCGCCGGACAGTCTAGCCCTGCAATGACCTGCGCTGCCGGTGCGCTGCCAGCGCGCCGAGGACCGCCGTGAGACCGGCCAGTTCGGACGCGACAAGCTCGAAGACCGGGCCGACGGTGACCGCCGGCGTGCTGCCCGAGCTCAGCGGGACGGTGAAGGTCCGCGAGTAGGAACTCGCCTCGGCGCTGCGGGCCAGCACCTTTCCCCGAGCGTCGACCAGGCCGGAGAAGGAGTTGGTCGTGGCGATGACGATCTCGCGGCGCATCTCCATCGCCCGCACGCGGGTGATCGCGAACTGCTGGTGGGGCTGCATGGTGCCGGTGTAGGTGGAGTTGTTCGACTGGACGGTGATCAACTGGGCTCCGTGACGCTCGGTGTCGTAGACGGTGGAGTCGAAGGCCAGCTCGTAGCAGATGATGTCGCCGACCCGTACCGAGCCGCCGCCGTTCAGTGCCCCGGAGATGACCCCCGGCGCGCTGCCCGGCACCGTCTGCCGGCCCACCTCGCGGGCCATCGGGGCGATCGCGAAGACCAGGTCCTTCATCGGGGTGAACTCACCGAAGGGCACCGCATTGCGTTTGGCATAACGTGCCGTCTCGCCCTGGGCGGTCCACCACAGCCCCGTCGTCTGGCGGCCGTCCTCACCGGGCCCGTCGGTGACCGCCCCCACGAACAGCGGCCTCCCGGCGAGCTGCTGGGCCATGTCGATGAGCTGGCCGGTCTCGGGGTCGTCGTTGGGGTCCATGTCGGTGGAGTTCTCCGGCCACAGCACGAAGTCGGGCATCGGGTCGAGGCCGGTGCGGGCACGGGCCATCGCCATGATGGTCTCGGAGAGGTGGTTGTCGGTGACCGAGCGGGCGTAGCCGATGCTGTGCGGGCCCGCGGACCCGTCGACATCGCCCTGGACGACCGCCACCGAGATGCTCCCGGTCTGGCGGACCGGGCCCGGCGCGGCAGCGAGCAGCGCACCGGTACCGAAGACGAGGGCCACCGCGAGCAGCGCGGAAACACCCCTGACCGGGACGACTGCGCGCCCCCCGGCTGGGCGCGCCCGCCACGCCACGAAGGCGTCGGCGGCGGCGAGCAACAGACAGCCGACCAATGCGACCAGCCAGCCGGTTCCGGCGGCGCCGAGAACCCACAGCCATCCGCCGAGTGGCTGGTCGGGGGTGGTGAAGGCGAGCCGGCTCCACGCGAAGCCGCCGAAGGGCAGGCGCTGCCCGAGCGCCTCGGCGAGCGTCCAGGCTGCCGCCGCCCACAGCGGCCACCCCCGCAGCCGCTGGACCCAGTGCTGGACGAGGCCGGTCAGCGCCGTCCACAGTGCCAGGAAGGGGACGAGCAGGAGCGGCATCCACCACCCGACGACATACTCCCAGCTCACCGTCAGGCCGAGCAGGCCGACGCCGGCCAGGAAACCGCTCCAGACGGCGCGGCGCGCGCGGCGCTGTCGGGTGAGCCAGCACAGCAGGCCGACACCGAGCGGTGCGGTGAACCACAGTCCGTAGGGCTGGAAGGCGAGCCCAAGCAGGAGTCCGGCAGCGAGTGACAGCGCACTGGATGCCCACCAACGCAGCGGCAACGACGGCAGCTGAGGATTGACCAGCACCCGGCCCCACAGGCTCGTCGTGGCCGGGCTGGGGTCTGCCACTGAACTCACGCGGCCACGCTACCAGCGCGTACCGACATGGACTTCGGGCTCACGGTCAGGAGCTGGCGCGTTCGGTGAACGGCAGTTCCAGGGGCGGGCGCTCGCGGAACAGGGTGCGCAGCACGACCGTGGTGGAGGTCGTCACGTGCGCGCGGCTGCGGATCTGGCCGAGCAGTTCGTCGAGGTCGTTGGGGCTGCCCACCTCGGCGAGGCAGATGTGGCTCGCTGCCCCGGCCACCGAGAAACAGCTCACGATCTGGGGCAGTGAGTCGAGCACCGCCTCGACGTTCTGGACGGTGTCGCCGTGCGGGCGGATCTGGATGATGGCCAGCAGTTGGCGACCGAGCGCCGAACCGTCGATCTCGGCGTGGTAGCCGTGGATGACGCCACGCTGCTCCAGGCGGCGGACGCGCTGCTGGGCCGCGGAGATCGACAGACCTGTCTCGCGCCCGATCTCCGTGAAGGACATCCGCCCGTCACGGGCCAGCAACGCGAGGATGTGCTGATCAGTCGACTCCATGGCCCACATCGTGACAGAAGCTGGACGGGCCGAAATCCGCGACCACATGGTGTGCCATGGCGGCGCTCACCACGGCCGTGTGCTGGTGCTCAGTCCCTGCGCTCGAGCACGTAGATGGCCGAACCGGCAAGCAGATTCGCCGACCGCTGGGTCCACCACATCGGCAACCGTGGCGGGTGCCCGTCGCCGGTCAGCGGGATCCTGCGCACCACGGCGAGCCCGGCATCGTCGAAGAGTTCCTCGAGGGTGACCAGTGTCGTGTGATGGAGGTTCGGGGTGTCGTACCAGCTGTAGGGCAGATCCTTGCTCTGCGGCATCTTGCCGCCGAGCAGGCGCAGCCGGTGACGCCAGTAGCCGAAGTTCGGCATCGTGACGATCATCCGCCGACCGATGCGGCGCATCTGCTGCAGGACTTCCTTGGGACGGTGCACGGCCTGCAGGGTGCGCGACAGCACGACGACGTCGAAGGAGTCGTCGCCGAACTCATCGAGCTGGCTGTCGAGGTCGAGCTCGACGAGCGGCACCCCCCGTCCGATCGCCTCGAGGACGGATTCCGGGTCGCGCTCGACGCCGGTGCCCCGGCAACCGCACGATGCCATGAGATAGGCCAGCAGGGCCCCGTTGCCGCAGCCGAGGTCGAGGACCTTGCTGCCGGGCTCGATGAGTGAGGCCACCCACTGCAGATCCTGGCGGAGCAGGAGACCTTGTGGGCGCCGGGTGTAGGTCTCGGTCATTTCACGGCCTCCGGGATGCGCTCGGGAATCCGCACCGGACGGGTCGCGCGGGTGGGTTCGGGCTCCGTGCGCGGCTGCTCCGGTCGCTCGAGGAAGGCCCGCACCGTCTTGAGGTAGGGATCGATCTTGAGCAGGAAGGAGTCGTGACCCCAGGGAGCGTGGATCTCCCGGAAGGAGACCGGCAGCCCGCCGCACAGCAGGTGACGCACGATCCGCCGGGAGTGCTGGGTGCCGAAGCGCCAGTCCGAGTCGAAACTCATCACGAGGAAGTTCACCGGATCGGCCTGGACCCGATCCAGGGCGTGAGGATTCGAGAAGGGGTCGAAGTAGTCCATCACCCGGGTGAGGTAGAGATAGCTCAGCGCATCGAATCGGGTGATGAAGACGCTGCCCTGGTGCTCCAGATAGCTCTCCACGGCGAAGTCGACGCCGAAGCCGGGCTGTGAGGCGTCGAACTGGGGTCGCCTGCCGAACTTCTCCTCGAAGCCTTCCTCACTCGTGTAGGTGATGTGTGCCATCATCCGGGCGACCGCGAGGCCGACATCGGGGCCCAGCTCGTGCTCGGCGAAGTGGCCCTCGTGGAAGTTCTCGTCGCGCATGATGGCCTCCCGGCCCACCGCGCTGAATGCGATGTTCTGGGCCGTCAGGCGGCTCGAACTGGCGATGACCACGGCATCGTCCATGTCCTCCGGATGGCTCAGGGCCCAGTCCAGGACCTGCATTCCGCCCAGCGAGCCACCGACGGCGGCGTGGAGATGCCGCACGCCCAGGTGCTCGAGCAGCGCACGGTGCACCGTGACGAAGTCGTGCATGTCGATGAGCGGGAAGTCCACGCCGTAGGGCTTTCCGGTCTGCGGATTCGTGCTGCTGGGCCCCGTGGTGCCCTGGCAGCCGCCGAGCAGATTGGGCGAGATGACGAACCAGCGGCGGGTGTCGACCGGTCGGCCGGGCCCGATGAGGTTCTGCCACCAGCCAGGGCGTGAGTCGCCCTCGTGCCAGCCGGACGAATGGGCATCGCCGGTCAGCGCATGACAGATGAAGATCGCATTGTCGCCGGCCTCGTTGAGCGTGCCGTAGGTCTCGTAGGCCACGGTGATGCCCGGAAGCCCGCCCCCACGCACCAGTTCCAGCGGATGGGCGGCGTCGAAGAGGTCGACCTGATGGGTTTCGACGAGTTCGGAGGAGTCAAAGGTGTACGAAGAGCTCATGCCCGCTCTTCCCCGCCGTTGACGCCCTCCACGGCGCCGACGCGGGAGAGAGCGTGGGCGTGTGAGGACTGGGGACAATGGCCTGCGGAATCGGGCATCTCCATGTCCATGCTCATCGGCCCGGCAACCGGGGACGAACCCGGACGCTGCGGACGCGCCTGAACCTGGACAGTCATGGAGAACTCCTGTTCCGCGGGCGTCCTGGGAGTCACGACGTCCGTCTGCGACAAGGCTAGTCGACGCAGGGCCGTGCCTCCACATTCCGAGACGCCGTGGCTGCGACAGGGCGTGCCCGATCAGCTGCCCAGAGTGACGAAGGCCTCGTTGGCGGGAACCGCCTTCGAGATGATGCCGGCCTGCAGCATGAAGGCGGACATGTCATTCCAGCGCTGCGCGTCCTGGACGCCGATGGTCTCGCCGTAGAGCTTGTCGGTCGCCAGCAGAACCGCCTTGGCCGCCTCCTTCTGGGTCTGTCCGCTCAGCGTCGGCACGTACGTGGAAGCGATGGCGACCGTGTCGTCGGGATTCGAGCGGCAGTAGGCGACGGCCTTCGTCAGCCCGCGCATGAGGGCCTTCAGGTCGGCGGCGCGCCCGGTGACGGTCTTGCTGGTGGCCGACAGGCCGGATCCCACCAGAGGGGTGTCCGCGGCCAGCCCGATCTCACGGGTCGCGAGACCGGCCTGCTGGAACTTGATGGGTTCGTTGTTCGAGAAGCCGAGCACCGAGTCGACCTTGTTGCTGGTCAGGGCGGCCTGCTGGGTGTAGCCGATGGACTGGATGTTCACATCGGACTGGCTCAGCCCGGCCTGCTTGAGCAGGGCGAGCAGCGCGTACCAGCTCTGCCCGAACTCTCCGGGCACGCCCACGCTGTGCCCCTTCAGCTCGGCGGCGGTCGTGATCGCAGAGGTGGACGGCACGATCAGCTCGGCGGGATATGTCTGGTACATGGTGGCGAAGTTGACGATGTCGACGCCCTGGGAACGCGCCACCATCGCTTCGTCGCCGCCGGCGTAGACGAGATCCTCCTGGCCCGACTGGAGCGCACCGGTGAGTGACTCCGAGGCGCCGTGGTGCCGCAGCGTCACCTTGAGCCCCTCGTCGGCGAAGTAGCCCTTCGCGACCCCCACGTAGAAGGGCGCGAACTGGATGTCAGGGGTGTAGGTGAGGCCCACGGTGAGGGCCTTCCCCGCGCCGCTGGACGAGCCGGACGCGGACGATCCGGTGCCCGACGAGCAGGCCGTCAGCAGGGCCAGCAGTGCGACAAGGATGACCCCCAGGCGGATGCGCCCGGAGGCTCGTGAGCTACTCATGCGACCAATTCCTCGATTCTCCTGGTGTCTCCCCGGGGCACCGATGTGATCTGCAGGGGATGTTCCTCCGGTTGCGACGGGGTCCGGGCGTGCGAGCCGCGATCCCGGGGAAGCCGGTAGGGATCGGTGAGGTGCTCCACCACGACGAGCGTCTGGTGGACCGCGACAGCGAGTGTGCACAAGACGACGAGGGTGGCGAACAGGCCGGTGGTGTCGGCGGAGGCCGTCTCCACGGAGACGACCAGGCCCAGGCCCTTCCCGCCCATCACGAACTCCCCCACCACCGCGCCGGTGACCGAGAGGGTGAAGCCGTTGCGGATCCCGGTGAGCAGCACCGGCCGGGCCAGTGGCGCCTCGATGGCCCACAGCATCGCCCAGCCCGAGGCGCCGTCCAGCTCGGCCGCCTCCACGACGTCGTTGTCGATTCCGCGCACGCCGAGCACGGTGGCCAGCACGAGTGGGAAGAAGACGATCAGGGCGCACAACAGGGCGATGGGTGCCAGCCCGTAGCCGACCCAGATGACGAGCAGCGGCGCCAGCGCGACGGCCGGGACGGCCTGGGAGGCGGCCAGATAGGGGAAGAAGGCGGCCTGGGCGAGGTGGGATCCGGCAATCAGATAGCCCAGCGGAAGCGCCACCAGGGTGGCGATGAGGCAGCCGAGCAGCGCCTCACCGACGGTGACCCCGGTGCTGGCGAGCAGGCTTCCCTGGGTGAGGTCGTGCACGAGACGCTGCCAGACCGCGTCCGGGCCGGGCAGCAGCGTCTGCGAGATCCGTCCGGAACCGACCAGCAACTGCCATGCCACCAGCACGACCAGTCCCAGCACGAGCGGCGCGACGACACGAAGAGTTATCGGCGCCTGCCGTCTGCGACTGCGGATACGGCTCATGTTCGGTGTCCACCCTTTCCCGGTCAACGACGACCGGGGGTGAGCACAGGATGCGCACGACGGGCACCGGGACGCCGGAGGCGGCCCCAGCGCGCCACGACGAGGCGGCACACTGCGTCTCGTGCTCTCCCATCCGGACTTTGACCGTCGGTACCGGAATTCCACCGGATCGGCCCTCGCCCATGAACTGGGTTCGGGTTCGCGGACTATCACCGCCGGTTCGGATTCCCACCGACCCCGGGCACGTTGAAACGCTGGGTCAACTATATCCCGCGGCTCCCGCGGGCAGTCATACGGCCCGGCTGTTCTCCCTGCGGCGTTCGCGCTCGGAGGGGAAGAAGATCGCCACCGCAACGGTGGCGAGGGCCACCACGAGAGCGCTGGCTCCCAGGCCGATGCGCATGCCGGCGACGAAACCCTGTTTCACCAGGGGAAGCAGGTTCGCGTACTGGGGCTCCTGGGCCAGGTCGACCGCCTGGGCGACCGAGCTGAGCACCCCGGTGCGGGTGTCCGGATCGAGGGCGTTGACCAGCGCGTCCCCCTGCATGGACCCGCGATAGCGGGCGGCGAGCAGGCTGCCGACGACGGCGACGCCCATCGCGCTGCCCACCTGCATGAGGGCGCTGTTGGTGGCCGACCCGGCGCCCTCGGACTCCGACGGCAGGGAGTCCATGACCGCCTGGGTGGCGGCCGGCATGAGCAGGCCCGCACCGAGCCCGAAGAGCAGTGCACCGGGGAGCAGCTGGGGGAAGGAGGTCTCGTTGGGGGTGGCGGCGAGCCAGGCGAAGCCGACCGTGACGAGCACCAGCCCGCCGAGCACGGATCGCTTGATCCCGAAGGAGTGCAGCGCCTTGGGGGCGATGACGGCCCCGACCAGCATCATCACCGCCACCGGCATGATCGCCAGGCCGGACTGCCAGGGTGTGAAGCCCAGCACGTACTGGAGCAGCTGGGTGAGGACGAACAAGGCGCCGGCGCCACCGGCCGTGACCAGCCCCGAGACCGCCACCGAGACGGCGAAGGTGCGGTGCTGGAACAGGCTCAGACGCAGGATCGGCTGGTCGACGCGGCCCTGCCACCACACGAACAGCGCCAGCAGACCGAGCCCGCCGAGGAAGGCGATGATGATCGGCGGGGACGCGATGCCCAGCCCCGGGGCGGAGATGACCGACCAGCACAGCACGCACAGACCGCCGATGGACAGGCCGGTGCCGAGCCAGTCGATGCCCTCGTCGGCGCGCTCGGGTTTCACCCGCGGGATGAACAGCACGACCCCTGCCAGGCACAGCGCCGCCACCGGAACATTGATGAGGAAGATCGAACCCCAGTGGAAGTGCGCGAGCAGGGCCCCGGACAGCAGGGGCCCGACGGCCGCGCCGGCGCCGTTGGCGGCCGACCAGATGGCGAAGGCGGTGGTCCGCTCGGTGGGCTCGCGGAAGAGCACCGAGATCAGGGCAAGGGTGGAGGGGGTGAGCAGCGCGGCGCCGATGCCGGTGAATGCCCGCGCCGCGATGAGCAGCATGGTGTTGCCCGACAGGCCGGCGCCCAGGGAGCACAGCCCGAAGGCGATGACGCCGGCAGTGAAGGTGCGGGTGCGTCCCCATCGGTCGACGAGGCTGCCGGCCACCAGCAGGAAGCCCGCATAGGTCACCTGGTAGGCGTCCACGGTCCACTGCAGGGCATCGTTCGTGGCCCGGAGATCGCGGGCCAGGGTGGGTAGTGCGACGTTGAGGATGGTGTTGTCCATCGAGGCCATGAACAGCGCCAGCGAGAGAACGATGAGGCCCACCCAGCGTCGTCGGCCCGTGGGGGACGCGTCCTCGTCGACTCTGCCCACCGGGCGCCTGCCTCTCACACTGGCGCGCCCCGTTGGCGCAACCCCACAGAAAACCTAATGCATGTGCCGTGGTGGACCGGTGTTCGAAGGGCGGGAGCGGGCTATTTCCGCCCAGGGTCGTAGCCGGGCATCCCCTGCCCGGTGGAGCTGCCGGTCACTCGGCAGTGCCTCCACGGGCGGGGGCCCGGCGTGTCAGTCGATGTGTCTGCGGGTCAGCGATCCACCCGGGCGTTGCCACCACCGGCGAGCTTGTAGACCTCGGCCTTGCTGGCCATCGAGGTGTCTCCCGGGGTGGTCATCGCGAGCGCACCGTGCGCGGCTGCCAGGTCCACCGCGGTCTGGAGCGGCTCGTCGGCCAGCAGCCCGTAGACGAGACCGGAGGCGAAGGAGTCGCCGCCGCCGACCCGGTCGAAGATCTCCATCGACTCGCGACGGGCCGCCTGCACGAGCCCGTCCTCGGGGCTCCATGCCAGCGCACTCCAGTCGTTGGAGGAGGCGGAGTGCACGCCACGCAGCGTCGTGGCGATGACCTTGAAGTTCGGGTAGCTCGCGGCGACCCGCTTGATCATCGCGCCGAACTTGTCGGTGGGCAGCTCGGTGAGGTTCTCGTCGACACCCTCGACCTCGAAGCCGAGCGCCGCGGTGAAGTCCTCCTCGTTGCCGATCATGACGTCGACATAGGGGGCGATCTCCCGGTTCACCTGCTGGGCGCGGGCCTTGCCACCGATCGACTTCCACAGGCTCGGCCGGTAGTTGAGGTCATAGGAGACGATCGTGCCGTTCTCGTGGGCGGCCTTGACCACGTCGATGCAGGTCTGGGCGCTCTGCTCCGAGAGCGCCGCGTAGATCCCGCCGGTGTGCAACCAGCGCACGCCCTGCTCGGCGAAGAGCCTTGTCATGTCGAAGTCGGAGGCCTTGACCTGGGAGATCGCGGTGTTGCCGCGGTCCGAGGCCCCGACGCTGCCGCGTACCCCGAAGCCCCGCTCGGTGAAGTTGAGGCCATTGCGCGCGGTGCGTCCGACACCGTCGCTCGGCAGCCAGGCGATGTCGCCGGTGCTCACTCCACCGGTCTCGATGAAGTCCTCCACGAGATGCCCGACCTCGTTGTCGACGAGCGCCGTGAGCACCGTCGAACGCAGCCCGAAGACCTTGTGCAGTCCACGCACCACGTTGTACTCGCCGCCGCCCTCCCAGACGCGGAAGGAGCGGGCGGTGCGGATGCGGCCCTCCCCAGGATCCAGACGAAGCATCACCTCACCCAAAGCGACGGCGTCATAGGCGCAGGACCCGGCGGGTCGCGTGGTGATTCCGGCAGTCATGTCAGTCCTCTCTCGGATCAGGTCCCCCGACGGCGCTGACGGCGGCCGCGGTGAGCTCCTGGACAGTGTCGAACCTACGCTCGTCGACGAGTTTGGCAGGAACCATCCAGGAGCCGCCGACGGCCGGGACACACGGCAGGGCCAGGTACTCGTTGACGTTGGCGAGGCTCACCCCGCCGGTCGGGATGAAGGAGACCTGCGGGAAGGGGGCCGCGAGCGCCTTGACGGTCTGTGCGCCGCCGAAAGCCGCTGCCGGGAAGAACTTCAGCGTGGTGAGCCCGTCGGACAGCGCTGACATGATCTCGGTGCCGGTGACGGTGCCAGGAAGGGCCGGGACGCCGAGCGCGCGGGCCTCGTCGATGACCTCCTGGCTGTATCCGGGGCTGACGATGAAGTTTGCGCCGGCGTCCACCGCCTCGTCCACCTGACGGGGCGTCACGACGGTGCCGGCGCCGACCAGCACATCGCCGCGCTCTGCCATGATCCTGATGGACTCCTGGGCGGCCCGGGTGCGGAAGGTGACCTCGGCCACCGGCAGACCGCCGGCGACGAGGGCGCCGGCCAGGCCGTCGGCGTTGGATGCATCGTTGAGCACGACGACGGGCACGATGCGGTGGGCGGTGATCTTGTCGATCTCGGGTGACATGGGGGATTGCCCCTTCCTGTCTCGTCGGGACGCCGCCCGGGCTTCGTAGCCCGCAGCAGACGTTTCGATAGAAGAAACACTAGGTTTAGTAGAAGAAACAGTGTTAGTCTACGTCTGCCTCGTTCCGAAGGCATCCCCGGCACCGCGGATGGCGCAGCAGCCATCGCCGGGGCACAGTCAATGGAGAATTCATGTCGTCAGAGGTCTCCTCCCCCGGCGCCGCCGATCGTCGGCGCATGCTGCGGAAGAATGTCGACTGCATGAATACCAGCTTCCGGCATCCCGTGAGCCCAAAGGGCCGGGGCCCCGGAGTCACTGTCGGTGGGTCCACCGTATTGGTCCTGTCCCCTGTCGGGCGGGAACCAAGGGCACACCTCGTCGAGGAGGATGGATGACTGTCAGATCGGCCGCGAAGGTTGCTCTGGTCACCGGCGGCAACAGGGGCATCGGCCTGGGCATCACCCGCACGTTGCTCGCCGACGGGTGGGCGGTCTCGATCCTCGCCACCCGGCCCGAACCCACCGACCTGCTCGCCGAACTGGGCGAACTCGGTCCGGTGCGCTACACGCGCGGCAGCGTCGACGAGCTGGAGACCCACCGCCGCTACATCGACGAGACGCTGTCCCAGTGGGGACGCATCGATGCCCTCGTCAACAATGCCGGGGTGGCGCCCACCGAGCGACTCGACATCCTGGAGGCGACCCCGCAGAGCTTCGACCGCGTGCTCGGCATCAACCTGCGCGGCCCCTATTTCCTCACCCAGGCCGTGGCGGCGCAGATGATCGAGGCTCGCGGGCCCGTGCAGGGTCTGCCCGATCAGCTCGTCGGCACGATCGTCAATGTGGCGTCGATCTCCTCCACGACCGTCTCCACGAACCGTGGTGAGTACTGCATCAGCAAGGCCGGGGTGTCGATGGCCACCCAGCTGTGGGCGGCGCGACTGGGGCCCGAGGGGATCCTCGTCTACGAGATCCGCCCCGGAGTCGTCGCCACCGACATGACTGCCGGTGTCAAGGGCAAGTACGACCAGGGCTTCGCCGAGGGGATGGCACCCATCCCCCGCTGGGGGGTTCCCTCCGATGTCGGAGGCGCCGTCGCCCAGCTGGTGGCCGGGCGGATGCCGTACTCCACCGGCGACGTCATCAATGTCGACGGCGGAATGCACATCCCGAGGCTGTGAGAGGAGCAGGCATGGGCAACGAGGAGGTCGTCGAGCTCGCCGGCGTCCGGGTGCCGCAGATCAGCGTGGCCACGGTGATCGTGGGCACCGGATCGGCGGCCTATGCGGCAGCGGACCGGCTGCTGACCGAGGGCCGGCACGATGTCGTGATGGTGACCGACAAGATCCATGCCGGAGCATCGCGCAACGCCGGCTCGGACAAGCAGACCTACTACAAGCTGACGCTGTCCGGCGATGCCCCGGACTCGGTCGCCGACATGGCCAAGACGCTGTTCGCCGGCGGCGCCATGGACGGCGACAACGCCCTGGCCGAGGCCGCCCTGTCCACCCGTTGCTTCCTGAGGCTGTGCGACCTGGGAGTGCCCTTCCCCACCGACCGATACGGCCAGTACACCGGCTACAAGACCGACCACGACCCCCGCGAGCGGGCCACCTCCATCGGCCCCTACACCAGCCGCACCATGACCCAGCAGCTCGAGAAGCGGGTCCTGGCCGCCGGCATCCGGGTGGTCGACGACTGCCGGGTGGTCGACCTGGTCGTCGACGAGGGACGATGCGTCGGCCTGCTGCTCCACCGCAAGGTGCGCCCTGCTCCAGGGACGCGCGAGCAGGAGGCCACGAGCGGTTTCCTGCTGGTCCGCGCCGACAGCGTCGTCTACGCGACGGGCGGGCCGGCCGGGATGTACGCGGACTCCGTCTACCCGCACGGTCAGTGGGGAGCAACCGGGGCCGCACTGCGCGCCGGGGCCGCCGGGAAGAACCTCACGGAGTGGCAGTTCGGGCTCTCCTCCGTCGCTCCGCGCTGGAACGTCTCGGGCAGCTACATGCAGGTCGTGCCGCGCTTCGTCTCCACCGACGCGGACGGCAACGATGCCCGGGAGTTCCTCGGTGAGGCGATTCCCGACTACGGGCGGCTCGCCACTCTCGTCTTCCTCAAGGGCTACCAGTGGCCCTTCGACGCCCGCAAGGCCCACGACGGGTCGAGCATCATCGACCTGCTCGTCCACCGGGAGACCGTGCTCCGAGGCCGGCGGGTCTTCCTCGACTTCCGCTCCAACCCGCTGCGTCCCGAGTTCGACGCCGATCTGCTCTCCGAGGAGGCGAGGGACTACCTCGACCGCGCCGGGGTGCTCGCGCTGGGCAGCGGATCGACTCCGGTGGAGCGGCTCAAGAAGCTGAACTGCCCTGCCTACGACTTCTACCTGGACCGGAATCCTGGCATCGACCTGGCCACCGATCTGCTCGAGGTGGCGGTCTGCGCCCAGCACAACAACGGTGGCCTCGAGGTGGACTGCTGGTGGCAGTCGGCCAACCTGCCCGGACTGTTCCCGGTCGGCGAGGCCGCGGGGGGTCACGGCGTCTACCGCCCCGGTGGTGCCGCACTGAATTCCGCACAGGTCGGCGCCCATCGGGCCGCGAGCTACATCGCGCACCGGCGCAGCGCAGAGCCAGTGGGTCAGGACCGCTTCCTGCTGGCCGCCACCGGCCCGCTGCACGCGGCGACCGAACTCGTCGCGGCCGCCGGTGAGCGCTTCGACGCCTCCGGCCAGGACAGCACCGCCGAGCTGCTCACCAGCCTTCCCGCCCTGATGAGCGCCGACGCCGGGCTGGTGCGCTCACGGGCCTCCCTCGCCACGGCCCTGGGCGAGGTGGCCGGGCAGCTGGCCGGCTATCGGCAGACCGTCTCGGTGGACCGCAGGAGTCGCCGCAGCGTCGACCGGATCTTCCTGGTGCGCGACATCCTCAGCGCCCAGTACTGCTACCTGTCCGCCATGATCGACTACCTCGACCACGGAGGTCACAGCCGCGGCTCGGTGCTCTACACCGACCCCACCGGTGATCTTCCGGAGCCCTCACCCGACACCCCGGCCGAGGCACAGCTGCCGGACCTGTTCCGGTTCACCGGTGACGGCGG
>JBAQVA010000092.1:0-2334 GCA_049297835.1 Propionibacterium sp.
ATCTTCGCCCTCTGCAACCAGAAGGGCGGCGTCGGCAAGTCGACGACGACATTTCACCTGGCCCGCGCCGCGGTGCTGCGCGGCCAGCGCGTGCTTGTGGTCGACAACGATCCCCAGGGAAACCTGACGTCCGTCGCGGCCGCCGAACCCGTGGGGGAGGACCAGGCAGGGCTGGCCGACGCGCTCAGTGCGCGCGCGCCCGAGACCATCCGCGACGTGATCGTGCCGGGAGTCTGGCCCGGCCTCGACGTCGTGCCGACGTCGGGAGTCACACTCGGCTACGTGCGCGACGAGCTCGTGATCGCCGGGGCCGGCCGAGAGGGCCGGCTGCGCGAGGCCCTGGCCGCCGTCGCCGGCGACTATGACGTGATCCTGATCGACTGCGCCCCATCGCTCGACCAGCTCACGATCAACGGCCTAACGGCCGCGCAGGGCGTCGTCGTCGTGACCCACTCGAAGCTGTGGAGCGCCAACGGCCTCGCCCAGTTGCTCGACACCATCGAGAGCGTGCGCGGCTACTACAACCCCGAGCTGCGCGTGGCGGGCATCATCGTCAACCAGCACGAGGAGAACACCGTCAGCGGAAAGACCTGGCTCGACGAGCTGCACCAGGCCGCCGAGTCCCGAGGGCTGAGCGTGCTCAGCCCGCCGATCCCGAAGCGCGTCGTCATCGCAGACGCCACCGAGGCCGCGCGTGGTCTCGACGAGTGGGGGAGTGCCGAGGCAACCGCACTCGGCCAGCTTTACGCCGACCACCTGACCAGCATCGAAGGAGCCCTGTCATGAGCAGCCGCCCATCCCCCCGCAAGTCCTCACTGAGCGGATCGAGCCCGGTCACCCCGCCGCAGGCAGAGACAATCGAGACGAAGCCGGCGGCGGCCGCCAAGCCCGCGGCCGCGCCCGTCACGCGCAAGACCGAGGAGCCGTCGACGAGCGGCAAGAAGAAGTGGCGGCACAAGGTGTCGTTCTACCAGGACCCGGCCGACACAGACCGGGTGCGCGGGGCGATCCTCTACACGATGACGACCGAGGGCAACCGGAACCTGAGCCAGTTCGTCAACGACGCCGTCATGGCCAAAGTCGAGGAGCTGGAAGCCAAGTACAACCACGGCGAGCCCTTCCCCGCCGTGGGAGCCCGAGAGCTGCCCCAGGGCGGCGCGGCCGCCGCCGGCGAGTAAGACAACACCCATGAAGGGGCGCACCATCGCCACAGTGGCCCTGCTGGGCCTGCTGGCCGGATGCGCACCGAGCACGCCGGCCACCTCGACGGCGACCGTCACCGTCGGCACCCACCAGTTCCAGGTGCAGGTCGCAGACACCGCGGACGAGCAACGAGCCGGACTCAGCGGACGACCCGAGGTGCCCAAGGGCACCGGCATGCTGTTCACGTTCGCCGGCCGCCCGGAGCGGCAGGTGTGGATGGCCGGCATGCAGACCCGGATCGACGCGGCATGGATCGTCGATGACCAGGTGCTCGCCATCGAGACCCTGGACCCGTGCACGATGACCGATCAGAGCACGTGCCCGCGCTGGACGTCGCCTAGCGACGTCGACGCACTGCTGGAAGTCCCCGCCGGCGCACTCGAAGGTGTGCCGGTGGGAGAGACCATCACCATCCGAGAGGACACCACACCATGACCGTCAACGAAGAAGATCGCCAGCTCGCGATCGCCGGCGAGCTGGAAGCCGTAGCCCGCATGCTCGCGCACTCAACGAGAACCGTGCCCAACCCACCGGACGCCTACGGACTCCTCGGTAAACTGTCAGCCATTTCTGAATAGCCACCAACGAAAGGACATGCTCATGCATCACAACTCCAATCTCGCCGCCGTCATCGCCTCGGTCCGGCCTGCACTCAAGGCGCAGCCGACCACGGAGGCGGAGCGGGCACAGTTCGTGTACGACTTGGTGCACGAGGTCTACGACCACGTCAAGTTCGACGTGCACGATCCAGAGGAGGACACGCCGGAACGTACGCGGCTCGCGGGCGTGCTCGATAAAGCAATACCGCCCGTGAAGCACTAAATAGACTCTGCCAGGCAGGAAGTAACCCGATGGCCGACGGGCCATAAACGATCGTTTATGGGCCGACGGTCGACGAGAGTCGACGGAGACCGACACGCCGGACCGAAACTCAGGACCGAAACCCACACGGCCCAAAACTACCCCTAGACCGTTTTCGGGAAATCGGCTAGAATGGACTTAGTACCGAGCGAGAGGAGCACCCCGTGGCCACCAAGACAGCAACCACCGCGACGACCGCGGCCGAGCGCGAGCTGCGCGTGGCCGAGGCGATCCACAGCGGCGAGATGGAGGGCCTGCCGGTGACGGCTG
>JBAQVA010000093.1:0-26927 GCA_049297835.1 Propionibacterium sp.
GGGGGAACATGCGCTCCTCGCGACGCTCGACGCCGAACCCGCACCGGTCACACAAGTTGAGGAACACTCGCCGCGTCCCGACGAGGATGCCGTGCTCGTCGAGCACCGGGACCAGCTCGTGGAACGGCGTCTCAGGCGGCAGCACGTTGTGCAGGACTTTGAAGCGGGCCCTTTCGCTGGCCGTCAGGCCGGCGGGCATCGGGTGCGGAACTGCCGCCTCGACGGCTGCCCGTGCCCTCGCCTTCGCCGGCGCGAACATCGGGTCCGAGTACCACGGCCGGAGCATCTCCGGGTCGATGTGGATGCCGTGTCCGCCGGTCGGCGTCCTCGTGTAGGCGACCACCCGGTGCGGCTTGCGGTGCCGCTCGCAGTAGAACTCAATCCGGTCGATTGTGCTGGTCATCGTTCCGCCTTTGCGGTGAGGGGTGTGAGGCGTGGCATCTGCTCGGCAAGATTGGCGAGCCGGTCGCTGCTGGCGTGCTGGTAGATCAGCGCGGCTGTCACGTCGCTGTGCCCGGCGAGGGCCTTGAGCTCGGCCAGCGTGGCGCCGTTCTGGGCGGCACGGGTCAGGCAGAAATGCCGAAGAGTGTGGAAGTGCATTCCGTCGAGGCCGACGGCGTGCAGCGCCCCGTAGAAGCCGGTCCCGGTCGCGGACCTCCGGCCCGGTGGAGTTCCGTGGAACTGGGAGTGCGTCAGATAGTCGACCTTCGGGTTGGTCGAGGGGAAGGCGAGCCCGTCCCGGCCCCACTGGGCGGACGTCTTGAGGTGGGCGCGGATCTCCGCCACCACATAGTCGGGTACCGGCACGTCCCGGATGCCGGCGGTGGTCTTCGGGGTCTCCGGCTGGCGTGAGGTGCCCACCGAGACGATGCCGCGCCGCACCCGGATCACCATGCCGGCGGTGCCGTCGTCTCGAGTCACCGTGGCGAAGTCGGACCGGCGCAGTGCGCAGAGTTCCCCGAACCGCAACCCGCAGGTGGCGGCCAGCAGGACGAGCAGCCGGTGGCGCTCGGGCATGGCGGCGATCAGGGCCGTCACCTGCTCGTCGGTGGGCAGGTCCGGCTTGGCACGTGAGGGCCGCGACCCGGCACCGGGGATGTCCAACGGGTTGTTGGGCAGCAGCCCGTCCCGGACGGCGCTGGCGAGGATGGAGCGGGCCAGGGCGTAGGCGTGGGCCCTGCGGGTTCGCTTCGTCGCCTCGAGTCCCTGGTACCACGTCGAGCAGGTGGCACGGTCGAGGTCGGCCAGGGGGAGATCGGCGAGCGCGCCCAGCCACTGCGGGGCGGCAAGAAGAGAGCGGTAGTCGGCCGCGGTCCGGGCCTTGAGCGGGCGTCCCTTCGTCTGCCGCTCGGCGACCCATGCCGTCGCGTACTTCCCGAACGTCAGTTCGTCGCGCTTCGCCTCGGCCTCGGCCTGGGCGCGGCGCGTCGCGGGCGGTGACCACTCGCCCCGGTCGAGTAGGCGTTGCTCGTCTCGCAGCCAGCCGTCGGCCAGCTGCATCGTCGTGAATGTGCGGCCCGGCCGGTGGACGGTGCCGTCGTGCTCGTAGAACGCCGCGTACCGGCCTCGGCTGGTTCGGATGGTGCCCAGCGTGCTGTGCCGCTTCGGCTTCCTGGTCGGCATGATGTCCCCCCGAAAGTGGTGCAGGATTGGTGCAGGATTGCTGTCCCATTGCGCCCGGTTTGCCTGCTAATCTCAGAGTACCAGCAGGCCACCACGAGAGGGGTAAACATGCTTGTCAGATCGGTGAATGAGGTAGTCCCACCGGAGGTCGAGGGGGTCGACCCGGGGGTGAGCGGTGACACAAGTTCAAACCCAGTGTCGCCCACCAGGGTGAGGGCCCGGTTTCCAGGTGAGATTCCTGGGGCCGGGCCCTTTTCCGTGCCTGACGGCTTCCTCAGGACTTGCGGCGCCGGGAAAGCAGGGACTCGACCGGTTCGTCGGCCTCGGCGATCCGGTTGCTGAGACCGACGATGCGGCCGAGCAGCAGGAGGGTCGCGGCTCCCACGCCGAGCACCGCGGCGACCAGCAGGTAGACGAGATGGCCGAAGGCCCCGATCACCACGCAGAGCACCGCGAGCCATGCCGTGAGCAGGCCGGAACGGCGGCTCAGGGTCTCCCCGGGAATGGCGTCCTCGCGGGCCCGGAACTGTGGTGAGCAGACGGCGGGTCTCATGCGAATGATCATACAAATGCAGTGCCCGCCGGGCGCTCGTCCGAAGCCTCTCGGGAACGGGCTTCACCTGATGTTCACCCGGCCGGGCACACGCCGCGCCCGCCACCGGCGCGGCGATCGGTGCGGGATCGGGCACAATAGGGACGTCATTGCTCACGCGCGGCCAGGTATGCCGCCCGAAAGGAAGATCACCGTGTCCTCAACAATCACCATCACTCGAGACCAGCAGTCACAGGCGAAGGTGATCGAGGACACGACGACCGGCCTCGACCTGTTCGGCGACGACCACTCGATCGTGGCGATGGCGGTCAACGGCGACACCGTCGACCTCGCCACCGAGCTCCACGCCGGCGACACCGTGGCACCTGTGCTCGCGACCAGCGACGAGGGGCTGTCGATCATCCGGCACTCCGCCGCGCACGTGACCGCCCAGGCGCTCCAGGAGATCTTCCCGCAGGCCCGCCTCGGAATCGGCCCGCCCATCACCGACGGCTTCTACTACGACTTCAAGACCGACCCGCTGTCCCCGGAGGACCTCAAGGCAATCGAGAAGAAGATGACCGCGATCATCAAGCAGCGTCAGCGTTTCGTGCGCCGGGTCGTCACCGAGGACGAGGCCCGCGCGGAGGAGGCGGCCGAGCCCTACAAGCTCGAGCTCATCACCGACAAGGGCCATCCCTCCGCCGACGACGGATCCTCGGTCGAGGTCGGTGGCGCCGAACTGACCATCTACGACAATGTGCGCCGCGACGGATCGGTGGCCTGGCGCGACCTGTGCCGCGGCCCCCACGTGCCGCACACCGGCTACATCAATGCGGTGGCCCTCACCAAGACCAGCGCCGCCTACTGGCGTGGCGACCAGCACAACGACCAGCTTCAGCGGGTCTACGGCACCGCCTGGGCCAGCCGCGAGGACCTCAAGGCCTACCAGGCGCGTCTCGTCGAGGCCGCCAAGCGCGACCACCGCAAGCTCGGCACCGAGCTTGACCTGTTCAGCTTCCCCGAGGAGATCGGCCCCGGCCTGGTCGTCTTCCACCCCAAGGGCGGCATCATGCGCCACGTGATCGAGAGCTACATCGAGCAGCGCCATCTCGAGGCCGGATTCGACTTCGTGCACACCCCGGAGATCTCCAAGGGCGGGCTCTTCCACACCTCCGGTCACCTTCCCTACTACGCGGACACGATGTTCCCGCCGATGATCGTCGACGAGGAGCACGACGCCGAGGGCAATGTGACCCACCAGGGCCAGGAGTACTACCTCAAGGCCATGAACTGCCCGATGCACAATCTCATCTTCCGCAGCCGCGGGCGCTCCTACCGCGAGCTCCCGCTGCGGCTCTTCGAGCTCGGGCACGACTACCGCTACGAGAAGTCCGGAGTGGTCCAGGGGCTCACCCGGATGCGGGGCTTCACCCAGGACGACTCGCACACCTACTGCACACCCGAGCAGGCCGGTGACGAGATCAAGATGCTGCTGAACTTCTTCCTCGACATCCTTCGCGACTTCGGGCTGCGGGACTTCTACCTCGAGCTGTCCACCCGCGATGACAACTCGAGCAAGTTCATCGGCTCCGACGAGGACTGGGCGGCTGCCACCGAGATCCTGCGCGAGGCCTGTGGGTCGACCGGTCTGGAACTCGTGCCCGATCCGGGTGGCGCGGCCTTCTACGGGCCGAAGGTCTCCGTGCAGGCCAAGGACGCGCTGGGCCGGACCTGGCAGATGTCCACCGTCCAGTACGACTTCAACCAGCCCGAGCGATTCGGCTTGGAGTACACCGCGGCCGATGGGAGCCATCGGCGTCCCGTGATGATCCACTCCGCGAAGCTCGGCTCGGTCGAGCGCTTCATCGGCGTGCTCACCGAGCACTACGCCGGCGCCTTCCCGGCCTGGATCAGCCCGGTCCAGGTGGTCGGGGTGCCGGTCGCCGCAGAGTTCACCGAGTACCTGAAGGGCATCGCCGACAGGCTGAAGGCCCACGGGGTGCGGGTCGAGCTGGACGACTCCGACGACAGGATGCAGAAGAAGATCCGCAACGCCACCCGCCAGAAGGTGCCCTTCATCCTCATCGCCGGTGAGCAGGATCGTGAGGCCGGCTCGGTGAGCTTCCGCTTCCGCGACGGCAGCCAGGACAACGGCGTGCCGATCGACGAGGCGGTGGCGAGGATCGTCGAGCACATCGCCTCGCGCAGCGCCGAGGACCCGGTCGCACCGGCCCGGGAGGCCTGAGGTGAGTCAGCCTCCCGAGGACGATCCGCCTGTCGAGTTCCCCGACCGGCTCGCCGGGGTGCCCGACAGCCTGCAACGGCTGTGGACGCCCTACCGGATGGTCTACATCCAGGGTGAGAACAAGCCGGCCGACTCCGGCTCGCCCGACGAGTGCCCGTTCTGCCTGGCGCCGCACCGCGACGACGAGGACTCCCTCATCACCAGGCGGGGCCGGCTGGCCTTCGTCATCCTCAATCTCTATCCCTACAACCCCGGTCATCTGCTGATCTGCCCGTACCGGCACGTGAGCGCCTATGCGGCGACGACCGAGGAGGAGAGCACGGAGATCACCGCGCTCACCAAACAGGCCCTGGCCGTGATCGACCGGGTCTCCAAGCCGGTCGGTTACAACCTCGGCATCAACCAGGGTGCGGTGGCCGGCGCGGGGATCGCCGCCCACCTGCACCAACACATCGTTCCGCGGTGGCAGGGAGACGCGAATTTCCTGCCCGTGGTCGGGCGCACCAAGGCCCTGCCACAGCTGCTCTCGGACACCCGGACGCTCTTCGCCCGGGCATGGGTCGAACTCTTCGGCCCCACACAGGAGGACAAACATGCTTGAGCATCTGCGTTCACGATGGACGAAGGTGCTGTCACCCCTGGCCGCGCTGCTGCTGAAGGCCAAGGTCACCCCCGACATGGTGACCTGGATCGGCACGATCGGCGTCGTCGCGGTGTCACTCATCTGCTTCCCGACCGGCCGGCTGTGGCAGGGCACCCTGCTCCTCCTGGTCTTCATCTTCTCGGACAGCTTCGACGGGATCATGGCGCGGATGAGCGGGGTGAGCAGCGACTGGGGAGCCTTCCTGGACAGCTGCCTCGACCGCATCGCCGACGGCGCGGTCTTCGGCGGTCTGGCCCTCTACTACGTGGGCAAGGACTACAACACCGTGTGGGCCGCGCTGGCCATCGTCGCGCTGGTCTGCGGCCAGGTGACCAGCTACACGAAGGCACGCGGCGAGTCCCTGGGCTACGAGGTGAACGGTGGCCTGGCCGGCCGTTCGGATCGCCTGCTGGTGGGTCTGCTCGGTGCCTTCCTCACCGGCCTCGGGGTCGAGTGGGCGCTGCCGGTGGCCCTGGTCATCCTCGCCGTCGCCGGGATCATCACCGTCGGCCAGCGGATGGCGCTCGTACACGGCCAGACGAAGGGTGCCGAGCGAGCGAGCGACACCCGGTGAAGCGCAGGAGGCGCCTCGTCAGCCAGCTCACCGCGATGAAGATCGGCGCGCACACCCCGCAGTGGTTGTGGCGCCCGATCAGCGCGGTGGTGCTGCGCGGGCTGGTTGCCGATCCGCCGCGCCACGTGCGCCAGTGGCAGCTCAACTACGAGGTCGTCACCGGCCGGACCCCTGACCTCCGCACGACCCGCAAGGCCTTCAGCTCCTGGCTGGAGAACCTCGTGATCTCCCTGCAACTCGGCCACTGGTCGGCCCGCAGGATCCGCAGGAAGGTCATCATCGAGGACCCGGCGGCCTGGGAGATGCTGGTCAGCCTGTCCCACCGGGGCGGGCTGGTGGTGGCGCTCCCGCACATGGGCAGCTGGGACCTGGTGGGTGCCTACGCCGGCCTGGACGATCTGCCGGTGACATCGGTCGCCGAGGCCCTGCCCGACGGCCAGTTCGAGTACTTCCGCGCGCTGCGCGAGAAGCTCGGCATCAAGATCTTCGGGGCCACCGAGCACAACGTCTTCGGACTCCTGCGCGACGACCTGGACGCCGGCCGGCTCATCTCCCTGGTCGCCGACCGGGACTTCAGCCGTCGTGGCCTGCCGGTGCACTGGGAACTGCCCGGAGGCCGGATCGAGCAGACGATGCCCCCCGGCCCAGCATTGCTCGCCCAGCACGGCCGCCACCCGCTGATGGGCGCGGCCACCTGGTTCGACGAGCACCGCAAGCTCCATCTCGTCCTGACCGGCCCGGTGTACGTCGCCGCCGGGGAACAGGGACTGATCGAGGCGAGCCAGTGGCTCGCCGATTTCTTCTGCGAGCAGATCCAGGCCCATCCGCTGGACTGGCACATGCTCCAGCGTTTCTTCAAGGGAGTCACCGCATGAGAGTGGGCCTCGTCTGTCCCTATTCCTTCGCCCGCCCCGGCGGTGTGCAGAACCATGTCCTGGGGTTGGGGGGCTGGCTCAAGGAGCAGGGCCACCAGGTCTCGATCATCGCCCCCGGTCAGGCGAGCCCCGCACTGCTCGCGGAGACGGGGCTGCTCCCCTCCGAGTTCGTCACGGCAGGCCACGCCGTGCCGGTGAACTTCAACGGATCGGTCGCCAGGATCAATTTCGGCGTCGGCCCGGCACTCGCCGTGAAGCGCTGGCTCGACCGTGGCCAGTTCGACGTGGTGCACCTGCACGAACCGGTGGCGCCCACGATCTGCCTGCTCGCGCTCTATCTCACCGACCGGCCGGTCACCGCGACCTTCCACACCGCGACCCCGGCCGTCGGCGCGATCAAGTTCGCGAACTCGGTGCTGCCCAGGGTGGTCAGCCGTATCGACTCCTCGATCGCGGTGTCCAGCGAGGCGGCCGCGGTCGCCCAGCACCACCGCGGAGTCACCCCGGTGGTCATCGGCAACGGCATCCACGTGGACGACTATCCGATGGTCCCCGTCTCCGGCCGGTGGCGTGGCGGGGAACACCCGCGCATCACCTTCCTGGGGCGCTACGACGAGCCGCGCAAGGGCTTCGAGGTGCTCACCGCCGCGCTCCCGCTGGTGCGCGCGCACCATCCCGACCTGGACGTGGTGGTCATCGGCAACGGCTCCTCCCGCTCGGTGGAGGGCGTCCGCTTCCTCGGCGGACTGGACGACCAGGCACGCAATCTCTGGCTGGGGCGCAGCGATGTCTACATCGCCCCCCAGACGGGCAGGGAGAGCTTCGGCATCGTCCTGCTGGAGGCGATGGCCTGCGGAGCCCCGGTGGTCGCCTCCAATCTGCGCGCCTTCGTCGAGGTGCTCACCGACGACGACGGCCTGGTGGGCAAGGTCTTCCAGACCGGCAACTCGGCGAGCGCCTCACGGGCCATCCTGCGGAGCCTCGAGGAGCCCCGCGACCTCCACCTGGAGCGCGGCCGGGCGCTGGCCGCCAGCTTCGACTGGTCGGTGATCGGCCCCCAGGTGGTCGCCATGTACGTGGTGGCCCAGCAGAACTCCGCCTGGCTGCGTGACAAGGAGTCGGACCAGCACTGAGCCGACCGGGCCGGTCGGGGGGATGGCCTACTCTGTTCACGTGGCCGATTCTCAGCACACCCAGGTCTCGGTGCGGGACAGGAGCTACGACACCGATGCCGTCGTCACGATTCCCAATCTGCTCTCCGCGCTGAGACTCGTCGGAGTACCGGTCTTCCTCGTCCTCATCCTTCTCGAGCGCGACGTGGCCGCCATCGTCCTGCTGGCGATCGCCAGTGCCACCGACTGGCTGGACGGCAAGCTCGCCCGGGGGCTGCACCAGGTGAGCAGGCTGGGCCAGATGCTCGACCCGGTCGCCGACCGGCTCTACATCGCCGCCACCGTGGTGGGTCTCACCGTGCGCGGCATCATCCCGTGGTGGTTCCTCGTCGTGCTGCTGGCCAGGGATGTCATGATGCTGTGCCTCGTGCCGGCGCTCAAGACCCGCGGATACACGAGCCTGCCGGTCCACTTCGTGGGCAAGGCGGCGACCTTCTGCCTGCTCTACGCCCTTCCGCTCGTGCTGCTCGGCCACGGCCCGTGGAGCTGGTCGCCGCTGGCCCGGATCATCGGCTGGGCCTTCGCCCTGTGGGGCGTCTTCCTCTACTGGTGGGCAGGCGTGCTCTACGCCCACCAGACCCGTCTCCTGCTGGCCAGCGCCCCGCCCGTCCACGGCCCACGCGGGGACGCCCGGCGCTGAGCGGACCGCCGCCCACCCAGGTCCGCAGCCCGCGGGCAATGCCCCGCCTGTGTGGACCCTTTCGTCGCCCGGATGGTTGACTGGTGCTGCGGGTGGATCCGATCCAGCCGTCAGAGAGGTACTGCCATGGCCGAGCTTCCGTCAGATCTCCTGTTCAGCAGCGAGCACGAATGGCTGCGCGCCGAGGGCGCCACTGCGCGCATCGGGATCACCGCCCACGCGGCCGAGGCGATGGGGGACATCGTCTACGTCACCCTCCCCACCGTGGGAACCGAGGTCGTGGCCGGCGATGCCTGTGGGGAGCTGGAATCGACCAAGTCGGTCTCCGATCTGTTCGCACCGGTCACCGGTGTCGTCACGGCCGTCAACGAGACGCTCGAGGACGCGCCCGAGACGGTCAATGCATCGCCCTACGGAGAAGGCTGGCTCTTCGAGGTGGAATTGACCGAGAACTCGGGTATTGACGATCTGCTCGACGCCGACGCATACGAGGAGCTCCTCGGGGAATGACTCCTGCGTGGCTGCCGGGCAGGGGTCCCTCAGCCGTATGTCCGGTCGGTAAGGTGGGAGGGACCGGCAAGGTCGGTCGTCACCTAGGAAAGAGTTCGCGACATGATGATTTGCGAGAAGTGCGGTCACGAGAACCCTGACCGGAGCAATTTCTGCGCCCAGTGCGGAGAGCGACTCGGGAGTTCTTCTGAGACCACTTCCGTGATCCCCGCAATCGAGGAGGACGCCCCCCGCACCGAGATCAGTGCCGAGGACACCGCCGCAGTCAGTGCGCTGCCGCAGGGCAATGCACTGCTCATCGTCACCAGAGGTCCCGATGTCGGGGCACGCTATCTGCTCGACCAGGCGCAGACCACTGCCGGACGCAGCCCCGACTGCGACATCTTCCTCGACGACATCACCGTCTCCCGGCACCACGCCCGTTTCGACATGAACGAGGGCGAGGTGCAGATCACCGACCTGGGCAGCCTGAACGGAACCTATGTGAACAGGACCCTCGTCGACGGTTCGGCCGTCCTGCGCCCCGGTGAAGAAGTTCAGATCGGCAAGTTCCGGATGGTCTTCTTCGTGAGCGAGCACGGGCTGCGCTGATGGCCCAGGCGCCGCTGCGAAGCATCGGCCAGGTCCTCACGATCCTCAAGGCAGAGTTTTCCGACGTCTCCATCTCCAAGATCAGGTTCCTTGAGGGAGAGGGTCTGGTCTCACCCGAGCGCGCACCCTCGGGTTACCGCAAGTACTCCCAGGCCGACATCGACCGGCTCCGCTACATCCTGCGGGTCCAGCGCGACCAATATCTACCGCTCAAGGTGATCCGGGAGAATCTGGAGCTGATGGACGCCGGGCAGGAGCCCCCCGCCCACGATGCGCCGCCACCGCCGGCGGCCGATCCGGCTCCGAACGCCGTCGCGGAGCGCGGACCGGCCCGGGGGAGCCGCCCGATCCGGCTGACCCGTCGTGAGCTGCTGCGCGGCTCCGGCCTCTCCGAGGCGCGGCTCATCGAGCTGGAACGCCAGCAACTCGTGCTGCCGCGCCGCAACTCCTCCTTCTACGGGCGCGAGGCGCTGATGGTCTGCGTCGTGGCGCGCAAGATGCAGGCCTACGGCATGGACACACGCCACCTGAGGGCCATCAAGCAGGCCGCCGAGCGCGAGGCCGGCCTGGTGGAGCAGGGCGCCCAGCCCTTCGTCCGCAACAATCCCGAGGCGGCGCACCTGGTGAGCGAGCTCTCACAACTCGTGATCCACGCCCACGTCGCCCTCATGTACACGATGTTGGAGCGTTGACATGGCACGACTCGAAATCGCCGGTGTGAAGATCATGGAGTCCAACGACCAGCCCGTCCTGCTGCTGCGTCAGAAGGACACCTCAAGGCTGCTCCCGGTCTGGGTGGACGCCGTCGCCGCCGCGACCCTGCTGGGGGTGAGCGACCACGACGACGGCGGCGCGGCGCGCAGTTTCGAGCTCTTCGCCGAGCTCATCAAGGCCCTGCACCCGCACAGCCTCAGGGCGGAGGTCACCGACTGGCAGGAGGGCGTCTTCTCCGCCAGGGTCTTCGTGGACGGCAGGCAGATCGACGGCCGGCTCTCCGACATCGCCGCGCTGTCCAGCGTCCTCGACTTCCCCCTGGATTGCCCCGACGAGCTGTTGTCTGAACTGGGGGTCGAGGCCCTCGAGGAGGACCCGGACGTCGTGGAGGAGTTCAAGGACTTCCTCGATCGAGTGGATCCGGGCGACTTCGAGTCGTGATTCACGCGTGAATCGGGTGTCCCGTGCCGGATCCGGCGTCCCGGCGCCGGGCCGCCGTGGTGGGTGCGCGCGCGACACGATGGGGCGCTGGGCCCGATGTCGTTGCGTCCGGGCGGGTCGGACGCTTACCGTCATCAGTGCAGCGCAGCAGGCCCTGTACTGCACCGACCGAGGAAAGAGGCCAGCGTGACGGACCCAGCCTCCGAGCAGATGGCACACGCCACCCGTCAGGACGTCCTCTTCGAGGGCGACTTCGCTCGTGTCCCCGAGGACGCCGGCTTCCGCGGCCCCACTGCCTGCCGGGTTTCCGGCATCACCTATCGCCAGCTCGACTACTGGGCCCGCACCGGTCTGGTCACTCCCGGGATCCGTTCCGCGGAGGGCTCGGGCACCCAGCGGCTCTACTCCTTCCGCGACATCCTCATGCTCAAGGTGGTCAAGAGCCTGCTCGACGCCGGCATCTCCCTGCAGCAGATCCGCAAGGCGGTCGACTACCTGCACAGGCGCGGCAACCAGGAACTGGCCGGCGTGACGATCCTCAGCGACGGCGTCTCCGTCTTCGAGTGCACCTCCGAGCACGAGGTCTTCGACCTGCTGCGCGGCGGCCAGGGAATGTTCGCGATCGCCATCGACGGGGTGGTCCGGGACATCGAGGGCACGCTCACCGAGCTGCCCGCAGAACGCGAGGACCGTCCGGTCGCCGCCAGCGACGACGAGCTGTCCAGGGCGCGACGCCGGCGCTCCCAGGAGTCGGCTTCCTGAGCCGGGTCCGGCCCGCGAGCCTCTGTTCATCGAGCCTGCCCGGCCGTGTGCTCTGACTAGACTCTTGCCATGGATTGGGCCGGACGGGCGGAGCAGACCGGAGGGCGTGCGGAATCGCCGAACTCCGCCAGTTCACGATGCATCGGGCCCACGGTCCCGGACCAGCGCGAGATGCTCGCGGCCCTGGGTCTGGAGAGTCTCGACCAGCTGAGCGAGCTGGCCATGCCCGGGCAGATCCGGATGAGCACCCCGCTCGATCTTCCCGCGGCCCGCGACGAGGCGACCGTCAGTGCCCGGATGAGGGAGCTGGCCTCGCTCAACCATCCCCGCCGGGCCATGATCGGCATGGGCTACCACGGCACCGTGACTCCGGCGGTGCTGCGACGGAACATCCTGGAGAACCCCGGCTGGTACACCGCGTACACGCCCTACCAGCCGGAGATCAGCCAGGGACGACTCGAGGCCCTGCTCACCTTCCAGACCATGGTCTCCGAGCTGACCGCACTGCCGGTCGCCGGCTCCTCGCTGCTGGACGAGGCGACCGCGGTGGCCGAAGCCGTGGCCCTGGCGCACCGGCTCGCCCGGGGGCAGCGCAGCCGGGTCGTCGTGGATTCCGGCCTGCTGCCGCAGACCCTGGCCGTGCTCCGGACCCGGATGGATGCACTCGGGGTGGAGGTCTTCGTCGCCACCGACCCGGGGGACCGGGAGGCGCTGGCGCAGAGCTTCGCGGTGGTCGTCCAGACGCCGACCGTGGACGGCCGGATGCAGTCCACCGGCGAGCTCCGGGCGGTGGCCGACGCGGCGCACGCGGCGGGTGCCCAGATGATCGCGGCCGCGGATCTGCTGGCCCTGGCGCTGGTCGTGCCGCCCGGCTCGTGGGGTGCCGACATCGCGGTGGGCAGCACCCAGCGATTCGGCGTGCCGTTGTTCTACGGCGGGCCGCATGCGGGCTACATCGCGGTGCGCGAACAACTGGCCCGCCAACTGCCCGGTCGCCTCGTCGGGGTCTCGCGCGACGCAGACGGGACACTCGCCCACCGCCTCGCCCTGCAGACCCGTGAGCAGCACATCCGCCGCGAGCGGGCCACCTCCAACATCTGCACCGCCCAGGTGCTGCTCGCCGTGATGGCCGGCATGTACGGCGTCCTGCACGGACGCGACGGACTGCAGGCCATCGCCCGGACCATCCACCGGCGCACCCGTCTGGTGGCCGGGGTCCTGCGCGAGGGCGGATTTCCCGTCGTCTCGCAGAGCTTCTTCGACACGCTGACCGTCGACGCGCCGGGGCAGGCGCACCAGATCGTGGCCGCCGCCGCGCAGCTCGGCCTGCACCTGCGCACGATCGACCACGACAGGCTGGGCATCAGCATCGGCGAGGACGCCACCGACGACGACCTCGACCACCTCGTGCAGGCCTTCGGGCTGGACGTGCCCGACGACGCCCGCCCGTGGGGCAGTCTCGGTGCCGAGCTGCGCACCGACGGGTTCATGACGCACCCGGTGTTCACCGCCCACCACTCCGAGACCCAGCTGATGCGATATCTGCACAGCCTGCAGAGCCGCGACTTCGCCCTGGACACCGGCATGATCCCGCTCGGCTCGTGCACGATGAAGCTCAACCCGGCGGCAGCCCTGGAGCCGATCAGCCTCCCCGGTTTCGCCGACCTGCACCCCTTCGCGCCCCGCGAGGACGCCCGCGGTTACCGTCTGCTCATCGACGAGCTGTCCGAGTGGCTGCTCGCGATCACCGGCTACGCCGGATGCACGATGCAGCCCAACTCCGGTGCGGCGGGGGAGTTCACCGGCCTCTCGGCGATCCGCGCCTATCACCGGTCCCGCGGCGAGAGCGGGCGCACCGTCTGCCTCATCCCCGCCTCCGCACACGGGACGAACGCGGCCTCGGCGGCAATGGCCGGGCTGGAGGTCGTGGTCGTGGCATCGGACGCCGACGGGCAGGTCGACCTGGACGACCTCGCCGCGAAGCTGGCTGCCCACCGCGACAGGGTGGCGGCGGTCATGGTGACCTATCCGAGCACCCACGGAGCCTTCGAGGACACCATCAGCTCGCTGTGCGCGATGGTCCACGACGCGGGGGGACAGGTCTACATCGACGGCGCCAACATGAATGCCCTGGTGGGGCTGGCCCAACCGGGCCGGTTCGGGGGCGACGTCAGCCACCTCAACCTGCACAAGACCTTCGCCATCCCGCACGGCGGCGGTGGCCCCGGGGCCGGGCCCGTCGTGGTGGCCCGCCATCTGGTGCCCTTCCTGCCGAACCATCCGGTGGTGGCGGCCGAGGATCCGAGGATCGAGCCGGGTCACACGGTCGCCGGCGCGCCCTGGGGATCGGCCGGCATCCTGCCCATCAGCCATGCCTACATCGCGCTGATGGGGCCCGACGGGCTGCGCCGCGCCTCGCAGGTGGCCCTGCTCAACGCCAACTACATCGCGCACCGGCTGGGGGAGGCCTATCCGGTGCTGTTCACCGGGGCGCACGGGCTGGTGGCGCACGAGTGCATCCTGGACTGCAGGCAGATCACCAGGAGCACCGGCATCACCGTCGACGACATCGCCAAACGCCTGGTCGACTACGGCTTCCACGCGCCGACCATGAGCTTCCCGGTGCCGGGCACGTTCATGGTCGAGCCCACCGAGAGCGAGGACCGCGTCGAGCTGGACCGCTTCTGCGAGGCGATGCTCGACATCCGCGGCGAGATCGAGGCGGTCCGGCGTGGGCACTGGCCCGCCGACGACAATCCGCTGGTGAACGCCCCGCACACGCTCGCCCGGGTGAGCGCCGAGGAGTGGGTGCACCCCTATTCGCGCAGTCTCGCCGGTTTCCCCGCCGGACGGAAGCTCGGGCCGGTCGGAGGCGGGGCACGGGACAAGTACTGGCCCGCCGTCGCCAGGATCGACGCGGCCTGGGGCGACCGTCACCTGCAGTGCTCCTGTCCGCCGCCGCAGGTCTACGAGGAGAGATGACCGCCCGCCCGGACGAGCCGAACAGCCTGGACCTGTGGGTCGATCGCGTCCGGACACGGGTCGCCCAGTACCGATGGGCAGCGCACCTGTGGCGCGCCAACGAACGGTTCACCAATCGGCTCGGCAACCAGTTCGCGGGCGCCATCACCTTCTTCAGCATGCTCTCCTCGGTCCCGGTCCTGATGCTCGCCTTCAGCGCCCTGGGCTTCACCCTGACCGTGCTGCGTCCGGCCTGGCTGCAGGGAGTGCGCGGGATCATCGAGGAGAACCTCTCGTCCGGGCCGGTCCGTGACACCGTGCTGGAATACCTCGACCTGTATCTCTTCCACTGGCAGAGCGTGGGGCTGGTCGGTCTGTGGATCGGGTTGTGGGCCGGGTCGGTGTGGATGGGCAATCTCAAGAGTGCCGTGCGCGCCATGTGGCGCCCCGAGTTCGACCGCGTCGAGAAGAAGCGCTTCCTGCCGCTGGAGATGCTCGTGAACGTCGGCCTGCTGCTCGCCCTGCTGAGCCTGGTGCTCATCTGCTTCGCCGCCACGACCGCGCTGACCAGCGGGAGCGAGGGGCTCGTGGCGCTGCTGGGGCTTGCCCGGGTGGGCCCGGCGGCCTGGCTGGTGAGCCTGGTCTCGGTGCTCGTCTCGTTGGCCGGCGGGTGGCTGTTCTTCCTCGTCCTGTACACGGTTCTGCCGCAGAACGACGCCCCGCGCGGCGCGGTGTGGCGGGGCAGCATGGCGGCGGCCGTGTGCTTCTGGTTGTTGCAGGCGGCCACGACGCAGCTGACGGCGATGTTCGCCCGCAACCGGAGCGCAGCCCTGTGGGGCGCCACGCTCATCGTCGGGCTGCTCTTCCTCAACCTCTTCGCGCGACTCGTGCTCTTCGTCGCCGCCTGGATCGCCACCTCGAACCAGCCCGCGGTTGCGCGCCGGTGGAGCACCTTCGACGAGCCGCTGCGGGGACGTGAGGACGCCCTCACGGTGTCCGGACACTGGGTCGCCGCCGACCGGGAGCGCCACGAGGCCGGCCGGGGCAGCGCCGGGGATCAGGCCACGAGCGCGAGTACCAGGAGGTAGGCCAGTCCGGTCATCTCGATGAGTGAGCCGAAGGTGTCGCCGGTGAGGCCGTGCAGACGGCTGAGGATGTGACGCTGCCACAGGTTCTCGAAGCCCCAGGCCGCCAGGCAGGCGACGAGGGCCGCTGCAGCCGGCCGCCAGCCGAACAGCAGCCAGCCGCTGCCGGCAGCCACCACGATGACGGCGAGCATCACCAGCAGCATGGTGAGTCTGCTGGTCAGGCCCGCGAACAAGGCCCCGAAGCCGCCCTTGCGGGCACACGGCACCCAACGCCCCGTCGCGGCGACCGCCGCCACGCGCGCCACCATGGGCATCGTCACGAGCAGCCAGACCCCACGCCAGCCCGCCAGGTGCGGCGAGGCTCCGGCGGCGATCTCCAGGGCCAGCACGAGAATGATCGCCGTGACGCCCATCGGCCCGATGTCGGACTGTTTCATGATCACCAGCGCCTCTTCGGCCGGCTTTCGTGAGCCCAGCCCGTCGGCGGTGTCGGCGAGACCGTCCAGGTGGAAACAGCCGGTGGCCATCGCCAGCACTGCCAGCCCGCCGGCCAGGGCGAGCGGCTGCCCGCCGCCCAGCAGCTCCACGATCGCCACCGCAGCCCCGGCCATGATGCCAAGGCCCAGGCCGACCAGCGGCATCGACCGGATAGCACGTGCCGCGATGTCGGGAGTGATCTTCTCCACGACCGGCGCCGGGAGCACGGTGAACAGGCCCCAGGCCGTGATCGGACCCCATGTGCGGCTCATCGGACCGACTCCTTCCGCGCATCCGTGTCGGGTCGTGGCAGGCTCACGGCCCGCCCGGCCACGCAGAGCACGAGTTCGTCGCAGGCGTCCGCGATGCGGGCGTTGAGGATTCCGATCCTGTCGCGGAAGCCGCGGCCGGACTCGGTGCCCGGCACGACACCCGAGCCGACCTCGTTGGTGACCAGGACGACCCGGCGCGGGGTCGCCGCGATCGCGCGGGCCAGCTCGTCGACGCGCCGGTCGACCAGTTCCCCTGCGCCGGCGGGATCCGTCCAGAAATCGGTGTCGTCGAGAATGCGGGTGAGCCACACCCCCAGGCAGTCCACCAGCACCGGATTGCCCGGAACGCCCAGCACGCCGGCGATGTCGAGGGTCTCCAGTGTCCGCCAGCTGGCAGGCCGTCTCGCCACATGGGCCGCGATCCGGGCCATCCACTCCGGGTCGTCGTCGTTGCGGGCCGAGGTGGCGACATAGTCGACCTGCGCCTCGCCGGTGAACAAGGATTCCGCGTAGCTCGACTTGCCGCTGCGGGCGCCGCCGGTGACGAGCGTCCGCCGGGCGGCGAGCGGGGTGGCGCCGAGCTCGCGCAGTCTGCCGACCAGCGCCCACGCGCGGGGATCGTCGGGCACGTCCAAGGTCAACCGGGGCATCACTCGTGCTCCGGGCTCACGCCGGCAGAGTCGAAGGTCGCCATCTCGCGCATGATCTTCGCGGCGGCCACCAGCACCGGCAGGGCGGTGACTGCGCCCGAGCCCTCGCCCAGGCACATGCCGAGCTGGAGGATGGGCGACAGGCCCAGCGCGTCGAGGGCAATACCGGTGCCCGGCTCCGCACCACGGTGCCCGGCGAAGAAGTAGTCCTTCGCGGCGGGGCACAGGCGGACCGCAGCCAGCGCCGCGGACGCGGCGATGACACCGTCGATCACCACCGGAAGTCCTGCGGCGGCACCGCCGAGCATGTAACCGGCCATCGCCGCGTGCTCGAATCCGCCCACTGCGGCCAGCACTCCGAGAGCGTCGAGATGGGCGACGTCGTTGACCTCCAGCCCGTCGCGGATCGCGTCCTTCTTGCGGGTGAGCATCGCGTCGTCCGCGCCGGATCCCCGGCCCGTCACCAGCTCGGGGCCGGATCCGGTGTAGGCCGCGATGAGCGCGGCGGCCGGGGTCGTGTTGGCGATGCCGAGTTCGCCGGGGACGAGCGCGCGGTGGCCGCTGCCAGCCGCCTCGCGGGCGGCGGAGATGCCGATTCCGAGCGCCTCCAGCGCCTGCTCACGGGTCATGGCCGGGCCTTTCGAGAGGTCCGCCGTGCCGCGGGCGATGGCGCAGTTCACGATCTGCGGCGTCTCGGGCAGCTCGACGAGCGCCCCGACGTTGTACACCCGCAGCTCCGCGCCCGCGTGACGGGAGAGCACGCTGACCGCCGCGCCGCCGGATGCCATGTTCGCCCCCATCTCGAAGGTGATGGCCTGCGGCCAGGGGGAGACCCGCTGGGCCTGCACACCGTGGTCACCGGCGAAGACGGCGACGAAGGCCGGCTCCGGCAGCGGCGGGGGACAGCTTCCGGCCACCTCGCAGAGCCGGACGCCCAGGTCCTCCAGCTCCCCGAGCGAATGGGGCGGCTTGGTGAGCTGGAGCTGGTAGGCCTCGGCGCTGGACTTCACCTCGGCCGAGACCGGCTTCACGGCGGCGATGGTCTGGTTCAGGAGATCGTCAGATGTCATGTCATTTCCTCACTGTTTCACCGGCGGTGCCGGACGATTCGATGGCGCGGCGCAGGTCATGCGCGAACGCCGTGGCGACCTGCGGCGGGCGCACGGCCAGCCGTAGCCAGCCGGGCCCCAGGCCCGGGAAGCTCTCACAACCGCGCACGCTGTACCCGGCGCTGCGCAGCCGACGCCGCAGCTGCCCCGGGTCGTGTGCGCGCAGGTCCGCGAGCACGAAGGGGCCCCGGGGATCGGGGGCGATCCGCACGCCGATCCGTTCGAGTTCGGCGACGAAGTGCTCGCGGTCGGCGGCGATCCCGCGGGCCTGGGCCCGGCTCTCGGCGGTGGCACGCTGGCCGGTGGTCAGTTCGACGGCGTCCAGGGCGGGGGTCGACACCGACCAGCCGGGCTGCTGGGCGCAGAGCCGGGTCACCAGCGCGGCATCACCCACCACGTATCCGGCGCGGATGCCCGGGATGCTCCAGGTCTTGGTGAGCGAGCGCACCACGAGCAGCCCACGCATGGGCCCGCCGATGAGGCTCTCCGGCTCGCCCGGGACGGCATCCATGAAGGCCTCGTCGACGACCACGACGCGTCCGGCGCGGAGCAGCTCACGGATGCTCGCAGCCGGGTGCAGGACGCTTGTGGGATTGGTCGGATTGCCGATCACCACCAGGTCGGCGCGCTCGTCCACCGCGCCCGGATCGAGCCGGAAGCCCTCCTCGGGGCGGAGGATCAGCCGCCCGACCGGGCGTCCCGCGCCGTTGAGCGCCACCTCGGGCTCGGTGAACTGGGGGTGCACCACGAGCGCCCAGCGCGGGCTGAGGGCGTGGGCGAGCAGCCAGAAGGCCTGCGAGGCGCCGGAGGTGACGAGGACCTGCTCGGGATCGACGCCGTGGTGTTCGGCGACCACCTGCCGTGCCGTCCGGGCGTCCGGATAGCGCGCCCAGTCCGCCGTCCGGCGGGTGAGCTCGTCGACCAGCCAGTCCGGCGGACGCCGGGAGTGCACATTGACGGCCAGGTCCACCAGCCCCGGTTCGGCGTCGAGGTCGCCATGGTGACGAAGGTCGACGCGCGCCGGCAGACCGGTCCGGGCGCCGGGCGTCTGCTCCGCCACCGATACCGGCGCGATCTCGCCGGCCCGGGGGGCGTTCGCAGATCCGGAGCGGCCCGCGAATCGTGCCGCCGCCCCGGCGAAGCGCTCGGCGAGCTGCGGCGAGCTGGCCCAGTGGGTGTGCTGGTAGCTGGCAACGACGGAGGCGGGGCCCTCCCCGACGGGGCTCAGCGCCACCCCTTCCGTGCGACTGCCGGTCCCTGTGGAAGTGCTGATCCGCCAGGCGGGCGCCGGCGCGATGCCGTGGGACTCGGTCACCGTCCGGTGGAACTCGTGGGCGCGCAGCACCTCGCCGCGGCGCAGCAGGAAGCTGTCCTCGGCGGCCGTCGCCTCGTGGTAGCCGATCGTGAGGCGCGGGGACATCCGGGCGTCGAGGTCGACGACGCCGGCCATCGCCAGGCCGTCGAGACTGCGGCACAGGTAGAGCAGCCCGGCGCACTCGGCGACCGTCGGCATTCCCTGGGCGCAGCGGGCCGCGATCTGTTCGAGCAGCGCAGGATTGCCCGCCAGGGCCTCGGCATGCACCTGCGGGAAGCCGCCGCCCAGGTAGAGCCCGCTGGTGCCCTCCGGAAGCGACCGGGCGGTCAGCGGGTCGAAGGACTCCACCCTGGCCCCGGCGGCGCGGAGCAGTTCGGCGGTCTCGGTGTAGCGGAAGGTGAAGGCCGGCCCGCTGGCCATCGCGATGACAGCGCCGGCGCCGACGGGACGCACCTGCGCGCCAGGATCCCAGGGCTCGGCGGCCAGCGCGGGTGCCCGCCCGGCGATCGCCAACACGGCGTCCAGGTCGACATGGGCGGCGATGAGCTCGCCCGCCTGTTCGACGACCCGCGCGGCATCGCCCTTCTCGTCGGCGGTGACCAGACCGAGATGACGCGAGCCGACCGACACGCTCCTGTCGGTCGGGATGACGCCGAGCACCGGCAGCCCGACTCCTTCGCAGCCGCGCACGATCTCGTCGGACACCCGGGGGCTCATCACCCGGTTGACGACCACCCCGGCCACCGAGATCCGTGAGTCGTAGCTGGCAAGCCCGTGGCAGACCGCCGCGGCGGTCCTGGAGCCGTGCGAGGCATCCACCACGAGCAGCACCGGCGCGTCGAGCAGACGGGCCACGTGGGCGCTCGAACCGAAGCCGGCCAGGTCCTGGCGCCCGTCCGGCCACGCACCGAGCTTGCCGTCGAACAACCCCATCACTCCCTCGACGACAGCGATGTCGGCCGGGGTGGGGGTGATCGCGCCGTGCAGGAACAGCGGCGCGATGCGCTCCGCGCCGCACAGATAGGGATCGAGATTGCGTCCGGGGCGCCCGCAGGCCAGCGCGTGGTAGCCGGGATCGATGTAGTCCGGCCCGACCTTGCTGCCGGCCACCGTCTCGCCGCGTGCGCTCAGCGCGGCCATCAGCCCGATGGCCACCGTCGTCTTGCCCTGGCCGGAGGCGGGTGCCGCGACGACGATCCGCGGAATTGTCGTGGCCGTCACCACTCGATCCCTGCCTGGCCGCGCTCTCCCTTGTCGAAGGGGTGCTTGACCTTGGTCATGGAGGTGACGAGATCCGCCGCGTGGATGAGCTGCTGGGGTGCGTGCCGCCCGGTGACGACGACGTGCTGGCAGCCGGGACGCGCGAGGAGGGTGGCCACCACCTCGTCGACGTCGAGCCAGCCCTTCGACAGGACGTGGTTGAACTCGTCGAGGATGTAGAGCCGGTGCGTCTGCTCGGCCATCTGACGGCGGACATACTCCCAGCCGGCGCGCGCCATCGACTCCTGGTCGGTGCCGGCGGTGGCGCGCAGCCAGGTCCAGCCGGGCCCCAGGCACTGCCACTCCACCGGGCCGCCGACGCCGGTCTGCTCGTGTGCTCGCGCCAGCTGTTCGTAGGCGGTCTGCTCCCCGGTGTGCCACTTCCCGGACTTGATGAACTGGAAGACCCCGACCGACCAGCCGCGTGCCCATCCGCGCAGGCCCAGGCCGAAGGCGGCCGTCGACTTGCCCTTGCCGTCGCCGGTGTGGACGATGAGCCGGGGCCTGTGGCGCAACTCGGCGGTGGACGTCACCGGTGGCCTCCTTCTGCGAGGGCGATGAGGGCCTCGACGTCCAGGTGCTCCTCGATGGCATCGGCCAGGGTGTCGATCATGGCTTCACGGCGGGCGGAGTGGCCGGGCGCCGAGTCGTCGGGCCGCCAGGGCGAGTCGCACGCCGCAGCGACCTCGGTGAGGAAACGGCGCCGGAAGGCGTCGTTCTCCATGCTGCCGTGCAGCATCGTTCCGTAGGTCTGGCCGACCCGCACCCCGTCGAGGAAGGCTTCCCCGCCGCGCGGCACGCAGATGCCGTGGTGGATCTCGTAGCCGCGCACGGTGAGTTCGTCACAGGGATAGCTGGCGACGCGCACCGTCTTCGTCTCGTCGAAGCGCACGTCCACCGGCAGCAGATCGAGCCCGGGCACCGTCCCGGCGCGGGATTCGACCTCGTCGTCCATCTGGGTGGCGAGCATCTCGTAGCCACCGCAGATGCCCAGCACCGGACGCCGCAGGGCGTGGCGCCGGGCGACGACCTCGGCGATTCCGCGCTCGCGGAGCCACGCCAGGTCGTCCACCGTGGAGCGGCTGCCCGGCAGCACGACCAGATCGGCCTGTTCGCAGACCGCGGGACTGTCGGTGACCTCGACGTCCACGCCGGGCTCGGCCGCCAGGGCGTCGACATCGGTGGCATTGGAGATCCGCGGCAGGTCGACCGCAGCCACCCGCAGTGCAGGGGCATCGGCGTCCTCGTCGCGGTGCCAGCGATCCACCTGGAGGGCATCCTCCCCGTCGATCCACACCCCTGACAGCCACGGCAGCACCCCGAAGCAGGGCATCGAGGTGCGCCGGGTGATCTCCTGCAGGCCCGGTTCGAGCAGGGCCCGGTCGCCCCGGAACTTGTTGATGACGTAGCCGCGGAGCAGGGCTCGGTCCTCCTCGCCCAGCAGCGCCCAGGTGCCGTACAGCCCGGCCAGCACGCCGCCCCTGTCGATGTCGCCCACGAGCACGGTCGGCAGCCCGAAGTGCCTTGCCAGGCCCATGTTCACATAGTCCCCGGAGCGCAGGTTGATCTCGGCGGGGGAGCCTGCGCCCTCGCAGACCACCAGCTCGTGGGAGGCGGCCAGGGACGAATAGCAGTCGAATGCGGCCTCGGCGAGCTGGCGGCGTCCGGTGGCGTACTCCCCGGCCTCCAGCTCCCCGGCGGCCTGCCCCATCAGCACGATGAAGCTGCGCCGGTCGGTGCCCGGCTTGAGCAGCACGGGATTCATCGACGCCTGCGGGACGACACCGGCGGCGGTGGCCTGCAGGTACTGGGCCCGGCCGATCTCGGCGCCGTCGGGACAGACCATCGAGTTGTTCGACATGTTCTGCGCCTTGAACGGCACGACGTCGACACCCCGTCGGGCCAGCACCCGGCACAACCCGGTGACCAGCGCCGACTTGCCGGCATCCGAACTCGTCCCGGCGATCAGCAGACCGCTCATCTCGACTTCCTTCCTGCCAGCACACATCCGGCGAGGGCCAGGCCGGCGCCGGTGAGGGTCACCCAGCGCACGAGTCGCGCTGCCCTCCGCACGTGGCGGGCTCGCGGACGGGGGCCGTCCCCGAGCAGCCCGCGGTCCTCGGCGACGCCACCGGGATAGACATTGTGACCGCCCAACTGGACGCCGAGAGCGCCTGCCCAGGCGGACTCGCACCAGCCGCCGTTGGGGCTCGGGTGGTCGTGGGCGTCGCGCAGCGCGATGCGGACGACCTGAGCCGGACGGCCGTGGACGAGTGGGGAGACAGCGGCCGCCAGGGCGGCGGTGAGCCGGGCGGGGGCCAGGTCGAGGAGATCGTCGAGGCGGGCCGAGGCAGTGCCGAAGTGCGCGTAGCGGGCGTTGCGGTAGCCGACCATCGCGTCCAGCGTGTTGGCCCCGCGATGCACCAGCAGGCCCGGAATGCCCGCGAAGGTGCCCCACCACAGGGAGGCGATCGCGGAGTCCGCGGTGTTCTCCGCCATCGACTCGACGGTGGCGCGGGCCAGCTCCGGTTCCCCGAGCTCGTCCGGCAGGCGCCCGCACAGGTGGCCGAGTCTTTCCCGGGCGGCCGGCAGGTCGCCGGCCTCGAGTCGCTCGGCCATCGCATCGCCCTCGCGCGACAGCGAGCCGGCGCCGATCACCACCCACCCGGCCACCGCGGTCGCCATCGTGTGGGCCAGCGGGTGACGACGTGTGGCCAGCTCGGCCCCGACCCCCACGGCGGCGACCGGGGCCAGCGCGACAAGGGCGAACAGTGCGCCACGCGAGCTCGAGTCCGCCCACATCCGTGATTCCAGCCAGCCTGCCCACCGTCCGAACCAGGCAACCGGATGCAGCTGGTTGGGAGGATCGGGCAGGACCTGGTCCATCAGGGCCGCGCAGGCCAGGCCGAGACCCCGGGTGACCATCGGTGAGGTTAGGCTGCCTGCGTGTCCGAGGCCGTCCTGGAGTTCGCATTGGTGCGCCACGGTGAGTCCACCGGCAATCTCGGTGGGCGCGTCCTGGGCCACGAGATGAGCCCCCGGCTCACCGCGACCGGCCGGGCCCAGGCCCGCGCCGCGGCCGCCCGGCTCGCCGACTGGGGCGCCCAGGAGTTGTGGAGCAGCGACATGGTGCGCGCCCGCCAGACCGCCGGTGCCATCGCCGCCGTGATTCGCAGGCCGGTCATGATGAGTGCCGCGCTGCGTGAGCAGGACCACGGGCGTCTGGACGGGCTGGGTCGCGGCGAGCTGAGCGCTCAGCCGACCCCTGCCGGGCTCGACATCAGTGAGGTGCGGTGGGGCGGCGGGGAGAGTGTCGCGGACGTCTACGGGCGACTGCGCTCGTTCTGCGCGCTGCTGAGTGCGCGCCCGGCACGCCGCGTGGTGCTCGTCAGTCACGGGGACGCCCTGTGCGCGCTCATCTCGATGCTGTCCGGGCATGGGCACCGGGCGGTCGACTGGGACGCCCGACTGGTCCATGGGCAGGTGGAATTCGCGAGCTGGCCGCTTTCCCGGGCACTGCCCTTGTGAACACCGAGCAGGGTGCAGACCCTCGTCCTCCACAGTGCTCCGCCCTTCGCCCAAGTGCCCAGGGCGCGCGGAGTCGGGGACTCCGGCCGTCCACCGCGGGCCGAGTTGTCGTCGTGGCGCCAGGCGACCGGACTCGGGGCATGCACCCCATCACCGTTGCGGGACAGTGCCGGATTCTGACCGGCTTCGCTGGAACCACGCGCCGGTCTCAACGACCGACGTGATGACCCTAGTACATCGCCGGTTGGGCCTCCCGGGCGGAGTGCACCCTGCCAGGCTCACCCCGGCACGCCCAGCCCGGCAGGCTCACGCGGGAAGGGGCACGGAACCGAGGTCGGAGAGGAAGGCGCCGGCCCAGGAATCGATGTCGTGCTTGAAGACCTGTTTGCGCATGGTGCGCATCCGTCGCGCATGATTCGCATGGGTGTCGCCGGAGGCGCGCAGAATCTGGTTCTTCATGCCGTTGAGGTCATAGGGATTGACCATGTAGGAATGCGTGAGCTCCAACGCAGCGCCCGCGAATTCGCTGAGCACCAGCGCGCCGTCGTCGGAGTCGTGGGCGGCGATGTATTCCTTGGCGACCAGATTCATGCCGTCACGTAAGGGACTGACCACCATGACATCGGCCGCACGGTACATCGCGGCCAATTCGAGCTTCGGATAGCTGGAATAGCGGTACTGGATCGGGGTGCGCCCGATGCGTCCGCACTGTGAATTGATCCGCCCGACCATTTCGTCGATGTCGCGGTGCAGCACCTGGTAGCGGCGGACGCCTTCGCGGGTCGGTGTGGCCACCTGGAGATAGACATTGTGCAGGGGGTCGAGCTGGCCGGAGGAGAAGAGTTCCCCGAAGGCACGGACCCGGTGCCGCAGTCCCTTGGTGTAGTCCAGTCGATCGACTCCGAGGAAGATCCGTTCGGGATTCCCGAGGTCCTCGCGCAGTTGCAGGGCCGCCTCCCGAGCCTCGGGGGTACGCGAGATGTCGAGGAGTTCCTGGGAGTCGATGGAAATCGGATAGGCCTTGGCGATGATCGTGCGCCCGTCGGGGGTGAACAGCTTCTCGCGCTGGGTGTGCAGACCGGCCAGCCGCCGGCCGAGCCGGACGAAGTTGTGGGCCGAGCCGGGCTCCTGGAAGCCGACGATGTCCGCGCCGAGCAGGCCTTCTATCACCTGGAAGCGCCACGGCAGCTGCATGAACAGCTCGATCGGCGGGAAGGGAATGTGCAGGAAGAAGCCGATCTTGAGATCGGGACGCATCGTCCTGAGCATTTCGGGGACATTCTGGAGTTGGTAGTCCTGCACCCACACGGTCGCTCCCGGCGAGGCAATTTCGGCTGCCGCACGGGCGAAACGCTCGTTGATCCGCAGATAGCTCTCCCACCATTCACGGTGGTACTCGGGATGCTCGACGCAGTCGTGGTAGAGCGGCCAGAATGTGGCATTCGACATGCCCTCGTAGTATTCGGAGACCTCTTCGGTGGACAGGTCGACGGGAATCACACTGTGGCCGTCGAATGTGAAGGGCTCGATGTGCTCGTCGGCTGCACCGCCCCAGCCGATCCAGGCGCCGCCGTGTGCCTGGATGACGGGCTTGAGAGCCGTCACGAGACCGCCCGGTGAGGTCACCCAACCCTGCGTCCCGTCGGCATTCTTCTTCCGGTCGACGGGAAGGCGATTGGCGACCACGACGAAATCCGCGGTGCGCGAGGAACCGGGCGCAGCTTCCGCGCGAGGTGCCCCGGAGGACGTCGCATCGTCATCCTGCGGCGTATCGGAAGTGTGCACAGGCGATGTCCGCAATGTGCTCTCGGCAATGGCTTCGTTGGTCGTCACGACAATGGCCCCCTTGGCTCGCGTGTTCTTGGACCGAGGCTACCAATGGGTCCGAATGGGCGGTTGTCTGCGCGCAGAGCCGGGTTGGCCCGCGCGCAGATCTGGCAGAGTGGGGGACATGATCAGCGCTGACTTCGGACACGATTCGGACCTCGTGAGCTTCCCGACGTCCGCCGGCCGCACTGCCACCGAGAAGATCATCCGGCGGCCCGCCGGCGCACTCCTGTGCATGGACTACGACGGCACCCTGGCGCCGATCGTCCCCAGGCCCGAGGATGCGAGGCCGCAGCAGGGCATGCTCGACGTCCTGGCGCGGCTGCTCCCCCGTCTCGGGGCGGTCGCGATCGTCACCGGGCGTCCGGCCCGGGTCGTCCTCGACCTGGGCGGCTTCGCCTGGTTGCCCGATGCCCGGCACCTGCGGATCTACGGCCAGTACGGGCAGGAGACCTGGGACGGTGCCACCGGGCGGCTGGAGGTTCCGCCTCCGCCGGAGGCGATCGGCGTTGCCAGGGTCCAGTTGCAGGAACTGCTCAGGGATGCTGCCGGCGAGAGTGCCGACGTCTCGGGTGTGGCCGTGGAGGACAAGGGCCTGGCGTTGGTGGTGCACACCCGGCGGGCGGCCGATCCCGCAGCCGCCCTGGAGCTGCTCGACCCCAGGGTGCGGTGTCTCGCGGACCGTCTGGGGTTGGCCGCGGAGCCGGGGCGAAATGTCATCGAGCTGCGTGCCAACTCCGTCGACAAGGGCGATGTGGTCCGGCGGCTGCTGGAACGCAGGTCCCCGGAGGTGGGGGTCTTCTGCGGCGACGATCTCGGCGACCTGCCGGCCTTCGAGGCGCTGGGCCAGTGGCAGGCCGAGGGACACGCCGGGGCGCGGGTGGTCTCGGCCTCTGACGAGGTCGAGGAGCTGGGCGAGCATGCGGACGTCCTGTGTCAGGGCCCGGCGGGGGTTGTCGAATGGCTCGGCATCCTCGCCGACGGGGTGAGCGGTCCGGCTTCGCGGAATTGAGCCCAGGCTCGGTAGGGTGGGGCGGCCGGGGCGTTAGCTCAGCAGGTCAGAGCAGGGGACTCATAATCCCTGGGTCGTGGGTTCGAGCCCCACACGCCCCACC
>JBAQVA010000094.1:0-21142 GCA_049297835.1 Propionibacterium sp.
CGTCGTAATCACCCATGGCGCGCCTCCAGGTCCACGAGTTCGCCCCAGTCGTCTCGGCAGGCGCTCACCGAGCGATCCCGAAGCAACTCGGCGTGACGGCGGCAGCGCTCGGCATCGGCATGGCACCGCTGCCATGAAGCGGACAGTTCGGCCCGACTGGCGCGGCCGTGGAACTCGTTCAGTCGAGGCGCGGCGTCCTCGAGCACCGCAGCGCGCCGTTCCCAATACCGCGCGGATGCTTCGCACAAGGCATCGGCCAACACGCGGCGAACGAAAGTCGAGATCCAGCTTTCGCCGTCCATACCCTCCGGGGGTATACTTGAAGCGGTTGTGGTGTCAGTTTGGTTCGCCGTCCAGTTCCCTGCTGGGCGGCGTTCTTGCGTCTGGTCGCTCACCGGGCACCGCCGATGGTGGGAATGGGCCGGAACGCGGCATCGACTTCATCGAGCGAGACGCGGATCACCCGGCCGTTGAGCCGGTAACCAGTAACTTTTCCGCTCGCGATGAGCCGGCGGATGGTGTCAACGGAGACACTCCACCGGTGGGCGGCGATTTCTTGGGTGACGAACTTTGGTTGGGGCTTGAGGGGCATTGTTCACCTTCGGGGCATGAAAATTAGCCCCTACCCTCACCTTCCGGTGAAGTCGGAGCATGCCCACGAGGCAACGGCCCGTGACCCTGAACGAAGCACTAAGCTTCAAGGTAGATGTTAGCACATGGTCTGTGAAATATCGAGAACTCCGCACAATGGGGTGTCGAAGGTCTTCTTGTAGTAGCCGGCGATTGTGTCGTCCCGCAGAACTGCCACCCGGCCGCAGACCGGGCACGGTGGCAGGGTGAAGGTCTGGCCCCCGTCAGATCTTGTGGTGATCGTCACACCGGCCTTGGGGCGCATCCCGGCTCCGGTGTTCCGCTCACCTATCCATAGCATTTCGCCAAGGTCCCTCGGTAGCTCACCTATGGTCTTCATCGCAACGGGCACGTCTTCACGCCAGGAGACTTCTCCAAGTTCACGGGGATTGTGCTGGCCACGGTCGGTGCAGATGACCCGCAGATCGTCGAACTTGTCCCGACGGATTCTGGATCTGCTCACTTCTTCTCCTCCATCATGCCGGACAGCTTCGTTGCAATCTCCACGTCCCGGTCGCGGGCAGCATGTTGGTATCTCATGGCAGCGGACGGGGTCGAGTGACCGAGTCTCGCCATGAGCTCGGCGAGCGTGGCGCCGGTCTGGGCGGCCAGGACGGCCCCGGTGTGGCGGAGGTCGTGGAAGTGCATGTCCGGATGCCCGGCGAGTGCCCGGGCCCGGTAGAAGTTCGCTCCCCCGCGCCATTCCACGGGTTCCCCGCGCCGTTTGACCGCGTGCGGCTCCGAACCATAGATGGTCGACGGCGACAGCTGGCTCCCGGCCTCGCTGGGGAACACAAGACCTTCACGGCCGCGCTGGGAGAACCGCACGAGGTGTTCCCGGACGAGGGGCATGAGGTGAGGTGGAATCGCCACGTCGCGGATCCCTGCCTCGGACTTCGGTGGGCCGACGATCACCTGCCCGTCGACCCGTACAACGCCACGGCGGACACGGATCGTCTGAGAGCTGAGTGAGATGTCTTTGCGGCGGAGCTCGGCCAGCTCACCGAACCGCAGTGCGCACCATGACGCCAGCAGGACGAGCAGTTGGTACTGCTCGGGCATCGCGGCGACGAGTGTCCGCAGCTCGGGGATGGTCAGCGGTTCGACGTGGTGGCGCCGTGGCGAGGTTCCCGCGCCGCGAATGTGGCATGGGTTCGTCGGAATGATGCCGTAGTCGACTGCGGACGCGAGAACCGCCCTCAGCAGGCTGTAGGCGTGTGCTGTGGCCACCGGTGTGCCGTCACCTTCGGCGGCGTGCCAGGCCTCCACGTCAGCCCGGTCAATGGCGGTGACAGACATGTCTGCGAACGGGGCGAGCTGTCGATCCAGCAGGTCCAGGTAGTGGTCCACGGTGCGTGGCCTGAGCGGTCGTCCCCGAACGGTGCGGGCCGCAACCCAACTCCGGGCGTACTCACCGAAGGCAACACCTCGGGCCGTGCGCTGCTCCCGTCGCGCCTTCGGGTTGGTCCACTCGTCCCGCTCGATGAGGCGGTGCTCTTCGGACAGCCATGCCTCGGCGTCGATCTTCGCCAGGAATGTGACCGTGGCGTAGTGGACGTGACCATCTGGACCGACATAGCCGGCCTGGAAGTGTCCGGACTTGAGTCTCCGGATACGTCCGAAGGACCGTCGACCACCACGAGATGCCATGGTCTGAGCCCCCCCTTCGTGCAACCCCTGTGCAACATAATAGCCGGAACCTACCTAGTTCTGCCCTCTTGCGCCGGTCGCAATACGAGACTACTGTGATGCGCAACAGCTAGTCAAAGCGACTTTCACGAGGGTGAGTTCAGGAATTGGGAACTCGGACCGTCACTGGTTCGATCCCAGTATCGCCCACGGACGCGAAGGCCGTTCCGGCCAGGTGGAGCACACCAGCCGGAGCGGCCTTTTCCGTTTCCCGTGCACTGTGCGTGCACACGCGAGACCCGGTGGGCGCCGGGCCCCACTGCCTCTTCTCCTTCTCCCCTCTCGCTCCCCTCTCTCGGCCATCCCCGGAGCATCGGGTACGGCCCGGCCGGCCCGACGCGGTGACGGCCCCGAGCCGCGCGAGCATGACTGCATGATCGTGCGAGCGGTGGCCGCGCGCAGGGGAACGACGGCCTACCACACGGGCGGGGCCATGTTAAATCTTTGTTACCCCGGCGCCTGAATTCCGCAGAATCTCGCGTGCGGAGTCCAGTATTGAGGCGTTGGAAGCGAGCACAGGCGTCTCACATTGTGATTTTTGGTGTCACATCGTGGACACGGCGCTTGCACACAGTCCTCTGCAAGGCGGAGAGTTGCCTCAATCTACGGCAACGGCGCCGCCCTGCAGATCGCACGAAAGGGCACGCAGATGACTGCACCGGCACTGGTCCTGTTGGCCGAGGGCTCCTCGGAGCCTCGCGTTGTCGAGGTGATCCACAAGCTGCGCAAGCAGATGCAAACCCAGCGCCAGGAACTGTCGGTACACCTGGCCTTCCTCGACCACTGCCCGCCGAGCGGCCCCCAGGTCGTGAACACCCTCGTCGCACGGGGCGTGCAGGAGATCGTCTTCGCCCCGCTGGCACTGAGCCACGCGGTGGAGGTCGGCGAGAGCGCGGAGAAGATGCTCGCGGCGGTCCGGAAGAACCATCCCGAACTGAATGTCACGCTCGCCCATCCGATCGGCCCGGCCACCGAACTGCTCAACGTCCTCGACCTTCGTCTGCGCAATGCCCTGTCGGCGTGCCACGCGCTCGAGCTCGACGCCCTGGTGCTGTGCACCCCCGACAGCGGCGACCCGCGCGGTTCGGCACTGCTCGCCCGCCGTGCCCGCCAGTGGGGATCGCACCACAAGCTGCCGGTCGCGGTCGCCTGCGCCGACGGTTCGGGCACCTCGGTCGTGTCGGCCATCGCGAGCCTGCACGAGCAGGGACGCCGGGCGATCGCCGTCGGCTCCCTCTTCCTCACCGCGGACGAACGCTATGTCTCGGCGACCGAGCAGGCGCTGGCCGCAGGCGCGGTGGCCGTCAGCGCACCTCTCGGCGCCGATGACCACATCGTCGACCTGGTCATGGCCCGCTACGCCTTCGCAGCGATGGCCATGCTCGACGACGTCCCGGCTGCCGAGCACCTGGGCAGCGACGTGATGACCACGAGCAACACCCAGCTCATCGCCCTGTAGGCCCGGCCCGTGCGCCGTGCCCGGTCCCCTGCCGACGGTGGGGGCCGGGCAGTGCAGGGACACGTCAGCAGGCAGCGACCTTCTTGCGCTCGGCCGCCAGGTCGAAGTCGGCCGGGGGCCAGGTCAGTCCCATCGCCTCCAGCTCCTCGATGAGGATCCGGGTGATCGCCCAGTTGCGGTACCACTTCCTGTCCGCGGGAATGACGTACCACGGGGCGTAGTCCTCGTTGCAGCGGCTGAGCGCCAGACCGTAGGCCGACATGTACTCGTCCCAGTGGGAGCGACTGACCAGATCCCCGGGGTTGTACTTGTAGAACTTCTCCGGGTCGTTGATCCGGGCCAGGAAGCGCTGCTTCTGCTCCTTCGCCGACAGATGGAGGAAGCACTTGACCACCCGGGTTCCCCGCGACGACAGCTCACTCTCGAAGTCGTTGATCTGCTGGTAGCGGGCCTCGAGTTCGGCGTCCGGGGCCAGCTTGTCGACCCGCCCGATGAGCACGTCCTCGTAGTGCGAGCGGTCGAAGATACCCAGCTGGCCGGGTCCGGGGACCTCCCGGCGCACCCGCCACAGGAAGTCGTGGGCGCGCTCCTCGGCGCTCGGCGCCTTGAAGGCGTGCAGACGGACGCCCTGCGGATCGACCATCCCCACCACGTGCCGGATCGTCCCGCCCTTGCCCGAACCGTCCATGCCCTGCAGGACGAGCAGCAGCGAGGGCGCATGCTCCTGCTTCGAATTGGCGTAGAGGCGCTCCTGGAGATCATCGAGACGCGGCCGCAGCTCGAGGAGCTCCTTCTCCCCGCTGCCCGACCCACCCGAGAACAGCGGAGTGGCGTCCGGGGCGAAATCCGCGACGTCGACCTGCCCCCGCGGGCAGCGGAGCGCCGCCCTCAGCGATGACTTCGGCTCGTCCAGCACCTTCTCGTTCTTGTCGTTCATACCTTCATTCTTCCCGCTCCCGGCATCCTGCCGGGTCCGGAGCCCGAGCCCTCCCCCAAGGGGTTTCCGCCCGCGCATACTCTGGCTGGCATCCCCACAGAGGAGGAATGATGCCTGATCAGGCGCAGTCCCCGAAGGACAGGACCGAGGACCAGTGGCGGGCCGAGCTGAGCCCCCAGGAATTCCACGTGCTCCGTGAGGCCGGCACCGAAGCCCCCTTCACGGGCAAGTACACCGACACCACCACGACGGGCGTCTACCGGTGTCGCGCCTGCGGTGCAGAGCTGTTCCGCAGCGACACGAAGTTCCCCTCGCACTGCGGCTGGCCGAGCTTCTACGCACCCCTGGCCGGTGATTCCGTCCAGTACCTCACCGACAACTCGATCCCCGGCAGACCACGCACCGAGGTCCGCTGCGCCCACTGCGGCTCGCACCTGGGTCACGTCTTCGAGGGCGAGGGATACGACACCCCCACCGACCAGCGCTACTGCATCAACTCGGTCTGCCTGACCCTTGAGCCCGCACAGGGCGAGTGATCAACAGCACCGCCGGGCCCGGATGCCCGCCAGGACACCGGAAACCGCTTGTCCGGCCCCGGATGACGGCTCACCGCGGCGTGGTAGCGGGCCTGTCGGGACCGCGCAACGTAGGGTCGGAGCATGGCCGTCGACACACATGGGATTGCAGTGCGTCAGCGGTTCTCCCGAATCGTCGACACCATCGAGCAGTTCCACTGGCGCTCCGACGTGAGCACCGAGCCGATCGGGGCCCCGCAACGCCTGGCCCCGTACAGCTATGCGCTGGAGGCCGACCTCGGTAGGCACGGTGAGGAGCTGGGCTCGGGACGGCTCGTCCTGCTGCACGATCCCCAGGGCAATGACGCCTGGCAGGGCACGCACCGGCTGGTGAGCCTGGTCCGTGCCGACAGCGATCTCGAACTCGTCACCGATCCGCTCATCGGCGAGGTGGGCTGGAGCTGGTTCACCGAGGCACTCGAGGTGCAGGGCGCCGGGTACGGGGCGCCGGCCGGAACGGTCACCGTCGTCGCCAGCCGTTTCTTCGGTGACATGACCAGCGAACCCGACCGGGCAGAGGTGGAGATCCGCACGAGCTGGACCCCCCTGCTGGCCTCACCCTCGGACATCACCGCCCATCTGGCCGCCTGGCAGGAACTCATCCGCCATGTCGCGGGACTTCCCCCACTGCCCGAGGGAATCAGCCCGCTCGTCCCCCGACCAGGACACCCTTCCGCCCGACAGCTCGGAGATGACCCCGACAATGACTGATGCCCGCACCGTTGACCACGAGATCGACCAGGACTCCGGCCTGCCGATCCTTTCCATGCCCCGCGACGGCCTGCCAGCCCTCGTCGACACTCCCGAGTCCCTGGCGGAGTGCATCGCACGTCTGGGCTCGGGCAGCGGCCCGCTGGCCGTCGACACCGAGCGGGCGCAGAGCTTCCGCTACAGCGCGAAGGCCTATCTGCTGCAGTTCCGCCGGGCCGACGCCGGCACCTGGCTCATCGATCCCGAGGCGTTCGAGCCGTCGGATGGCACGGTCGCCGACCTCACGGCCCTTCGCGAGGCAACGGCCTCGGCGGAGTGGATCATCCACGCCGCGACCCAGGACCTGCCCTGCCTGGTCGAGGTGGATCTGTGGCCCACGACCCTGTTCGACACCGAGCTGGCCGGGCGTCTGCTGGGACTTCCGCGCGTGGGCCTGGGGCACATGGTCGAGCGCTACTTCGGCCTGCACCTGCTCAAGGAGCACTCGGCCGCGGACTGGTCCACCCGGCCGCTTCCCGGTGACTGGATCGCCTACGCCGCCCTCGACGTGGAACTGCTCGTCGAACTGCGCGACAGACTCGAGCAGGAGTTGACCGAGGTGGGCAAACAGGAATGGGCGGCCCAGGAGTTCGCCCATCTCGCGCGCACCTGCCGGCTTCCCAAGCCCGCCCGCGAGGAACCCTGGCGCCGGACTCACGGCACGCACAGCGTGCACAGTCGCAGGGGCATGGCGCTGGTGCGGGCGCTGTGGATCGAGCGCGACAGGCTCGCCCGCGAGCTGGACAAGGCACCCGGAAAGCTCGTGCAGGACAAGGCCATCACCGAACTCGCCGCGACGATCGAGAAGGACCGCTCCCCCGTTCCCGGGGCCCACGAGATGGATGCGGTGATGGGTTTCCACCACCGGATGGCCAAGCGCTATCGCGAGCACTGGCTCACGGCCTGCGAGGAGGTGGCGGCCCTGCCCGCCGCCGAGCTGCCCAGTCTGCATCCGCCGCACGACGGCCCGCCCCAGCCGCGCACCTGGCAGCGGGTGCGCCCGGAGGCCTGGGACCGCTGGCAGCGTGTCCGTCCGGCGGCCAATGCGCTGGCCGAGCAGCTGGTCATCCCCTCGGAGAATCTCGTCTCCCCCGATGCGCTGCGCCGGTTGGTCTGGGATCCGCTGCCCGGCACCGACGAGCGGACCATCGACGCCCTGCTGGCCGAGCACGAGGTACGGCCCTGGCAGCGCGCTCTGCTGGCACCGGTGCTCAGCGCAGCGCTGAGGGCCTGACCGGGAGCCCAGCGCAGCTGAGGCCCGACCGGAACAGCTCAGCAGGTCGTGCGCCCCGGCCCGGGGTGCGGGTGCCCACGGAACTCAGGCCAGGCCGTCCCCGGGCTTGGCAGGCTTGGCGAGACGCCGGACGGGGATGTCCTCGACACTGCCCGGCAGGTGGTGCTCCTGCGGCATGACGGCAAGTGCGGTCTCGGTCACCGAGCGGGCAATCTGCTGGGCGGTGAGCCCGAGCTGCTCGAGCAGCTGTGACCTGCTGCCCACCGGGAGGTATTCCTGGGGAACCCCGAACTGGCGCATCGGCACCTGCACCCCGGCGGCATCCATGGCCTGTTCCAGGTGGGAGCCGAGGCCCTCGACGACCAGGCCGTCCTCCACGGTCACGACGAGCGAGTACTGGGAGGCGAGCTTCACCATGGCGGGGCTGACCGGCAGGGCCCACAGCGGATCGGCGACCGTGACGCCGAGGCCCTGCCGGGCCAGGCGGTTCGCGGCCCTGAGCGCCAGCCCGGCCATCGCGCCGTAGCCGACGATGAGGATGTCGCGGGAGTCGTCGCGCCGGAGCAGGTCGACGCCGTCGTGAGTGACCACGGGCTCGATCGGGTCGGGGAGCTTGCCCTTGCTGTACCGGATCATCGTGGGTGCGTCGCTGACCCCCACTGCGGTCCTGAGGGCGTCGCTGAGCCGCTGCGCATCGCGGGGCGCGGCGAATCTCAGCCCGGGAACGATGCCGGCCAGACAGGCATCCCAGACACCGTCGTGGCTGGGGCCGTCGGGCCCGGTGATCCCGGCCCGGTCGAGGACGAAGGTGACTCCCAGCCTGTGCATGCCGACGTCGAGCAGCATCTGGTCGAAGGCCCGGTTGAGGAAGGTCGAGTAGACCGCGAAGACCGGGTGCAGCCCCGCCCGTGCCATCCCCGCCGAGGACGCGACGGCGTGCTGCTCGGCGATGCCGACGTCGAAGACACGATCCGGATAGGCGGCTGCGAAGCGGGTCAGGCCGACCGGGTGCAGCATCGCCGCCGTGACGGCGACGACCTCCGGATGGTGTGCGCCGATCTCGACCAGGTCCTGGGCGAAGGCATCGGTCCAGGTGGCCTTCACCGCAGCCTGGATGGGCTCGCCGGTGAGGGCGTTGATCTGGCCGATGGCGTGGAAGCGGTCCTCCTCGTGGTTCTCGGCGAAGGAGAAGCCCTTGCCCTTCACGGTGATGGCATGCACGATGACCGGGCCGCCGAAGCCCTTGGCCTGGTTGAGGGCGGTGACCATGGCATCGATGTCATGGCCGTCGATGGGGCCGATGTACTTCAAGCCGAGATCGGAGAACAGCCCCTGCGGGGCCAGCACGTCCTTGAGCCCGATCTTCAGGCCGTGCAAGAGCTCGTAGGCCTGCCGGCCGAACAGCGGCGCATGGTTCACCGAGGCCTTGATGATGTCCAGGGTCTTCTCGTAGCGCGGATCGGTGCGGAAGCCGGAGAGCTGTTTGGACAGCCCGCCGACGGTGGGCGCGTAGGAACGGCCGTTGTCGTTGACGACGATCACCATCCGCAGGTCGGGTTCCACGGCGATGTTGTTGAGTGCCTCCCAGGTCATGCCGCCGGTGAGCGCGCCGTCGCCGACCACGGTCACCACGGTGCGATCGCCCTGACCGGTGAGCCGGAATGCCTTGGCCATCCCCTCCGACCAGCTCAGGCCCGCCGAGGCATGGGAGTTCTCGACCCAGTCGTGCTCCGACTCGTGACGGCTCGGATAACCGGCCAGCCCGTCCTGCTGACGCAGCGACGGGAACTGGTCCGCCCGGCCGGTGAGGATCTTGTGCACATAGCTCTGGTGGCCGGTGTCGAAGACGATCGGATCGTGTGGCGAGTCGAAGACCAGGTGAATGGCCATGGTGAGCTCGACCACGCCCAGATTGGGGCCGAGGTGGCCGCCGGTGCGCGCCACATTGGTGATGAGGAAATGACGGATCTCCTTGGCGAGGACGCGGCGGTCCCTGGGCCGCAGTGCCCTGAGGTCCGCCGGCCCACTGATCCCATCCAAGAGCGCCATGGCGGCAAGTCTAGGACCGGGGATGCCCGGTTCCGGAGACGACGCCCTCACAATCGGCGGACGAAGACATTGCCCCTCAGTGCCTCCTCGACGAGTGCCACCGCCCGGCGCAGCCGCACGAGCCGCGCCTCCTCCTGCTGGAGCATGTCGACGGCACCGTCGAGCACCTCGAGGCTCACCACATCGGCCAGGCCGGTCCGTGCTCCGGCCAGGGCCTGGCGGGTGGAGCGAATCTGCCCCTCGACGTGATCGGCCGCGAAACGGGCCAGCACCACCGGCTGGCGGCGCAACAGCGGGTAGGCCCGATAGTCGGGCGGGCAGCAGTCCAGCAGGAAGGCCGCCGCATCGGACTCCATCCGCTCGGTTCCCGGCGGAGCGACCTGCTCCGGCCAGCCGGGCGGCAGATAGACGTCCTGGGGATCCGGGCTGCCGCCACGGCCATGACCGGCCGACCTGCTCCTGGTGCGCACCCCGCTACCGGCGTGACCTGTGGACGCGAAGACCATGCTCATCTGAACTCACCGCCATCTCGTGTCACGGAGCCGGTGGGGAAGACCCGGCATCGAACTTCTGTTCGATAAGTCCAGTGTGCCCCTCGGGTGTGACACAAAGGGATGTGCCGGCGAAGAGGGCCGGGCACGACGCAGCCCCGTCCATGCATGGACGGGGCTGTCGGTCGATCAGTCGTGACCCGCGGGGTGCACAGGCAGGCCCCGCCGGGTCAGCACCGGGTCAGGCAGAGGCCAGGTGCCGCAGGACGTACTGCATGATGCCGCCGTTGACGAAGTAGTTGCGCTCCCCCGGTGTGTCGATGCGCACCACGGCCTCGAAGGCGGTCTCCGTGCCATCCGGGGAGACCGCAGTGACCTTCACCGTCGGTGGGGTCACACCGTCGTTGAAGGCATCAAGGCCACGGATGGAGAAGGTCTCCTCGCCGCTCAGGCCGAGCGTCGAGGCGCTCTCCCCCGCCGGGAACTGCAACGGCAGGACGCCCATCCCGATGAGATTCGAGCGATGGATCCGCTCGTAGCTCTCCGCGATGACGGCCCGGACGCCGAGCAGCATGGTTCCCTTCGCGGCCCAGTCGCGCGAGCTGCCGGAGCCGTACTCCTTGCCCGCCAGCACGACCAGCGGCACGCCCGCCCCACGGTAGGCCAGGCTCGCCTCGTAGACACTCGTCACCGGACCGCCCGGAGTGGTGAAGTCCCTGGTGAACCCACCCTCGGTACCCGGCGCCAGCTGATTGCGCAGCCGGATGTTGGCGAAGGTGCCACGCACCATCACCTCGTGGTTGCCACGCCGGGAGCCGTAGGAGTTGAAGTCCAGCAGCTTGACGCCGTGCTCCCGGAGGTAGCGGCCGGCCGGCGAGTCGGACTTGATGGCCCCGGCCGGGCTGATGTGGTCGGTGGTCACCGAATCGCCGAGCTTGAGCAGCACCCGGGCGCCCACCACGTCGCCGACCGGATCGGCCGTGTGCTTCATGCCCTCGAAGTAGGGCGCCTTGCGCACGTAGGTGGAGTTCTCGTCCCAGGCGAACAGGTCGCCGGAGGGCGTCTCCAGGTTCTGCCAGCGCTCGTCGCCGGTGAACACGTCCGCGTAGCTGCTCTTGAACATCTGCGGATCGATGCACCGCGAGATGACCTCGTCCACCTCGGCGGGGCTGGGCCAGATGTCCGCCAGGTGCACCTCCTGACCGTCCTTGTCGACCCCCAGCGGAGCGGTGGTGATGTCGAAGTCCATGCTCCCGGCCAGCGCATAGGCGACCACGAGCGGCGGGCTGGCCAGGTAGTTCATCTTGACGTCAGGATTGATCCGGCCCTCGAAGTTGCGATTCCCCGACAGCACCGAGGTGATCGCCAGGTCGTTCTCGTTGGCGGCCGAGCTGACCTGCTCGATGAGCGGCCCGGAGTTGCCGATGCAGGTCGTGCAGCCGTACCCGACGATGTCGAAGTCGAGCGCCTCGAGGGGATCGAGCAGATCCGCCTTGGCCAGGTACTCGGTCACGACCTGGGAGCCGGGCGCGAGCGTCGTCTTCACCCACGGCTTGCGCCTCAGGCCTCGCTCGACGGCCTTCTTCGCCAGCAGCCCGGCCGCCACCATGACGCTGGGGTTGGAGGTGTTCGTGCAGCTGGTGATCGCGGCGATCCCGACCGCACCGTTGTCGAGGGTGACCTGCTCGCCGCCGAAGTCGCGCTGGGCGGGCCCGGTGGCGTCACTGACGTAGTTGGTGACGTCCTGCTCGAAGACCTGCTTGGCCTCGTCCAGGAGAATGCGGTCCTGGGGACGCTTCGGCCCGGCGATCGAAGGACGCACCGTCGACAGGTCGAGTTCCAGGTACTCGGAGTACCGGGCCTCGTGGTCCACGTCGTGCCACAAACCCTGCTCCTTGGCATAGCGCTCGACCAGATCGATCTGTTCGTCGCTGCGACCGGTGAGGCGCAGGTAGTCGAGGGTCTTGGCGTCGATCGGGAAGACCGCGATCGTGGAGCCGTACTCGGGGCTCATGTTGCCGATCGTCGCCCGGTTCGCGACGGGCACCTGGTCGACCCCGGAGCCGTAGAACTCCACGAACTTGCCCACCACCTTGTGCTTGCGCAGCATCTCGGTGATGGTGAGCACCAGATCGGTGGCCGTCGTGCCCTGCGGCAGCTGACCCGACAGCTTGAAGCCGACGACCCGCGGAATGAGCATGCTCACGGGCTGGCCAAGCATGGCGCACTCGGCCTCGATGCCGCCGACGCCCCAGCCGACGACACCGAGCCCGTCGACCATCGTGGTGTGGGAGTCGGTGCCCACACAGGTGTCGGGATAGGCCTGCACGACACCGTCGGCCTCGCGGGTGTGGACGACCTGGGCCAGGTACTCGATGTTCACCTGGTGGACGATGCCGGTGCCCGGCGGGACCACCTTGAAGTCGTCGAATGCCGTCTGGCCCCAGCGGAGGAACTGGTAGCGCTCCCGGTTGCGGCCGTACTCGATGTCGGTGTTCTGGCGCAGCGCCTCGGGCGTGCCGAACTTCTCGGCGATCACCGAGTGGTCGATGACCATCTGGGAAGGACTCAGGGGGTTGATCCGGGCGGGGTCACCACCGAGCTCGGCCATCGCCTCACGCATCGTCGCGAGATCGACGATGCAGGGCACGCCGGTGAAGTCCTGCATGATGACGCGCGCCGGGGTGTACTGGATCTCGTGGTGAGGCTTCGCCGCCGGATCCCAGTTCGCCAGCGCCCGCACGTCGTCGGCCGTGATGTCGGAACCGTCCTCGTGCCGCAGCAGGTTCTCCAGCAGAACCTTGAGACTGTAGGGCAGCCGTTCCGCCCCCGGTACCGCATCGAGCCGGAAGATCTGGTACTGCTTCTTCCCGACCGTCAGCTCTGATCGGGCCCCGAAACTGTTGACGCTCATTGAATCCCTTTCCTGGAACCACGGTTGCTGGGACGCACTGCCGGGCAACCGTGAGCTGCCACGAATTATCTCGACATCAAGATACCTTCTCGACCGGCGCTCTCCCCAGTGTGGCAGAAGCTGAAGCCCCCTCGTCGGGATGCCACCGGGGTGAACGCTGCCCGTGCCACGCACATGTCGGGGTCCCGGGACACGCACCCTCCGATCGGCCGGGCGCACCCACGAGGAGGCCACAGCCTAGGCTGTGGTCATGCATCTGGGAGTCGACTTCGGCACGACTCGGACGGTGGTCGCCTTCGCCGACCGTGGCAACTATCCGGTGGTCAGTTTCTTCGACCACCTCGGCGATTCGCTCGACCACTTCCCGAGTGTCGCCGCCGTACGACCCGACGGTTCCCTGGACTTCGGTCCGGCGGCTCTCGACGAGCGTCCGGGCGTGCGTCTGCGTTCCTTCAAACGGGCGCTGGCGGCACCGGACGTCTCGGCCGATGCCGTCATCGAGGAACAGGGCGTCAGGGTACGGCTGATGGATGTCCTGGTGGGATTCCTGTCGGCGCTGCGCACGGCGCTCACCGAGGAGTCCACCATCTCCGAGATGCTCGCCGACGACCAGCTGGAGAGCGTCGTCGTGGCGGTGCCGGCGCATGCCACGAGCGCGCAGCGCGTGATGACCCTCGAGGCCTTCCAGCGGGCTGGTTTCCCGGTCGTCGCGATGATGAACGAACCGTCCGCGGCAGGTTTCGAGTACACCCACCGCCAGGAGCGCACGGTGACCGCGCATCGCACCCGGATCATCGTCTACGACCTCGGGGGCGGCACCTTCGACGCATCCCTGGTCGAGGTGCGGGAGCACGCCCACGAGGTCCTCGACTCGGTGGGGATCAACCGGCTCGGGGGCGACGACTTCGACGAGGTCCTGGTGGACCAGGCACTGGCGGCGGCCGGTGTCACGAAGGACCGGCTGGCCCCCGACGAGCTGGCGAACCTGCGCGAACAGGCACGCCAGGCGAAGGAGACCCTCTCGCCGCAGACCCGGCGCATCTCCGTCGACGTCGGCGAGACCACGGTCAGGGTGCCCACCGACGACTTCTACTCGGCCGTCGAACCCCTCATCACCCGCAGCATCGATGTCGCCTCCCAGCTGCTCGTCCGGGGCTCCGAGGTGAGCGATTCCACCCTGGCCGGCATCTACGTCGCCGGGGGTGCCAGCTCGCTGCCGCTCGTGCCGCGGATGCTGCGTGCCCGCTTCGGCCGCCGGGTGCACCGTGCGCCCTATCCGACCGCCTCGACGGCGATCGGTCTGGCCATCGCCGCGGACCCGGACAGTGGCTACACACTGACCGATCGGCTCTCCCGGGGCTTCGGGGTCTTCCGCGAATGGGACAGCGGACGCGGCGTCTCCTTCGACTCCATCGTCTCCCGCGACGAGACGCTGCCGACCGGCGAGAACACCCGGCTGGTGAGGCGCTACCGTCCCGTGCACAATGTCGGCTGGTTCCGCTTCGCGGAGTACTCGGGGCTGGACGAGCAGGGGCAGCCGGTCGGTGACATCGCGCCCCTGGGTGTGGTGCTGTTCCCCTTCGACCCCCGGTTGCACGAGGTGGCCGACCTGAGCTCGGTGCCGGTGGCCCACATCGACGACGCCCCGCTGGTCGAGGAGGCCTACACGATCGACCCGAACGGGATCGTGCACGTGGACATCACCGACGTCGACAACGGCTACCAGCGCAGCTACTGGCTGGGCCAGCCCGGCGAACGCCCGTCCTCGAGCGCACCCCGCCGACCGGCAGCCGGCTGACCCTGAGCCCGCCGGTGGGTGCCGGGTCCCCCGCTCACGCCCCGGACGGCTCGAGCACGGCCAGGCACTCGACGTGGTGGGTCATCGGGAACAGGTCGAAGGCCCGCAGGGCCGTCAACCGGTATCCCCTCGCCCCGAAGGACGCGAGATCCCTGGCCAGGGCCGCAGGATCGCAGGCCACGTAGCTGATCCGGCGGGGCGACAGGGCGACGATCCCGGCCACCACCTGGCGCCCGGCCCCGGTCCTCGGCGGATCGAGCACCACCAGCTCGCTGTGGCGCGGCAGCGCCCGGAAGGAGCGCTCGACCTTTCCCGCCACGAAGCGGGCCTCGGGCACGTTCGTGCGGGCCAGTCGCAGTGCGGGCCCGTCCACCTCCACGCCGGTGACCCGGCAGCCGGCATCGCACAGCGACGCCGCGAAGACACCCACCCCGCAGTACAGGTCCAGGGCGGTCTCGCCCGGGCGTGGCTGCAGGGCCTCCATGACCGCCGCGCCCAGGGTGGTCGCAGCGCCGGGATGGACCTGCCAGAAGCCGTCCGCCCGAACCCTGAAAGCCCGTGCACTGACGCTCTCCCGCACGATCTGCGAGCCGGACAGCAGCTGCCCGCCGCTCATCACGCTGACCCCGGACCCGGCCGTGGTCACCAGCAGCTCGTCGTCCGCCCGGGCGGCGAAGTCGTCGAGCTCCGCGCCGCGAGGACCGCGCGGATCGGCGATCGGGCAACCCTGCGGAGGCAGCTCGACGAAGTCATTGCTCCGGTGCGCGCGCAGACCGGCGTGCCCCCGGTCCACCAGATAACGCATCCTGGTGCGCCAGCCCAGACCGGTGGCCGGCGCACCGGGGACCTCCTCGACGAGCACCTCCGGATGCAGCCCGGCCAGCCGGGCCAGCTGCTCGGCCACGACATCGGCCTTGAGCCGGCGCTGGGCCGCGAGCCGGACGTGCTGGAAGTCGCACCCGCCGCAGCGCAGCGCGACCGGGCAGGGCGCCGGCACACGGTCCGGCGAGGCACGCAGCACCTCCACCGCGTCGCCGCGCCAGAAGCGGGCGTGGCTGACATCGGTGAGACGCACCGTGACGAGTTCCCCGGGCAGCGTGTGACGCACGAAGATCACCCGGCCGCCGTGGCGCGCCACGAAGTGCCCGCCATGGGCGACCGGACCGATCTCGACCGGGCCGATCAGCTCCCCGGTCCCTGGCAGCTCGACCCCGGGCAGCTCGTCGCCGGTCATCGCCGCCCGCTGACCCGGGCGCGCTCGCGGTAGCGGTCGGCGAGCTCACGGCTCGACTTCAGCTGGTAGGGCACCGAGGTCACCATGACGCCCTTCATGAAGTGCAGCCTGGTACGGATCATCAACGCGGTCTGGTTGTGCAGGATCTGCTCCCACCAGTGCCCCACGACGTATTCGGGGATGTAGACGCACACGATGTCGCGGGGATTCTCGCTGATCATCGCCCGCACGTAGTCGAGGAAGGGCCCGGTCACCTGGCGGAAGGGCGAGTCGATCACCTTCAGCGGCACCGAGAGGTCGTCGGTCTCCCACTCCTGCACGACCGCAGCCGTCTCGTCGGGGTCCACCGCCACGGTGACGGCCTCCAGCTCGCTGGGCTGGGTGGCCTTGGCGAACTGGATGGCTTTGACGGTGGGCTTGTTCAGCGCGCTGACCATGACCACCGCGCGCACCCGGCTGGGCAGTGCCCGGTCCGAGGGCTCGATCGTGCTGATCTCCTCGCGCACCTGCTCGTAGTGCCGGTGGATCTGACGCATGAGGAGGAAGACCACCACCATGGCCAGCAGGGCCAGCCAGGCACCATGGACGAACTTGCTCACCACGACGATGATGAGCACCATCCCGGTCATCACCATGCCGATGCCGTTGATCACCCGGCTGTGCCGCATCTGGCGGCGGGTGGCCGGATCGGTCTCGGTCCGCAGCTTCCTGGTCCAGTGCCGCAGCATGCCGATCTGGCTCAGCGTGAACGAGATGAACACCCCGACCACGTACATCTGGATGAGCATCGTCACCGAGGCGTTGAAGATGAGCACCAGGACGACCGCGCCGGCGGCCAGCGTCATGATGCCGTTGGAATAGGCCAGCCGGTCACCGCGGGTGTGCAACTGGCGGGGCAGCCAGCCGTCCCGCGAGAGGATCGAGCCGAGAGTCGGGAAGCCGTTGAAGGCGGTGTTCGCGGCCAGGAAGAGGATCACCATCGTCATGGTGATGAGGAAGTAGAAGCCGAGCGGGAATCCCGGGTAGAAGACAGCCCGGGCGAGCTGGCCCATCACGGTCGTCGGATCGCCGGTGATCCGCTCCCCTGTGCTCGTCAGGAAGTACGAGCCGGCGCTCACATCGGTCATCTTCACGCCGGTCAGGTGCGCCATCACCAGGATGCCCAGCAGCATGCTCACCGCGATCGTGCCGAGCAGCAGCAGGGTGGTGGCGGCATTCCTGCTCTTCGGCTTGCGGAAGTTGGGCACTCCGTTGCTGATCGCCTCCACGCCGGTGAGCGCCGCGCAGCCCGACGAGAAGGTGCGCGCGAGCAGTGCGACCATGCCGAGCCCCACCAGGGGCTCGTACTGGTTGGTGCCCACCACCGTGTAGCTGGCGGTGGAGGCGCTCAGCCGGTGGCCGAGCACGAACATCTGGAACAGCCCCCAGATCACCATGGTGCCGACACCCACCATGAACAGATAGGTGGGAACGGCGAAGAAGCCGCCGGAATCGCGCACGCCGCGCAGGTTGATGGTCATGATGAGCACGATGACCAGCGCGGCGATGACGCCCTCGTGGCCTGAGATGAACGGCATCATGGCCTTGGCGTTCTGCACCCCGGAACTGACCGAGACGGCCACCGTGAGGACATAGTCCACCAGCAGGGCGCTGGCCACGACGAGTCCCCCGGAGGGGCCGAGGTTGGTGGTGACCACCTCGTAGTCGCCCCCGCCGCTCGGATAGGCGTGCACGGTCTGGCGATAGCTGGCGACGACCACCAGCAGGACGGCGGCCACCGCGAGCCCGATCGGCAGCGAGAAGCCGAAGCCTGCCATTCCGGCCAGGGACAGCGTGATGAGGATTTCGTCGGGGGCGTATGCCACCGAGCTCAGCGCGTCGGAGGCGAAGATAGGCAGCGCGATACGCTTCGGGAGCAGCGTCTCCCCCAGCTGTGCACTTGACAGCCGGCGTCCGACGAGCACGCGTTTGACCGCATCGGTGATGCTCACGACGGCCTACCCTAGTGCGGGGCGCGGCCGGATCCGGCATCGCGTCCCGCGCGGACACCCTGGTCACGGGCGGCGCACCACCAGCGGCGGGCCTTGACTACGCTGGGGACGCACTGACGTGGTGGGTGCACGGAACGGGCGCGGGTCGGCGCCGACAGATCGCGGAGGTTCGGGTGCATTTTGTGATCATGGGCTGTGGACGCGTCGGCTCCAGCCTGGCGCGGGTCATGGAGAAGCGCGGCCACTCCGTCGCCGTCATCGACGTCAACGTGGAGGCCTTCCGTCGGCTCGGCCCCGACTTCTCGGGCCGCACCGTCAAGGGCGTGGGTTTCGACCGTGACGTGCTGCTCAAGGCCGGGATCCGCGAGACCGACGGATTCGCGGCCGTGGCCAGCGGCGACAACTCGAACATCCTCGCGGCCCGTGTCGTCCGCGAGGAGTTCGGCGTGCAGAACGTCGTGGCCCGCATCTACGACCAGGGACGCGCCGAGGTCTACGAGAAGCTCGGTATCCCCACCGTCGCCACGGTGCGCTGGGCGGCTGGCCAGGTGATGAACAGGCTCCTCACCGATGTCGCCACGCCGGTGTGGCGCGATCCCTCCGGAATGACCTCCCTGCTCCAGGTGCCCTTCGACCCGCACTGGGCGGGCACCTCGATCCAGCAGCTGGAGTCGACCCTGCACGTGCGCGTGCCCTTCCTCACCCGGCTCGGCAGCGGGCTCATCCCCCAGGCCGAGTTGCTGCTCCAGGAGGGCGACGTGCTGTACATCGCGATGAGCAATGACCGCGCGCAGTCGGTCTTCCGCACGCTGTCAGCAGTCCCCGAACGTCATTGAGTCATCGGTCCACACGGAAGGAAGGGCAACCCAGGCATGAGGATTTCGATCGTGGGAGCCGGAAACGTCGGTCGGTCCATCGCCCGGGAGTTGATCGCCAACGGGCATGAGGTGCTTCTCATCGAGAAGGACCCGCACTCCATCAAGTCCGACACCGTGCCCGAGGCGGAGTGGCTGCTGGCCGATGCCTGCGAGATGGACTCGCTCGCCGAGGCAGACCTGCAGACCTGTGACGTGGCCATTGCCGCAACCGGCGATGACAAGGCCAATCTCGTCCACACGCTGCTGGCCAAGACCGAGTTCGGGGTGCCCCGGACGGTCGCCCGGGTCAACCACCCGCGCAACGAGTGGATGTTCGACGAGCGCTGGGGCGTCGACGTCTCGGTGTCCACGCCGAGGATCATGTCCGCACTGGTCGAGGAGGCGGTGAGCGTCGGCGCCGTGGTGCGGCTGATGACCTTCAAGAAGGGCTCGGCCAATCTGGTGGAGCTGACCCTGCCCGAGGAGTCGCCGGCGATCGGCTCGCGGGTGCGCGAGCTGAGTCTGCCCGGCGACGGCGTGCTCGTCACCATCGTCCGCGACGGCCGGGCGCGCGCCCCGGAGCGCGACGCCGCGGTGGAGGTGGGCGACGAGCTGTTGTTCACCATCTCCGAGGAGCACGAGAAGGAGCTCTCGCACTATCTGGTGCCGCCGCCCGCCAAGAAGCGCTGAGGGTCCGCCCGGCGGAGCTCGCCGGGGCGCACCACTCAGGCGAGCAGCTTGTACTTCGGGTTGTAGATCACCGACGTGTCGCCGGTGCGGTTGACCAGACCCTCGGCCCGCAGCTGGCGGCCCGGGTCGACCCCGGCAATGGTGCGCCGGCCCATCCAGATCAGCGTGACGCTCCCCGAACCATCGGTGAGGTCCGCCTCGAGCCAGCGGTGGCGTTCGCCCGGATTGAGGGTGACGACCGAGACGGTGCCCTGGACGGTCACCCGCTCACGGTCGGTCAGCTCGCCGATCGGCGTGGCACCCGATCTGACGGCCTGCTCGACGAGTTCTTCGGACTCGAGCTGGCGGTCGGAGCTGATCAGCCGCCTCAGCCAGCGTCTCAGTCGCGATTCGGGGCGTACCCGCCCGGTCCTGTCGGTTCCAGTGGTCGGCATGGTGTGACGTGTCCGCCCGATCTCACTCGGGATCCGGCTGGGTCTTGAGGCTCTCGGGGAGGCTCAAGGTGATGAGGTCGCCGGGCACCATGGGGCGATCGCCGCGGCGCACCACGGTGTTGGCGAAGAACTCGTAGAGCAGCTCCGCGGCTCCGCCGCTGCCCTCGGAGAGCCCGGCCTCGCCCATCACGACTCCGCGCAGCAGCCAGCGCGGGCCCTGGGCGAACCAGGTGCGCGAGACGTGGTAGCCGTGCTGCCCCTCGGGTGAGGTGACCGGGATGACCCGGCGGACCTCCGTCCCGAAGGGACCCTTGGACAGCGTGAAGGTGCCCCCGGCGGTGGTCGTGTTCTCGAGCATCTCGGCGCGCACGCCGGCAAGCATGCTGTGGTGGGCAGGAGCAGCGAACAAGGACAGTTCGAGGACCGACTGGCCCTGGACGACCAGGATGGCCTGCACCTGCTGGCTCTCCTGGTTCACCTGGAGTTGGAGCTGCATGCCGTCGAAGGGCGTGAGGACCAGGCAGCCGAAGTCGAGGCGCTCGATCTCGTCTGCCTCGAGGTCCACCTCGGAGACGTCGAACGGCCCTTCCTCGCGCCAGTCCTTCGACTCGTCGAACAGCTCCCACTCGTCGGCGGGCGCCTCGCGGGTCGCCTCCGTCGAGTCGTCGGCGGAGTCCCCGGTCCCGGACGAGGAGTCCGCGCCGTCGGCAGACTCCTCGGTGTCCTCGGGCTGCGTCACGACGGCATCCGCCTCGTCGCCGTCGACGTCGTCCGTCGTGCGCTTCTTGCGTCCAAAGATCACGGCTCTCCCACCATCGTGCCGGTCCCTCGGGGAGGGGATGTGCCTCGGCGGCACACCGGCTCCCACACTAGTCCGGCGGGCGGTCCGCCCGGGCGCGCCCCGATCCGGCAGACACGGGCACGCCCCGGCGCAGGTGACCGCGAGATCGCGCCCCGTGACGGACCGTGGCCCTAGGATGGAGGAGTCGCCTGACACACCTGCGGTCGTCTCAGGAGTGCGGCACAGATGGGACGGGAGAGCCAATGGCAGCGAACAAGAAGCTCCAGGTCAAGATTCTCAGCGCCGCGGCGAGTGCAGCTGTCGCGATCCTCGGGCAGCGCCTGCTCAAGGGCAGCTGGCGCCGGGTCACCGGCGAGGAGCCCCCGGATCCCGCCGATCCCCAGGTGCCGGTGGTCAAGGCGATCAGCTGGCTGATCCTGAGCACGCTGCTGCTCAGCGTGGTGCAGCTGCTCATCCAGCGCAAGACCGCCCGCAGGACCGACCCGGTCACCCAGGACCAGACCCAGCAGGGGAACGGTCCCTTCACGGCCTGATCGAGGCTTCCGGACACGGCGAGTCGCAGGACTCCGTTCCGGGGCAGGCAGAAGTGGGCCCGTGCCGATCGGCAC
>JBAQVA010000095.1:0-9823 GCA_049297835.1 Propionibacterium sp.
GATGATCGCTGCGAGCAGCGCCACGCCGAAACCCCAGATCTTCGCGGTGGTGCCCGGATGCTTCATCGCGTCTCCCGTGCATCTGCCCCGGTGGTCTCGACGGCGACGAGCTGATATCCGGCGCCTCGCCGGGTGAGGAGGCTCCGGACGCCGAAGGGCTCATCGATCTTCGCGCGCAAATAGTGGATGTAGACCTCGACGACATTGCTCGTCCCCTCGTAGACGGAGTCCCAGCAGTGCTCGAGTATCTGGCTGCGGGTGAGGATCTCGTCGGCATGGACCATGAGGAACTCAAGCAGTGTGCGCTCCTTGGTGGTGAGGACTATTCCGACTCCGTCCCTGCTTGCCCGACCGGAGATCGTGTCGAACACCAGGCCCCCGGCCCGAAGTACGGGGTCACGGGTCACCCGTCCTCGTCTCAGCAGGGCATTGACCCGCGCGACGAGTACGGCAAAGCTGAAGGGTTTGGTGACGTAGTCGTCGGCACCGAGGTCGAAGGCATCCGTCTCGTCGAGATCGCCTGTCTTCGCGGTGAGCATGAGCACCGGGATGGCGGGATCATGGGCCCGGATGGCCTTCAGGACGTCATATCCGTTCAACCCGGGAAGCATGATGTCCAGGACGATGCAGTCATATGTCTCCTGCTCTGCCTTCTCGACGCCGCCGGGGCCCGTCCCACTCACGTCCACGACGAATCCCCGGGCGGTGAATCCCTGGACGAGCACGGAGCTGAGCCGCGTGTTGTCCTCGACCACGAGCAGTCTCATCTGTGTCCCTCCACCGGATTCGTTCGCACCGTTCCACGCTAGGGGCAGCATCATTGGAGCCAGATTAGAGGCGTACCGGTCAGTGGCTTGTTGCCCGCCGACAGGGACATGATGTGGGCGTGTCCCTCGACCCCAGCTGGCAGCTCGCGAGCGCACTCGTCCTCCTGCTCGCGCTTGCAGCGCTGGCCTCGTGGTTCGGCCACCTGGGATTCGTTCCGGCTGTGCTCCGTGCCGGTGCCCGGGCTGTGCTCCAGCTGTTGGGCGTGTCCTTCGTCGTGGTGGCCACCATCGGTCATCTGTGGAGTTCGGCGTTGTTCGTGCTGGTCATGTTCGCCGTCGCCGTCGCCACCGCTGCTCGCCGTGCCGGCACCACGCACAGCTGGCAGTGGACGTCCATCGCGATCGCGGCGGGAGCCCTTCCGGTGCTGGTCATCATTTTCCTCAGTGGCGCCGCGCCCCTGAATGGTTACGCCCTGCTCCCCATCGGGAGCATCATCGTGGGCAACATGATGACTGCGCACACCCTGAGTGGGAGGCGTGCCTTTCCGGCGCTTCGCGCAGGCATCGCCAGCTACGATGCGGCGCTCTCGCTCGGATTCCTGCGGTCACACGCGATCCGTCTCGTTCTCGAACCCAGCAATGGCGAGGCGCTGGTCCCCACCATCGACAACACGCGGACCGTGGGATTGGTCACCCTGCCGGGCGCCTTCATCGGTGTCCTGCTCGGCGGTGGCAGCCCGCTCCAGGCGGGAGCGTCACAGCTGCTCGTGCTCTTCGGCATTCTCGCCGGGCAGGCGGTCACGATCGTGACGATGGACGTGCTGATAGAGCGTGCCCTGCTCCTGCCACAGGACCTCAAGGAGCGGCTCCGCCCGTGAGTGGGTCGGGCCTGCGGAGCTACGTCAGCCGGAGGGACACGTGCGGATCCGCCGGCAGGGAATTCGCAGCTCGCCTGCCATGACGAGTCCGCGACGGTGGCCCCGACGCGTCACGAAGACATTGGGGCGACCGGAATTCATTGGGCGCAGATGAGGGAGACGGCTCCCCCACAGCGGACGGCCGCAGTCTCGCCAGCATGAACGTCCATGACATGGGTCACACATTCCGCGGCGCACCGGAGCAGAGCGCGCCTTCGAGCACTGCGCAGATGCCGACAGGCGGGTGGGGCGGGCGGCGGTGCGATGCACTCGGGTGCGGGGCAGCGGCATGACCGGGTTTCTGGTGTCGGCCGGCCCGTTTGCCTTGCTGCTGGTCTTCCTCATCGTCTTCGTCGAGAATGGGCTGCTGTTCCCCTTCCTGCCTGGCGACAGTCTGGTGTTCGCGGCCTCAATGCTCGCCGCGTCCCTGGGAATTCACTGGTTGGTGGTGGCCGCCGTGGCAGGAGCATCCGCGGCACTCGGCGCTGAGCTGGGGTTCAGGATCGGGCGTCGGCGGGGACGCCAGCTGTTCTCGCCCGGAGCACGGGTGTTCAGGACGACGTATCTGGACGAGGCCGACGCCTTCTTCGCCAGATATGGGCGGTTTGCCGTCGTGGTCGGACGGTTCGTCCCGATCGTCCGCACCTTCATGTCCCCGGCGATCGGGATCTCCACGATGTCGCACCGGCAGTTCAGCACATGGAATGTCATCGGTGCCTTCGCATGGAGCTTTGGGCTCGCCCTGCTCGGCTCGTTCCTGGGCGGAATTGCCTGGGTTTCGAGCAATGTCGACGTGCTCATGCTCATCGTGGTGGCAGTCTCGCTCATTCCGATTGCTGTTGCTGCACTTGCGCGGCGCCGGCGTGATCAGAACCCGCAGGTGGCGCCGTGACGGCACCGTCCGTCCAGCCCGTTCACGAGCTCGGGCGCGCTCGCATCCCCTCGGGGGCCATGGTCCGCGTTCCCGCCGTGACCCTCCTGTTCTGGGTGGTCAAGCTCGTGTCCACGGGTGTCGGTGAGGCGACGTCCGATCACCTGGTGAAGACCTACGATCCGGTGCTGGTGGTGCTTGCAGCCGGGTCAGCCTTCGTGGTGTGCTTCGTCGTCCAATTCACTGCCAAACGGTACGTACCGTGGCGCTACTGGTTGTTCGTGACGATGGTGGCGATCTTCGGCACGATGGTTGCCGATGTCATCCACATCGCGCTCGGCGTTCCCTACTGGGCGTCGACGTGTGCGTTCGCCGTCATTCTCGCCTGCTTCTTCGTGGTGTGGCGTCGCCTGGAGGGGACCCTCTCGGTGCATTCGATCACCACTGGGCGGCGGGAATTCCTCTACTGGAGTGTCGTCCTGGCGACGTTTTCCCTCGGTACGTCATTCGGTGACCTGACAGCAACAACCGCCGGTCTGGGATATCTCGGTTCGGCGTTCCTGTTCACAGGCTTGTTCCTGGTGCCCGGCATCATCTTCCGCCTCGGCCACCTGCCTGCCACTGCGGCCTTCTGGTGGGCATATGTGATGACTCGCCCATTGGGTGCGTCCGTTGCGGACTGGTTGGGTACGGGGCCCGATCGAGGAGGCCTCGGCATCGGATCGGCCGCCGTGAGTGCCGTGGGGGTCGCGCTGATCGCGGCCCTGGTCACGGTCATGCAGCACGCACGACCCGGCGATGGTCGGCCCATCACGCCTGGGCGAGTGTAGAGCCGGATGAGAGGAATCATGACCTCCACAGGAGGGCCTTCGACGCTGACCGGTATGACACTTCAGGCACCTCAGCGTGCGCTTCCCGATCAGCTGGACGAGGGACCGGGACTGCTCCGGCTCCTGCGGCGATCGCGCCGATTCCGGGCTGGACGTGATGCCGTGGACGTGCTGAGCGTGCTGGTGGTCGTCGTGCCTGTCGGAATCTGGCTGGCACAGGGTGGCGTGGCGGAGTTCGCCAGCCCGGGCACGGCTCTGCACACCCTCGGTGTGTTGTGCGGACTCGTGGGCACGGCGCTTCTGTGCGAGATGCTGCTCCTCGCGGCGCGTATCCCTGCGGTCGATCACAGCATCGGTCACGACCGCGCCATCCTGCGTCATCGGAAGCTCAATGTCTCGATGATCACCCTGCTCACCAGTCATGGTGTCCTGCTGGTCCTGTCCACCATGACTGCGGCGAGCGGTGGCATCCTCGGGGAGCTCTGGATGCTCGCGAGCGTGCGGGACACAGCGCTGGCACTCGCCTCGATCGCCCTGTTCGCGCTCGTCGGGTTCACATCGGCAGCGGTCGTCAGACTGAAACTGCCCCGGGAGTTGTGGCATCTCGTGCATCTGGCCAGCTACCTCGCGGTACTGACCGCGATACCGCACCAGTTCAGCTCGGGTCGGGTTTTCGCCCAGGGCCCTGCCCGCTGGTACTGGGCAGCAGTCTTCCTCGTCTGCTTCGTCTGCCTGGTGCGATGGCGGGTGCTGACACCTGTGATCACATCGCTGGCGCAGCGGCTCGTCGTGAGTCGCGTCCAGCACATCGCCCCGGACGTCACATGCATCGAGATGACCGGGAGGAGACTCGATGACCTCGACGTGAGAGCGGGTCAGTTCCTCAGCTTCCGCTTCCTGGGACCACGATTGTGGTTCCATTCGCATCCGTTCTCGGTGAGTTCGGCCGTGCGTGGCAACAGGCTCAGGATCACCGTGCGCGCCCTCGGAAGAGGGACGGTCGCCCTGCAGGGAGTGCGGGTCGGGACGCCGGTGTTCGTCCAGGGTCCGTATGGGATCTTCGGGGAGCGCGCGCGCAGCCGGACAGGGCTCGTCCTCGTCGGAGCGGGGGTGGGCGTCGCGCCGATCCGAGCACTCCTGGAGGAGGCGCAGGTGATGCCCGAACGGACGCTGGTCGTGTTGCGGGCGCCCCGGATCGAGCAGCTCTACCTCCATGACGAGATCGCCCACCTGTGCCGGGCGCGACATGTGCGTCTGGTGACCGTGGTCGGTCACCATGCTCGGGGCAGCTGGTCGAGCACCTCCCAACCGCGACTGAGCCTGGCTGATCTTGCCCCGTGGATCTGCGAGTCGGACGTCTATGTCTGCGGACCAGAGGGGTTCATGGACGCCGTCCGCGCGGACGCCCGGGCTTGCGGGCTGCCGGACGGGCAGTTCCACGACGAGAGGTTCGGACTGTGAGCAGGAGAGCAACGACCGTCTCCGTCATCGCATCGCTGGGGATCGTGCTGGCCGGGTGGAGACTCGGATCGGGCGCGGTCGCCGGGGACACCACATCCACCGTGGCGGTGGCACAGGCACCGGCGTCGGCCATCCCCGCGTCTGGGCCTGCCAGTCCGGTGACCGGTGGCAGTTCCGGCAGCGCCGGTCCCGGAGCCGCAGGCGCCCGCCTGATCGACGGAAGCTACACGGGAGCCGCTGCGCGCAATCCCTATGGCAACTGGACCGTCTCGGTGACGGTCTCGGCAGGCCGGATCTCGGGCATCTCAGCCACGACAACTGCGTCGGACGGTCAATCGCGCCGGATCGCCTCACATGCCCTGCCGACGCTTCGCAGTGAGGTGCTCGCCACGCAGAGCGCGAAGGTCAGTGCAGTATCGGGCGCCACCTACACCAGCGAGAGCTACCTCAACTCCCTGCAGTCTGCCCTTGACAAGGCTGCAGCGTGATGGCGCACTGATGCGTGCGGCCGACCCCCAGCTCCCTGACCCACTGGACCCATGGGGCCCGCGACTCATCGACACGGCCTCGCGACTGGTCTTCCCATCCATGGGGACAGTGATCTCCCTTGACGTCCCTGCGGGCCTCGACGCGCATCGGCGCGATGAGTTGCAGGAAATCTTCGTGGACCACGACGCACGCTTCAGCCGCTTTCGTACCGGTTCGGAGGCCACCGCGGTCTCGACAGGGTGTGTTGACGTCTCGGCCACGAGCGAGAGCTTTCGGTCTGCATTCCGCATCGCGCAGGAGTGGTACATGCGGACCGACGGTGCGTTCACCCCCTACCCGCCGACCGGGGGTCTCGATCTCGACGGGGTCGTCAAGGCACTCGCCATGCGAGCGGCCGGTGGTTTTCTCGACCGTTGCGGCATGCCGACGTGGTGTCTGGATGCCGGCGGGGACGTGCTCGTGCGGAGCTCTCCTTCCGGGCCCGGCTGGGTCATCGGGATCGTCGACCCCCGCGAACACGGCGGACTGCTCGCCAGGGTGCGTCTGGACGGCCATCACCTCCGAGCGCTGGCGACGTCGGGGACGGCGGAGCGGGGGGAACACATCTGGCGGGTGCCTGGTGCCGAAGAGGTCATCCAGGCGAGTGTGCTGTCCGCCGACATCGTGGCCGCAGATGTCCTGGCGACTGCCGTCGTGGCCGGCGGGCGGGCGACAATGCGCCACGTGGTCGCCGAGGAATCTGCCCGGGGGTGCCCCGTCGAGGCCCTCCGCGTCGTCGGTGCCTGCGGGGAACTCGGGCTGGCAGGCACCCCGGGATTCGCCGGCCTCACCGCATGCGCATCACCCGGACATCGAGCAGTGATTCCGGAGTGAACCACGGGAAGCCCGGCCCCCGAACACGATGTCCGTGCAGCAGTCGACTGAAGATTGGGTCCACATTAGCGAAACCCGGCAGTGGCCTGCGGTGCGGTTATGCTCGCCCGGGTCGCACCACGACGGAAGTCATACTAGGTAGAGGTCTTCATGAACTTGATTCATGCCATCATCTTGGGAATTGTCGAGGGCATCACGGAATTCCTTCCGGTGTCCAGCACCGGTCATCTGACGTTCGTGGAGAAATTGCTCGGCTACAAGATCGACGACCCGGGGATCACCGCGTTCACCGCCATCATCCAGGTGGGTGCCATCGTCGCGTCCATCATCTATTTCTGGGGTGACATCATCGCCATTGTGGTGGCCTGGTTCCGGGGTCTCACCCACCCGGAGGAGCGCACCGATCCGGACTACACCATGGGCTGGGCCGTGATCCTGGGATCCATTCCGGTGGCGGTGACCGGCATCGTGTTCAAGCACGCCATCGAGACCACCTTGCGGTCCCTGTGGATCGTGGCCGGCGCTCTCATCGTCTGGAGCATCGTGATGGCAGTCGCCGATCGCATGACGGAACTGGATCGAGGCATCGACCAGGTGACGTGGCGCGACGGGCTGGTCATCGGCGTCTTCCAGGCTCTGGCGCCTGTGTTCCCTGGTATCTCGCGCTCAGGTGCCACCATCTCGGCCGGCCTGTTCCGAGGCTTCGACCGGGTGACGGCCACCCGTCTGAGCTTCCTGCTCGGCATTCCCGCCCTGGTCGCCGCGGGCGGGCTGGAGGCTGTCAGCCAGTCGTCAGCGATATCCAGCACCGTCGGCTGGGGTCCCACCGCGGTGGGGACGATCATCTCCATGGTGGTCGCCTACTTCTCGATCTCGTGGCTGCTGCGCTTTGTCTCCAAGAACTCGTTCACCGTGTTCATCGTCTACCGGGTCGCCCTCGGGCTCCTCATCATCGCGCTGCTGGTCACCGGAATGATCACTGCCTGAGCTGACCGCGACGGTTCGACGGGGCAGCGCCTGCCTGCGTGTGATGTCCGCCACAAGGAGCCGGCCCGCCCGGGGGCGACAGATGTGCGGTGCATCGGGAATTGTGGTGGGGCAACGGTTCCGGGAGATATCGGAAAGGCATCAGCACTGAGGGCAGCCTTCCCTGATATCCGTCATGGGGGGCGCTGCCCGCCGTGTATTTACTCGGGCTGAGGTCAGCCTTTCCTTGCTGGAAAGATTCCGCCGGATGCGCCATCATCGTGGTATGTGGAATTTCCGATTCATCCGGAATTACCCGATGGTATTTCTCTCCCTCCTGGTTGGGGCGGGGGCCATGCTGCTCATGCTCTCCGGTGCAGCATTTCCGGCGAACTGGGTGTTGTTCCTCAATGCGGTCGTGGTGGTGGGCTGGCAGGTCTGGACCATGGTTCGGGAGTTGCGGCGTGGGCACGTGGGGCTGGATCTGCTCGCGGCGGTGGCCATCGTCGCGACGCTGGCTGTCGGGGAATTCTGGGCTGCCTGGATCATCGCTCTCATGATCGTCGGTGGCGCGGCTCTGGAGGACCATGCGAACTCGAGGGCTCGTCGGGATCTCAGTGTGCTGCTGGACCGTGCTCCCCGGCTGACGCACCGGATGGCGGCCGACGGCACCTGGCAGGAGGTGCCTGCCGCGGATGTGGTGGTTGGCGACGTGGTGATGGTCCGTCCTGGGGAGGTCGTGCCGGTGGACGGAGCGGTGCTGGACGCCGTCGCGAGCTTCGACGAGTCGTCGACCACGGGGGAGCCGCTTCCGGTCATGCGTGAGGCGGGGGACGTCGTCGCATCCGGTGCGCTGGTGGAACAACGCGCCTGCCGGATTCGCGCCGTGGCCTGTGCGCAGGACAGCCAGTACCAGCAGATCGTCGACCTGGTGGCGAGCGCGGCCGAGAGCCGTTCTCCCATGGTTCGGCTCGCCGACCGGTACGCGGTGCCCTTCACCGTGATCGCATTGGTGATCGCGGGGCTCGGGTGGTGGCTCTCGGGGGATCCCACCCGGTTCGCCGAAGTCCTCGTGGTCGCCACGCCCTGCCCGCTGCTCATTGCCGCACCCGTGGCGTTTCTCGCCGGCATGAGCAGGGCGGCGAGTGGCGGGGTCGTCGTGCGTTCGGGTGGAGCCATGGAGACCCTCTCGCGAGTGCGCACGGTGGCGTTCGACAAGACGGGCACGCTCACTCATGGCCATCCGTCCGTGGTGGCCGTCGAGCCGGAGCCAGGAACGACGGTCGACCACCTGGTGACCCTCGCGGCGTCGCTCGAAGCAGCCTCGAGTCATGTTCTGGCCGGCGCGGTCGTGTCCGCCGCCCGTGCTCGGGGCCTCGACCAGCTGCCCGTGGACGCCGTCGAGGAGACCACGGGAGCCGGCATCGCAGGACAGCTCGAAGGACGCCATGTCGTGGTCGGCCGTGCCGATCACGTCTCGGCGATCACCGGGAGGCCAGTTCCGAGGCGTCCACTCGTGCCTGGCCAGATCGCCATTCATGTCGGGGACGACGAGGGCTACCGTGGCCGGATCCTGTTGAGCGATGACGTGCGCGCCAATGCTCCCGGCACAGTACAGGCCCTGGCACGTCTTGGCGTTCGACATGTCGCGATGCTCACCGGAGATACAGAGGCCACCGCACGTCATGTCGCGCAGGCAGCAGGTATCGGTGAGGTCAGGTCGGCGCTGATGCCCATTGACAAGGTCGAGGCAGTCAGTTCGATGGCCGACCGTCCGGTCGCCATGGTCGGCGACGGCATCAACGATGCACCTGTCCTGGCGGCGGCCGACGTGGGCATCGCGATGGGCGCCCGGGGTGCCACGGCGGCCAGTGAATCGGCAGACGTCGTCGTGCTCGTCGACGATCTCAGCAGGGTCGCGGCGGGGATCGCCATCGCGCGTCGCACTGTTCGCGTCGCACACGGGGCGATCTGGTTGGGCATCGGAATGAGTCTGGGGCTCATGGTGATCGCGGTGTGGGGAGTCCTCCCCGCGGTGGCCGGGGCACTCCTCCAGGAGGCCGTCGACCTGGCGTCCATCCTGGCTGCACTGCGTGCCGTCCGCGCGGGCCGTCAGGAGGCCGTTCTCACGGAGCTGATGACGCCGGAACCGGGTGCGCGTGGTGCACTGACGGAATGGGAACGCCTCCGGACAGTCGCAGGGTCAGCAACGTCGTGACAGGGCGTCGCGAGCCGGGCCGTTCGTACCGTCAGTCCTCACCACGGTGCCCGGGATCCGACCACCGGGAGCGGATTTCAGAGCCTGTACCGGAGGGATCGCAGCGGACGGGGCGGCGTCGGCCCGTCTGATCCGGAGTCACGCTGGCTTCGGGACCGTCCTCGGTGCCCAGAGCTGTGCCGTGGACTGGATGGCGTCCCAGGGCGCGGCGAGGGGAGGGGTGTATGTGAGGTCGAGATCGCAGAGCTGCGGAATGGTCAGCTCGGTGTGGATTGCTGTCGCGAGGACATCGACTCGCTTGGCGATTTCGGCTCCGAACGCGCCGACCAGTTGGGCCCCGAGTACCCGGTCCGTGCCCAGGTCACCGGTCAGACGGATCGTGACGGGATGTGAACCGGGGTAGTAAGCCTTGTGATCGTCCGGTGTTGCGG
>JBAQVA010000096.1:0-1939 GCA_049297835.1 Propionibacterium sp.
GGCCCACCGCGACCCGCACCGGGCCGCTGGCGGTGGCCAGCGCCAGCGTCGAGCCCGGGGTCGGCGTGAACCCGGCGCGGGCGAGTGCCGCGAGGTCCAGGCCGAGCTCGGCCGGTGGCTGGGTGTCGGTGGTCAGGAGTACGGCCACGGCGTCCACCTCGCCGGGCACCTCGGTGCCCACCTCCGGGCGGACGTCGAGTGCGAGACTCGGGACGATCAGATCAAGTCGATCGGTATCCATGGGTTGAGCACTCCTCGGTGTGGGTGACTGATGTGTCGTTGTGCTGCACGGGTGGGCTGCTGCGCCGGGGCCGTGCGGTCGGCCGCGCGGGACGGCTCAGATGTGGACGGGGGAGCCCGGACCCCAGGGGATTCCGAGCAGGAACCAGGCGGCGAAGATGACGATCCACGCGACGAGGATCCACATGGCGTAGGGGATCATCAGCGCGATGACGGTGCCGATCCCGGCGTCCTTCTTGTAGCGCTGGGCCACCGTGACGATGAACGGCATGTAGACCATCAGCGGGGTGAGCACGTTCATGGGGCCGTCACCGACGCGGTAGGCCGCCAGCAGGGTCTGGGGCGCCACGCCCAGCGCGGAGAAGATCGGGATGAACACCGGCGCGAAGATGGCCCACTTGGGAACCAGCCCCGGCAGGATGATGTCGAGGACGAAGATCACCAGGATGAACAGGAGCAGCAGGACGATCGCGGGAACGCTTGCCCGCTCCAGCAGATGTGCCGCCTCCACCGCCGCGATGGTGGGCAGGTTCGTCCAGTTGAACAGCGCGATGAACTGGGCGATCATCATGAACATCACCAGCAGCGCGCCGAGGGAGCCGAAGGTCTTGTTGATCGCGGCGACCGTCTCGTTGCCGCCGCGCAGGGTGCCGGCGCCCCGCCCGTAGGCGATGCCGCAGACCAGGAACGCCAGGGAGATCAGGAAGACGAGGCTCTCCATGAAGGGCGTCATGCCGATGAGCTTTCCGGTCTGGGCGTCGCGCAGCGGCGCACCGGGCGGCAGGGTCAGCGCGAGCGCGATGACGACGAATCCGGCGAGCGCCCACAGCGCGAACCTGAGCCCCCTGGCCTCGGACTTCTCGTCGACCTCGTCGGCCCCCGCGGCTGCACCGCCCTCGTCCGGGTCGTAGACGCCCAGCCGGGGCTCCACGACCTTCACGGTGACCAGTACCGCGACGGCGGTCAGCAGGAACGAGCAGGCGATCGAGAAGAAGAAGTTCGCCGTCACGGTGAGGTGCGGGGCGCTGACCCCCAGCGCGCCGTTCGTGATCTCGGTGATCATCGAGTCGGAGGGAGTGATGAGCAGATTCACGGTGAAGACCGAACCGACACCGGCGAAGGCGGCGGCCATGCCGGCCAGCGGGTGACGCCCCACCGACAGGAATGCGGCGGCCGCGAGCGGGATGAGGATCAGATAGCCGGCGTCCGAGGCGACCGAGGAGAGCACCCCGACGAAGATGAGCACCGGCGCCAGCCACTTGGGCGGTGCCACCTTGACGATCTTGCGGATGAGCGCGCCCATCAGGCCGGCATGCTCGGCGACACCGACGCCGGCCATCGCGACGAGCACCACGGCGACCACGGAGAAACCGGCGAAGTTCGAGACGAATGACGAGAAGAATTCGCGCAGTCCGGGAATCGAGAGCAGCGAGCGGACGGCAACCGTCTGCTGCGAGGTCACATAGCTGGGAAGGGTGGTGACGGACCCGTCGCTGGTGTCGAAGGGAACGAGTGTGCCGCCCAGGATCCGGTTGATCTGTTCCAGTTCATTGGTCGGGACGGGCGTGACGACCTCGTCGGTCACCGAGACGTGGAACCAGGAAAGGACCATCGACAGGATCGCTATGAAACCGATCAGGTAGACGAACATGATGGTCGGATTGGGAACCTTGTTTCCGAGCCGCTCAATCCTGTCGAG
>JBAQVA010000097.1:0-11879 GCA_049297835.1 Propionibacterium sp.
GACGGGCCGCGCGCCTCGGGCCGGGACGCGCGGTGCGCTGCTTCTCCAGGGACAGCTGGGCGCGGATGGACGAGCACGCCACCCCCGAGGCCCAGGTCGCAGAGCTCAGCCCGACCGTCCTCACGCTGGCCTGCTGGGGATCGGCGCGCGGCTCCGGGATGGCCTGGCCGGACCCGCTGCCGGGCGACGCCCTCGACCGGGCCGTCGCGACGCTCCAGGGCCTCGGCGCGCTCGACGAGGACGAGCGGCCGACCGATCTGGGCCGCAGACTGTCCCTGGTGCCGACCGAGCCCAGACTGGCGCGGGCGCTGCTGGCCGGAGTCCCCGAGATCGGCACCCGGCGCACCGCCCAGATCGTGGCGATGCTCGACGCCGACGAGCGGGCACCGGGAGGCGACCTGTCGAAGCTGTGGTCGCTGCTGGCCCGCGGGCACGGCCCGGCGTCGGGCCGCTGGAGACACGAGTCGACACGGCTGAGACGCATCGCCGACACGGCCCTGCGCGAGGACGGTGACGAGCATGGCGTCCACCGTCGGGACGCCGACGGGCTGCGCGCCCACGGCACGACACCCGATGACGCCACGGCGCTCGGGCTGGTCGCCGCGCTGGCCAGACCCGAGTGGATCGCGCGTCGGCGCGAGCCGGGCTCGCGCAGCTTCCTCACCGCCTCGGGCACCGGTGCGGAGCTGCCCCGAGAATCCACGCTCGGCTCGGCGCAGTGGCTCGCCGTCACCGAGCTGAGCCGTGTCGCGAGCGGGCCGCAGAGCTCGGGCACCCTCATCCGGGCGGCCGCCGTGCTCGACGAGGAGCTGGCGCTGCAGGCCGGGGAGAAGCTGCTCGGCTCGACGGAGGTCTTCGGCTGGGATCCCGGCTCGGGAAGGGTGCAGGGCAGGCGGGAGAGCCGGCTCGGCGCGATCCTGCTCACCAGCACCCCGATCCGCCCGACACCGACACAGGCACGCCCGGTGCTGCTGGCCGAGCTGGCGGCACGGGGCCTGGGCCTCGACGAGCCCGGACCACTGCGCTGGTCACCGGCCGCCCTGGCACTTCGTGCCCGGCTCGGTTTCCTGCACTCCCAGCTCGGCCCCGGCTGGCCGGACATGCGCGCCGAGGCGCTCCTCGCGAATGCCGAGCGGCTCCTGGCCGGCCGCGCGGGAACGACCGGTTCGAGCTACCACATCGACCTCACCGCCGCACTGCACGCCCTGCTGGACTGGCACCAGCGCGCCGAACTCGACCGGCTGGCCCCGCCCCGCCTCACGGTCGCCTCCGGCTCGGCCGTCCCGGTGCGCTACCCGGACCCCGACGAGCCCCACGGACGCCCTGCCCTGTCGGTGAAGCTGCAGGAGTGCTTCGGGATGCGCGAGAGTCCCCGGATCGGCGGCGTCCCGGTGGTGATGGAGCTGCTCAGCCCGGCGCGCCGGCCACTCGCCATCACCGACGATCTGTCCTCCTTCTGGTCGGGCGCCTACCAGCAGGTGCGCGCGGAAAACCGGGCCCGCTACGCCAAACACCCGTGGCCGGCCGATCCGCTGAGCGCGCCGCCACGGCGCGGGACCACCCGCTCCGGCCGCTGAACCCCGCCACGCCCACAGGACTGCCCGGCGGCGCGGCGAGCCCCGGCCCGGTTGGCGACGAGCCGAGCCGAGTGCATAGGCTGGGCGCCATGGCGCCACACCTGCGCCGGAGCGATCCGGTGACCGAGCAGTTGCGCGTCCAGCTCTTCGAGCGGCTGCTGGACTGGCGCACGGCGCACCTGGCGGGCCTGTCCGCGACGGGCATCACCGGGGGGCTCATCGGCTACACCGCCGCCTACTCCCCCTCCCTGCTTCCCCGGCCATGGGGTTTTCAGGGGCTCATCGCCGCCCTGTCGGCAATGTTCGGCTACCAGTCGGGAATGCTCGTGAGCTGGATGACCGGCCTGCTCGCCGACCTGCTGGGCGTCCACGTGCATCTGCGCAACGGCAGGCGGATCTGGCTGGCGGCAGGGATGACGCTGCTGGCCGTGGCCCTGGTCGGCATTCCCGTGGCCAGCCTGCGCAGCCAGCGCCGCACGGCGCGCTACTGCGAGGTCGAGGGCCCCGGACTGAGCTGGGCGGCGATGTCGACCGGCGCCGCGAGCCTGATCCTGGCGCTCTTCGCTCTGCAGTGGCGCGGCACGGTGGCGACCATCGACTGGATGACGAACCACCTGAGGAGCCGGGTGGCCTGGGCCCTGCTGGCCAGGATGCTGTCAACCCTCATCGTGCTGGCGACGATCGTCGTGGTCTTCGACCAGGTGATCCTCAAGGGAATCTGCGGTGTCGGCCGCACCGCCTCCGAGCGTCTCGACCGCACCACCCCGCCGGGCGTCACCCAGCCCACCGAGCCAGGCCGCTCGGGCAGCGCCCCCTCGCGCGAGGCCTGGGACAGCCTGGGCCTGCAGGGCAAGCGTTTCGTCTCGAGCGGGCCGGACCGGGCCAGGATCGAGCAGGTCACCGGCAGGCCCGCGCTCGAACCGCTGCGGGCCTACGCCGCCCTCGACGGGCGCACGCTGCACGAGATCGCCCGGGCCGCGGTCGCCGAGATGGACCGGATGGACGCCTGGCGCAGGGCCGCGATCTGCATCGTCACGACCACGGGACGCGGCAATGTCAACGAGTGGAGCGCCTCGGCCTTCGAGTACCTCACCGGCGGCGACTGCTGCACGGTGGCGACCCAGTACTCGGGACTGCCCAGCGCGATCACCCTGTTCACCGGCAAGGAGGTGCCGGTGGCCGCCAGCCGGCTGCTCTTCGAGGCCGTGGAGGCGCGCCTTCGCGAGCTGCCCGCCGGCGAGCGACCGAAGCTCTACCTGGCCGGGGAGTCGCTGGGCGCCTACGGCAGCAACGGCATCTTCGAGACGCCCGAGGACATGCTCGCCCGCATCGACGGCGCCGTGTGGCTGGGCACCCCGGACTTCACCCCCATGCACGAGTTGATGACCGAACGGCGGGCACCGGGCTCGACGGTCGTCGACCCGGTGATCGACAGCGGGCGTCAGGTGCGCTTCGCCAAGAACGGCCCCGAGCTGCTCAGCGACGAGTTCGGCACCCGCCTGGCGACCTGGGGGCATCCGCGGATCGTCTACCTGCAGAACGACACGGACCCGGTGGTCTGGTGGTCGACGAAGCTGCTGTGGCGACGCCCGGCGTGGCTGGACTCCCGGCGGGTGCCCAACAGCCCGATGGCCGTGATGCACTGGTGGCCCTTCGTCACCTTCTGGCAGGTGGCCAGCGACATGCCGGTCTGCCGCAATGTGCCGGAGGGCTACGGGCACAAGTACCACGCCGCGCAGATCACCCCGGCCTGGGCCGGCGTGCTCGGCCGGCCCGTCACCGGCGACTACTCGTCGATCATCGCGGCCCTGCTCGAGGACGTGACGCTCAAGCCGGTCAAGGTCATGGGCATCTGAGGGCCCGGACCCCGCCGTCAGGTGAGCGGCTGCAGGGCGATCGACATCGCGCTGGGGTTCGACTGGGAGACCAGGGACTCGTGGGCACCCACGTCGTCGAACGGGAAGGCGTACGCACGCCCGTCCTTCATCACCGCGTGGACGCTCTTGGCGTAGAGATTGAGCCCCGAGCTGTTCGTGAAGAACTTCGCCGCGTCGGTGACCGGCTCGGTGTCGGCGGTGCCCAGCGTGCCGCGGGTCAGCGCGGCGCACAGGGTGCGTGAGATCGGCCCGATCGTCTGGTCGTTGGGAAGTGTCGCGTTCCCGACGCCGTTGAGGTTGCCGTCGCATCCCCACACATCGGCGCTGCTCGGTTTCGCGAAGGAGGCCACGGTGGCGCCGCTGGAGTCGGTGAAGCTCATCACATCGCCCGAGGTGCGACCGGAGAACTTGCGGTCGGGCTGCTGCTCGGAGGGCACCACGGTGAGCGCGGTGCTCGTGTAGGCGGACCACGCCTTGGAGATGTACTCGTCGAGGTAGTCCTTGGCCAGCAGACCGGCGGCGGTGGCGTGCCCGGGGGCGAGCACCCGCAGGAGATTGCCGGAGGAGTCCCTGACCACGGACTTCGCCCACGCCGGGTCGGCCTGCAGGGCGTCGACCACCTGCTTGCGCCCGCCCGCGAGCAGCGTCCCGGTGGAGCTGGAGGCGTTGTCGGGGCCGGTGACGCCGACGGTTGCCGGCACGGCCAGCTGGTCGACCTGGGTGGGATTGGCCCACAACCCGGTGCCCGAGGCACTGCCACCGGTGAAGGTGAACTCGGTCCAGTCGAACAGCGTGCCGTAGTTCTTGTCGCCGGAGTCCCACGGCGCAGGCTGGATGAGGCCGGTGGTGCCGTCCCCGGCGCCCACCAGGCCGAAGGAGAGCTTGTGGCCCAGCGCGTAGTAGATCCGGCCCGACATGCCCACCGGCAGGTGCAGGGTCATCGACGAACCGCTGGCCGGCCCCTGGATCGCCACGTCCGGGGCGTCCACCGGAGTGGTGCCGCCGGTCGTCGGCCAGAGCTGGAAATGGCCTGAGCCGTCGACATATCCGAGCTTGTCGCCGGTGGTGATGGTCGTGGACGTCCCGACGATGTACACGTACAGCGGGGTGTCGGAACCCGTGTTGTTGGCGAAGTCGATCCGCAGGCTGGAGGGGTCGACCGGCCCGGCCGATGACGCACCCGACGTGGCGGAGCCCGCCGGGCTGGCGGAGGAGCCGGGCGTGCGGGCCCGGAAGAGGTTGGCGACGACGAGCCAGGCGATGAGTGCGACGGCGACGATCGCGGCCAGCACGATGACGTTTCGGCGGGTGGTGCTTCTCTTCGATGTCATGTGGCGGAGCTCCTTGAGAGGGTTTCACCACGGCCACGCAGAGTGCGGCGGCAGCCGGTGCGTTGTGACAGGAATAGTAACCACTGCCCACAGGGCCATCTCAGTCCGCGGGCGAAACCCCCGCTCGGCGGCCCGGCCCGCTCAGGGCAGCGCGATCGAGGCCGGGCCCAGTGGCCCGGTCGAGCTGATGGACACCTGGTGGCTGCCTGCCGGGGCCGCCAGATCGACCCGCACGCTGCCGGCGCCGTCCACCGCCGCCGTGGACGTGGATCCGCCCTCCACCTGGACCGTCACGATTCCCGGGCCGGTCCCGGCACCGAGGGTGAGGGTGGCCCACCCGGGGGCATCGGCCGGCACGGTGACGGCGACCACCTCGCTGCCCGCAGCCGGTGTGTCGGAGGCCGACGAGGAGACTGCGGTGGATGAGGAGGTGGCGCTCGACGTGCTGGCCTCCGGCGTCCGGGAGGCGGATGCCCCGGAGGCGGAGGACGCTGCCGATGCGCTGCCGGCCGCCGCGGACGACGAGCCGGTGAGGGAGCCCAGCGTGATCGTCATTCTCGTCGGGTCCTGCTGGGAGACGAGCGACTCCTGGTTGCCGACGTCGTCGAAGGGGAAGGCATAGGCCTTCGCGTCGGCCATCGCCGCATGGACTGCCTTCGCGTAGCGGTTGAGCCCCGAGGTGTTCGTGTAGTGGCCCGCCGGATCGCTGACCGGCTCGGTGGCGGAGCTGCCCAGCGTGCCGCGGGTCAGCGCGGCGCACAACGTGCGCGCGATGGGGCCGGTGGTCTGGTCGTTTGGAAGCGTCGCGTTCCCGACCCCGTTGAGTTTCCCGTCGCAACCCCAGACGTCGGCGCTCGAGGGCTTCTCGAAGGAGGCCACCGTGGCGCCGTGGGTGTCGGTGAAGGTCATCACGTCGCCGGCGGTGTGCCCGAAGAACTGCACGCTCGGCTGGTCGGAGGACGGCACCACGGTGAGGGTCTTCGTCGTGTAGGCCGACCAGGCCGTGCTGATGTAGTCGTCCAGATAGCTGCCGGGCAGCAGGCCGGCCTGGGTGGCATGGCCGGGCGCGAGCACCCTCAGCACGGATCCGGCGGAATTCCTCACCACCGTGGGCGCCCAGACGGGATCGGCCGCCAGGGTGTCGATCACCTGCTGGCCGCCGCCGGCGCGAAGTGCCCCGGTGGTTGCGGTGGTGCCGTTTCCGGCGGTGACACTCACGGTGGCGGGAATCGCGAGCTGGTCGACCTGGGTGGGATTCACCCACAGACCGGCGCCCGATTTCCCGTTTCCGGTGTAGGTGAATTCGGTCCAGTCGAATTGGGTGTTCCGGTTCGCGTCCGAGGAATTCCACGGAGCCGGCTGGATGAGGCCGGTGGTGCCGTCAGCGGCACCGACCAGTGAGAAGTCGAGCTTGTGCCCGATCGAGTAGTAGATCCGCCCCGAGACATTCGCCGGCAATGCCAGGCTCCTGCTCGCCCCGCGCCCCGGCCCGCTGATCGCCACATCGGGCGCCGCCTGCGGCTCACTGCCGCTCGTCTTCGGCCAGAGGTGGAAGCTGCCGCTCTCGTCGACCCAGCCGAGCCTGTCGCCGTCGGTGTGGGAGTTGTCGGTGGCAATGACGTAGAGGTAGACCGGTTCGCCGGAATCGGTGGCGTTCGTGATGGTCACGGGCAGGCCGGAGGCCTCGTTCTGGGACTGCGCCACCCTGTTGACGATGATCAGCACGGCGACTGCCAGCACGACGACCGCAGAAACCGCGACCAGGACTTTCCGGCGACTCACACTGATCGATGCCACGGGCGGGTCTCCCTACTCCAGCTGCTCCAGCATTTCGCCCCAGCGACGCAACGGGCGTCGGCCGCCGTTGCGCTCTGGGTCGAATACTAGAGGACAGCCAGGTTCGGTGTGGAATTGCCCGCGCCGGCGGGAAATTCAGTCGGCGAAAGTGATCCGCTCATGACGGTGCGCCGGCTTCTCGAGCTCGTCCAGGACGCCGACCGCGAAGTTCTCGGCGCTCACGTGCTCACCGGCGGGGCTGTCCGTGCCGACTGTGTAGTGCTCGCTGCGCTCCCCCGGCTCGATGACCGGGGACGGGGAGATGAAGACCCAGTCCAGGGTCTCGCCGGCGGCGCGGTAGTGCTCCAGCAGGTCCGATCCCCAGCCACCCTCGCGCTTGTAGACCTCGGGGAATCCGGGGGTGTCCATGAGGCGGGTGCCGTCGACGAGCAGCGATCCGGCGCCTCCGACGACCAGCACCCTCGCCCGGGGCCTGGCGTCGATGATGCGCTGGTGCGCCTCGATGTTCACCTCGACCGGCTCGGGGCTGGTGCGCGACGGCGGCACCGCGATGACCAGCGCATCGGCACCTTCGGTCAGGCGCAGGACGGCCGGTGTGTCGGTGAGGTCGGCGCTCGCGGCGGTCGCTCCGTCCACCGGTGTGCCCTTGCGTGTCACGGCGACCACCTCGTGGCCCCTGTGCAGCGCCTCCGCGACGATGCGGCTGCCCACCATGCCGGTTGCCCCGACAACGACGATCTTCATGATGCCCTCCATCCATCGGCCGGCCGCGCGGCGGATCCTCGCGGCCATGACATGCGTTCACGCTATCCACATGAAAGCAATATCTTCAAGGAAACTCAGTATCTGTGAGATATCATGGCGCCATGAGTATCGACGCGAGCCCGATCGAACAGCTGTCCCAACAGGCGGACGTGATGGATCCCGCCTGCCCCTCGCGCACCGTGCTCGCGAGGATGGGCGGCCGCTGGACCCCGCTGGTGGTCGAGGCCCTGGAGGCGGGCCCGCTGCGCTTCACCCAGGTGCGGGCCACGGTCGGCGGGGTGACCCCCAAGGTCCTCACCCACACGTTGCGCACCATGGAGCAGGACGGGCTGGTGGCCCGGCGCGTCTTCGCCGAGGTGCCGCCGCGGGTGGAGTATGAGCTCACCGCACTGGGTCGCTCCCTCGGCGAACCGGTGCGGGCGGCCCGGCAGTGGGCGGAGTCCCATGTCGGGCAGGTGCTGGACGCCCGCCAGGCCTGGGAGCAGGCCCACGGCGAGCCCTCGCTCTGAGCCATCGCCGTCGGGCGGCGCCGGCACCACGCCACGCCATCTGTGCTGGACCGGCCGGGAGCGCCGGCCGCCCGGCCTCAGGGCAGCAGTGCCTGCACGGCGGCCGTGACCGGCGCCACGAGCATCCTCAGCGTCCACCAGCTCAGGGCGGCCATGACGAGCGCGAAGAACAGCGTCCACAGCACCCGCGGAATGTGCGTCAACTCGGCGAGCACGCCGGGGTCCTGGGAGCCGTCCCCCGAGCCGGCCACCGCCAACCATCCCCGCCAGCCGCCGGCCACGAGGAAGACACCGGTGCCACAGACCACCGCGGCGGACAGCTCGTCCCCGCCAGCCCACCACAGCCCGGCGATCGCGGCGGCCAGCAGCACCAGGCTCAGCACCGTGTAGAACGAGCGGGCATGGCACAGCACCACCACGACGACGAGCAGCGAGCCCATCAGCACCAGACCGGCATAGCCGTGCAGACTCGCCGCGACGAGCCCGGCGCCCACCAGCGCCGGCATCGGATATCCGGCGGCCGTGGTGGCCACCCTGCCCGGCCCCCTCGGACGCCCGGCAGTGACCGTCTCACCCGACATGTCGGCGCTCACCCGGAAGCCGACGAACCGTCGCCCGCACAGCACACCGACCAGGGCGTGCCCTGCCTCGTGGACGACGGTCACGAGGGTGCGCATCGGCCGCCACGCGAAGGGCACCAGCACGCACCCGAGGGCCACCGCCACCGCGATGGCCAGCCAGCCGTTCGCCGGGGGCTGCCCGGGCGTCGCGCTCTCCTGCACACGCACGACGAATCCCGCCCACAACTCCTGCCAGCCCATGAGGGCCATTGTGGCGCCGACTGCTGGCAGGACGCCCTTCGGCGCCCGGGCGACGGACGCCTGCGGCCTTCGGATGGTCGCCGGTCAGCGGCGCAGCGCGTGGTGCGCGAGCCTGTTGCCGGTGAACTGGGCGAGCTGCACGAGGATGATGATCGTCACCACGGCCAGCGCAGTCACGGACCAGTTGAAGCGCTGGTAGCCGTAGCTGATCGCGAACTGGCCGAGGCCTCCGCCGGCGACCGCGCCGGCGACCGCCGTCATGTCGACGACCGAGACGAAGATGAAGGTGTAGCCGAGGATGAGCGGACCCATCGCCTCGGGGATGACCACGGAGAACAGCACCCGCCAGGGCCCGGCCCCCATCGCGCGGGCGGCCTCGATGACTCCGGGTTCGACCGTGACGAGGTTCTGCTCCACGATGCGGGAGATGCCGAAGGTGGCCGCGACGCAGAGCGCGAAGGTGGCGGCGCTGGTGCCGATCGTCGTGCCCATGACGCGCAGCGTCAGTGGGCCGATGGCGGTGACGAAGATGATGAAGGGGATCGGCCGGATGATGTTGACGATGACGTTCAGCACCGTGTGGACCCACTTGTTGGCCAGCAGCCCGCCCTCGCGGGTGGAGTAGAGGCCGAGACCCAGCAGCAGCCCGGCCAGCCCGCCGATGACGAGCGTGGTGACCACCATGAAGAGGGTCTCGAGGATCGATTGCAGATAGACGTCCTTGATGGAGTCCCAGTCACTCATTTCCTGCTCCGCTCACTGAGTCGTCGGCCACCTGGTCGCGCCGGGCGCGGGTCGCATCCTGCTGTCCGGCCGGGTCCGGCGGATCCGCCGTCTCCTCCGGATCGTCGGGGGAGGAAGGCCGGGCGCGCTCGGCCGACGGGCCGGCTCCGGGCAGCTCCTCGGCCAGCCCCGCCACCGCCTGCAGGCTCGCCTCGGCCTCGGCCACCGCCTGGCGGCTGCCCTTCAGCGCCACGGTGAAGCTGCCGATCGAGCGGGTCTTGACCTGGACGATGCCGCCGCGCACGATCTCGAAGGCGACCTCGGGGTTCGCGCCGATCGTGGCGAGCGCGTTGCCGAAACGGGTGGGATCCACCGACCGGATGCTCACCAGGGTGGCCCCCAGGTGGGCGTCCTGCAGCCACTCCAGCTCGCCGGGGTTCGGATCGTGGTGGGTGATCGTGTTGACGAATCGCCTCGTGGTCGGGGCCGTCGGATTCTCGAATATCTCGTCCACCGCACCACGTTCGATGAGATGGCCCGAGTCGAGCACGGCCACCCGGTCGGCGATGGAGCGCACCACCTCCATCTCGTGGGTGATGACGACGATGGTGACGCCGAGCTCCTCGTTGACGCGCCGCAGCAGCGCCAGCACGTCCTGGGTGGTCTCGGGATCCAGTGCGCTGGTGGACTCATCGGCCAGCAGGACGGAGGGCTTGGTTGCCAGCGCGCGGGCGATGCCCACCCGCTGCTTCTGGCCGCCGGACAGCTGGTCGGGGAAGACCCAGGCCTTCGAGGTGAGGCCCACGAACCTGAGCAGCTCGGTGACCCTGGCCTGGATGTCCGCCTTGCTCCACTTCGCCAGCTTCAGCGGATAGGCGATGTTGCCGAAGACCGTCTTGGAGCGCATGAGATTGAACTGCTGGAAGATCATGCCGATCTCGCGGCGCACCTCGCGCAGCTTCCGTTCGGGCAGATCGGTGATGTCCACGCCGTTGACCTGGACCGTGCCCTCGTTGACCCGTTCGAGGCCGTTGATGAGCCGCACCAGTGTGCTCTTGCCGGCACCCGAATAGCCGATGACGGCGAAGATCTCGCCCTTCTCGATCTCGAGGTCGATGTTCTCGAGTGCAATGACCGGACCCGAGGACGTCTCGAAGGTCTTGCCGGCGTTGTGGAACGCGATCTGGGTACTCATGGCTCCTGGGTCCTGTGTCGAACGAGGTTGCCGGGGCGCACCCTGGTGGGCGCGCCCCGGCACGAATGGCCTCAGTTGATCCTTGTCACGTGGTCTCGCCGGGTCACTTGTTCTTGCTGTCCTTCACCTTGGTCTGCAAACCATCGAGAATGCTCTGCAGATCACTGGCCGGACGGTCGACGGTCACCGCGGTGTCCTTCGAGTCGCTCTTGGCGGCGGCAAGCACCTCGGGGTCGTGGTACAGCTTGACGATCTTCTGGTAGGTGGGATTGTCCTTGTCAGCGGCGCGGGCCACGAAGGCGTTGATGTAGGGCTCGGCCGAGGCGCTGCTCGGGTCGTCCTTGTAGAGCGCCTTGGTGGGATCGAGCTTGGCGTCCGCGGCGAAGTTGTTGTTGACGATCGAGCCGTCCACGCTGGGCAGCGCAGCCACGGTCTGGGCCGCGTCCACCGGGGTGACGGTGACCTTCGAGTTGGCGGTGTCGATGTCGGCGGGCGTCGAGAAGACGGTGCCGCCGTTCTTCAGCGAGATGAGCTTCGCGGACTGCAGCACGAGCAGGGCACGCGCCTGGTTGGTGGGATCGTTCGGGATCGCGATCTTGCCGCCCTGGGGGATCTCGTCCAGCGAGGTGTGCTTCTGGGAGTAGAGCGGCAGCGGGACGATGAAGGTCGAGCCGATCGGCACGAGGGTGTCATTGTTCGAGACGTTGTAGTTCGCCAGGTAGAGCAGGTGCTGGAACTCGTTGAGGTCCAGCTGCTTCTGGCTCAGCGCCGGGTTCGCCTGGGTGTAGTCGCTGAAGTTCACGGTCTCCACGTTGATGCCCTCGGCAGCGGCCTTCTGCTTGAGGATCGTCCAGTGGTTCTGGGCGCCGTCGGTGACGCCGATCTTGACGGTGACGGTCGCGGTGGACTTCTTGTTGTTGCGGCCCGTGGCGTAGACCACGATGGCGACGACGAGGGCGACCACCACGACCGCGATGCCCACGATCAGCCATTTGTTGGGCCCCTTGTGCGGGCGCTCGGGAAGTGCCTCGGTCGTGGTGGGGGGATTCTCGTTGCTCATTTTTCCTACTCCGATACATGGGGATGCGATGCATGACCGTGCCACGCCGCGAAGGCGGTGCGCGACCACAGGGAAACAGTTACGGAGGCGCCCGGCCACAGAATTCCTTGCTGTGGGAGAAGGCGCCGATTCAATGCGCCGAAGCGCAGACCGTGGTGTGCGGAACCAGCTTTCTCAGCAGGCGCAGCGGGTGGAGCGACAACACATGTCGGTTGCCATCATCA
>JBAQVA010000098.1:0-6583 GCA_049297835.1 Propionibacterium sp.
CCCGGATGACCTGTACAGCATCATCTACACCTCGGGCACGACCGGCGACCCCAAGGGCGTGATGATCACCCACCGCGCGATGATGGCCCAGTTCGCCGGCCTGGACAAGCTCTTCGACATCCGCCCCGAGGACCACTCGCTGTGCTTCCTTCCCTTGTCGCACGCACTGGAGCGCGGCTGGTCGAGCTTCCTGTGGTCGCACGGCTGTATGAACACCTATCTCGCCGACACCCGCCAGATCGCCGAGATGATGGTGCTCAGCCGGACCACGATGATGGTCGGCGTGCCCAAGCTCTTCCAGGGCGTCGTCGTGGCGGCTCGCAAGAAGGCGAGCTCCTCGCCGGTGCGCAAGCGGCTCTTCGACTGGGCACTGTGGGTGGGCCGCTCGGCGCGCCTGCCCGGGCAGACGCCGCTCACCAAGCTGGTGGGACGCCTCCAGCTGCCGCTCGCCGATGCCCTCGTGCTGCGCTCGATCCGCAATGCGCTCGGCGGGCCGAAGAAGGTGCTGGCCTGTGGCGGCGCACCGCTGCCCCGCGAGGTCGAGGAGTTCTTCGTGGCGGCCGGTGAGCCGCTGTTCAACGGCTACGGGATGACCGAGGCCTCGCCGCTGATCTCCTTCAACGCCCCCGGCGCGACCCGTGAGGGCAGCGTCGGCCGGGTGATGCCCGGGGGCCGGATCCGGCTGGGCGACGAGGATGAGGTGCAGTACAGCGGCCCGAATCTGATGGAGGGCTACTGGGACCACCCCGAGGCGACCGAGGAGGCGTTGGTGCGCGATGCCAGCGGCACCTGGCTGCGGACCGGCGACGTCGGAGCCATCGACCACGACGGCTATCTGTTCATCACCGATCGGCTCAAGGACATCATCGTCACCAGCGGCGGCAAGAACGTCGCCCCCCAGCCCATCGAGGAGCTGCTGCGCAGTGATCCGCTGTTCGAGCACGCGGTCCTGCTCGGCGACAACAAGCCCTTTCTCACGCTCATCCTGAGGCCCTCGCTGCCCAACCTCTCGGACATCGCGGACAGCCTGCACGTGAGTTACGGCCAGGTGAGCGAGCTCCTCACCGACTCGCGGATCAACGAGGAGCTGCGCTCGCGGGCGGCCCGGCTCACCGAGAAGCTGCCCAAGCACATGCAGTTCAAGGACATGCGGATCAGCCTCGAGGAATTCTCCGTGGCCAACGGACTGCTCACCCCGACCCTCAAGGTGCGCCGTCGCGAGGTCGAGAAGCATTTCCACGAGATGATCGACGAGATGTATTCAAAGCTGCGCAAGGACGACAGGTCTGGTGCGGACCGGAGCTCGTCCGAGGACGGGACGACGCCTGCCGATGACGCGCCGTCCACTGCGGAGAACGGCGCCCAGAACTGAGCCGACGGTGGGACCGGCGGTCGGTGCGGCGGTCGGTGCGGCGGGCCGCCGAGACGTAGCATGTAGGCACTCCGGCCAGGCCGGATCTTTCACCCACCCGCGCGAACACACGAAGGGACGATGATGTCCGACATCACGCTTGAGACCATCAATGCAAAGCTCGACGAGATCCTCACCATCCTGCACCGGCTGGCCATCGAGGAGGACGGCCTCGTCTCCGACGGGGTGACCAGCCCCGGGCCCGCGGACCTGAGGTAGTCAGCGAATCGGAACACTCCCGGATCGGCAGGGCACCCGGGCGTCACCGGCGAGGAACCGCGGTGGCGCCCGGGTGCTGTTGTCACGGATCCGGAATCCCTGCGAAGGACATCAGTTCTGCAGTGTGGTCACCGGTCTGTCGATGTCCATCGGCGTTGTCGGCGGTACGCCGGCCCGGCTCGGGGCAAACCTCACAGCTCGCCCCCGTCGTCCTCCTTGAGCCGTATGCCGACCCCGCCCATCACGGCGACGCCGTTGATGCGCACCCGTGCGCGCCGGCCGCGCGCCACTGTCTCACGCAACTCCCGGGTGGCGCCGAAACCGCCCATGATGCCCAGTCCGCCGACCTCGACGTCGACATCGTCCGGCACGATCACGTCGACCCCGCCCATGACGCAGATGCAGGTGATGGTGGTGTCCTCGGACTCGAACAGGGCCTTGCGCAGGTCGATGACCACCCCGCCCATCGTCGAGATCACGGTGTGTCGGGCCGGGCAGGTCCAGGAGCCGCTGCGTTCCTGGCCACTCATCATGGCAAACGAGAACCTGGGCCCGGTGCCGGCGGCCGCGCGTGCCACGGATCGGCTCGTGCCGGCCGTGGTGGCCAGCCCTGCTCCGGGTGCCGGTTGTACGTCGATGAGGAGCGACTGCAGGTCGCTGGTGTGGACCGACTTCCAGGCCCTGTCGCTGCGCTCCCGGAATTCCGTGTAGTCCAGCCGTCCGGTGGCGTAGGCCTCGCTGAGGGCCGACTCGGTGGCCCGGCGGTCCTCGTCCGAGGCGCGCAGCCTGCCTTCCTCGGGCCTGGGGACGGGCGCAGCGTCGCCGTGCTCGTTGGCTTCCATGGTGCAAGGCTAGCCGGGGTGCCTGGACGCCGAGATCACTGCGGTGGGCATCACCGTGATGGACATCAATGGTGCGGTGAAGTCACCGGCGCATCGATGCCCATCAGTTGGTGATCGATCAGGGGAGGATCAGACGACGTCCTCGTCGGGCTCGCCGCTGACTGCCTCGACGACCGGACGCAGGCGCATCCACCACTGCTCCCGCGGGCGGCGCTTGGCGATGTCGACCTGCTCCTCCATCCGGGAGAGCGGCTGGGCCTGGATCGTCGAATTGTGCAGTCCGATCGTCCAGCTGCGGGTGCCGTGCGCCTTCACCTCGTCCTGGAGGACCTGGAGGCCGTGGGAGACGATGCGGGTGGCGAGCAGCCGGTCGGCGGGGCTCGGCTCGCCGCCCTGCTGGACGTGACCGATGATGTTCATCCGCACGTCGTAGAGGCCGTGGCTCTCACCGTCGAAGAGGCGCTCGAGGAAGTCGCTGGTGTACGCGTCGTTGGCCATCTCCGAGCGCACCGCCAGGAAGAGCCGCCGCCCGCGTTCGAAGGACTCGCGCAGCCACTGGACGTCGCTGTTGAGCTGGTCCAGCGTGATGCCGTCCTCGTTCAGGTAGATGCGCTCGGCGCCACCCGCCAGCCCGCCCATCAGGGCGAGGTAGCCACATCGGCGGCCCATCGTCTCGACCACGAAACACCTGGTGGTCGCGGCGCCGGACTGCTTGATCCGGTCGATGTCGTCGGTGATCTCGTTGAGGGCGGTGTCGGCGCCGATCGCCTGGTCGCTGCCGGGCAGATTGTTGTCGATGCTCGCCGGCACGCACACGATCGGGATCCGGAATCCGGGGTAGCGGTCGGCCTCGGCCTGGATCTGGTAGGCGGCCATGTAGGCATTCCAGCCGCCGATGATCAGCAGGCCGGCGATGTTGTTCTCCTCCAGGGCGCGGCTGATGGCGTAGTAGTCGCCCAGTGGGGGCACGGTGCGGCGCAGACCCAGCTCAGCGCCACCCTCGCCGGTCCAGCCCTCGACGTCCTCCCAGCCCAGCTGCTCGACGTGGCCGTTGAGCAGACCGGCGAAGCCGTTGCGCACTCCCAGCATGTCGAAGCCGCGGGCGATCCCGAGGCGGACCGCCGCGCGGGCGGCGGTGTTCATGCCCGGCGCCAGACCGCCGACGTGCAGGATTGCGATGCGCGGGCTGCCCGGCGCCACGTCCATGTGCTCGGGATGGGCGAGTTCCTCGAAGATCCCGACCATCTCGGTGAAGTCGGCGCTGCGCAGGGCCATCGCGTCGTCGTACTTGCGGGCCTCGATGAGCTCCGGCACCCGGCGCGTGGCGTGCACGGCGTCCATGAGGGGCAGCCGCACGACCTCCGCGCCGCGCATTCCGAGCACCATGCCCGGGGAATCGGCGTCGGCGTCCAGCAGGCCCTCGGCGGCCTCGTAGCCGAGCCAGGTGCTGGCCCAGCGGTCGAAGGCGCTCGGCTTGCCGCCGCGCTGCACGTGACCGAGGATCGTGACGCGCGCGTCCTCGTGGTTGATCCGGTCGATCGAGTCGCGGACGTACTCGGAGGTGATCGGATTGCCCTCGCGGTCGCGGGCGCCCTCTGCCACGACGACGATCGACTCGCGCCGGCCGGCTTCCCGGCCGCGGCGCAGCTGGGCGCACATCTCCTCCTCCCAGCCCGGTTCGGGCGGATCCTCGGGGATGAGGACGTAGTCACAGCCCCCGGCGACGGCAGCCATCAGGGCGAGGTATCCGCAGTGGCGGCCCATCACCTCCACCACGAAGCTGCGCTGGTGGCTGGCGGCCGTGCTCGTGATGGCGTCGATCGCCTCGACGATGCGGTGCAGGGCGGAGTCCGCGCCGATCGTGGAGTCGGTGCCGACCAGGTCGTTGTCGATGGAGCCGACGAGCCCGGCGATCATCAGCACCGGGTGCGCGGCGGCCTGCTCGGCGGTGATCAGCCCGTCGGTGACGAGGTCGTCGAGCAGCCCGGGCCATTCGCCGCGGAAGACGTCGAGCCCGCTGAGCGAGCCGTCGCCGCCGACGACGACGAGCCTGTCGATGCCGCGGTCGATGAGATTGCGTGCGGCCTTGAGACGCCCGGCCCGCTCGCGGAAGTCGGCGCTGCGGAAGGTGCCGATGACGGTGCCGCCCTTGCCGAGGATGGCACCGACGTCGTCCCACTTGAACTGACGGATGCCGTCGCCACCGTCGATCATGCCCTGGTAGCCCTCGTAGATCACGAAGACGTCGGCCCGGCGGGTGAGTGCGGTCCGGACCACCGCGCGGACCGCGGCGTTCATCCCCTGGGCATCACCCCCGGACGTCAGCACTCCGATTTGGATCGGTGAAGGTTTCGGTGAAGTAGCTGTCGCCTGACTCACGGTTACATCCTTGCGCATCCGCCGGGGGGATTGTCGAGTGGTTCCGAGCCGGCTGTCGGACGACGGCGCGGGCACTGCGCGGTGGGCCTCGGCGTGCCTCTCGTACGGCCCGGCCAGGCGTCGACCGGGGGACGAACCGGGGGTCGTCCAGCGCACCCGCGGGTGTCAGCCCTTGTCGAGCAGCGGGAGGAGATCGCGAAGACGGTGGATCACCGTGGCCCGGGTGGTGGCGGGGCCGGGATCCTCGGGGGGCTCGCCGGGGGCAAGGAAGAGGGCCGAGGCGAGTCCCGCTGCGTCGGCGGCCTGCACGTCGATCGTCCGGTCGCCGACGCACAGCACGTCGTCGGGGGAGAGCTGGTGGCGGGCGACCAGGAGCAGGTTCATCGCCGGGTCGGGCTTGCGGGGCAGGCCGTCGGGGGCGCACACGAGATCGTCGACGGTCACGCCGAGCGCGTCGAGCAGGGTCTGGGCGCTCGTCCGGTCGCGGTGGGTGGCAACCAGGTTGAGGCCTTTGCCGCGGTGCACGGCGTCCAAGACGTCGCGCGCGCCCTCCATGAGAGGTGCCGGGTGCGTCTTCCAGCTGATCTTCAGTGCTCTGTAGGCCTGCTGGAGGGTGTCCTTGTCGGTTCCGTGGCGGGCCGAGAGCTCGTCGATCGCGTGGGCGATCGAGCGCACGCGCAGCTCGCGCACCTCGGCGAGCCGGGCATCGGTGAGGTCGTCGCCCCACACCGCCGCGGCCAGGGTGCGGTCCACTGCCGGGTAGGTGTCGACGAGGGTTCCGCCCATGTCCCAGATCACGCTGCGCACGAGTGCAGTCTCCCAGAAGTGCTGCGCGGTGGGGGACCTGTCTGCCCGCGGGTCGGGCGGGGACCCAGGGGCCTGACTCCGGCCGGGAATTCTCGCCCTTACATTTGTGTGCAGCCGAATGTCACCGATCTGAATGCATCCGGGAATTCGATGGTAAAATCCCACCGGTGACAAGCAATGGGCCCGTATCCTCTCGCGAGTTCATGACTTTGCAGCCGTCGGTGGACGCACTGATCGATTCAGGGCTCGTCGGCCATCCGGTCGCGCATGCCTCTGATGTGGATGTCGTACTCGCTGCCTTGGCCGACGACAAGTCTGGCTGGACCCCGGAACAGAGAGCCGCCTATGCTGCGGCAGCAACAAGGTCGTTGTTGTACGCAGGCCACGTTCCCCAGGCGGCCATGACCGCCGATGAGGGAAAACAATTTCTCCGCGAGGCCTCGATGGATTCCGATCCATTGTTCCTTGCAAAGTGCCTTTCGCTGCTCGGCGAGACAAACTTGCTGGCCGGGCGAGTACGTGACTGCGCCGAATTGACGCGGGTTGCACTCGACAACGTCCAGCGATCGCCCGACGCCGCCGTGCTGTTCCGGGTACACGGGCTGCTTGCCGCCGCGTTGGCCGTCAATGGGGAATTCGCCGAGGCCGAGAATCTCTGCGGGCAGATGCACGACGAGGATCCGGGGTCTGCCGTGGGAGCGCTCCCGTGGTCCTTGCTCCTCGCCCGAACCTTCATCGCACGGCGGCGCGGTGATCGCGAATCAATCGCGGCGATGCTTGCGAACAGTGAGCCCACCGGCCGGGTGACGTTGATGCAGGACGGCACACGAGCCATTGCGCGGGGCTGGTTGGCCTCGATGTCCGGTGACCCGCGCGGTGCCATTGCCGAGATGCAGATCTTCGTCCGAGGGGTCCTTGCGCAGCG
>JBAQVA010000099.1:0-2856 GCA_049297835.1 Propionibacterium sp.
CCAGGGCTCGCAGGTCAACGCCGCGGTGGCCGGTTCGCTGATCGGTGTGCTGCCCGTGGTGTTCGCCTACATATTCCTGCAGAGGTATTTCATGAAGGGCATGCTGGCCGGGGCGGACAAGGGCTGACAGCTGGACGGCCAGGCCGATCAGGCCAGCAGGCCGCGGATGTCGTCCAGGCTGATGGCTCCGGAGGCCAGCGCTTCGTCGCCGAGCACTTGGTCGAAGAGCTCCCGCTTGTGTTCCTGGAGTGCCACGACCTTCTCCTCGATCGTGTCCACGCAGACCATCCGGTAGACGATCACCTGCTTGTCCTGACCGATCCGGTGCGTTCGATCGATGGCCTGGGTCTCAGCCGCCGGATTCCACCACGGATCGAGCACGAAGACGTAGTCCGCCTCGGTGAGGGTCAGCCCGAAACCACCGGCCTTCAGGCTGATGAGGAAGGCCGTCGAGTCTCCGTCCTTGAAGTTCTGGACTCTCTCGTCGCGGTGCCGGGTGCGACCGTCCAGGTACTCCCAGCTGATCTTCTCCTCGGTCAGGCGGTCCCGGACCAGATGCAGGAAACTCGTGAACTGGCTGAACACAAGCGCCCGGTGACCCTCGGAGCGCAACGCCTTGAGGTGCTCGACGAGGGTCTCGATCTTGGCCGACTCGACGTGCTTCTTCTTGGGATCGACCAGCCCGGGATGAAGGCTCAACTGGCGAAGCCTGGTCAGTGCCGCGAGGATCTCGATGCGGTGCTTTCCGGCGTCCGCGAACAGTCCCAGCGTGCGCAGGCGTTCCGCGTGCAGCTGACGGTCGTAGATCTTGCGGTGCTCGGGGCCCAGCGTGACCGGCAGCACGAACTCCTGCTTGGGCGGCAGCTCCGCGGCCACCTGGCTCTTGGTGCGGCGCAGCACCAGGGGATGGACGCGCTTCTTGAGCTGGCCAAGCAACTCGGGCTGGTTGCCCGATTCGATGGGCTTCACGTAGTGGGCGGTGAAACGGCCCGGATCGGGGAAGACACCCGGGGCCGCGATCGACAGGAGCGACCACAGATCCATCAGCGAGTTCTCCAGTGGAGTGCCGGTGATCGCCAGCCGCATCTGCGCCCGCAACTCGCGGATGACGGTGTAGGTCTTTGCCTGGTGGTTCTTCACGAACTGCGCCTCGTCGAGCACGACGACGCTCCACGTCATGGACTGGAACTCCTCGGCATCCAGGCGGGCGAGCGTGTACGAAGTGATGACAATCTGCGCATCGCCGACCGCCGCGCGCAGGCTCTCACCCGACTTGGAACTCGTCCGCTCGATCGTGGCCAGCTTCAGTCCCGGGCAGAACTTGGCGGCTTCGCCCCTCCAGGCGCCCATCACGGACGTGGGCGCGATGACGAGCACGGGGGCGGTCAGCTCGCCGCTCACTCGCAGGTGCTCGACGAGGCACAGGGTCTGCAGGGTCTTGCCCAGCCCCATGTCATCGGCGAGGATCCCGCCCAGCCGCGCGTCCCACAGCGTCGCGAGCCACTGGAAACCCTCCACCTGGTAGTCGCGGAGACTTGCGTGGACATCATCCGGTACCGCGGGTCGCGGACGCGTCTCCAGGTCGACCACCGCCTGGACACTGCGCCGCCACCGCGCCGACTGCTCGACGATGACGCCGCTGTTCTCCAGCTCCTGCCACATCCCGACCTGCCAGCGGCTGATACCGAGCTTCCCGGTTTCGGGATCGACCTGGGTGGCGGCCTCAGACAGCAGCTTGCGCAGGGGATCGAGCTCGGGTTGGTCAAGGCTGAGCCATTCGCCCGAGTCGAGCACGAGATAGTCCTTGCCCGAGACCAGCGCGCCGAGAAGCAGACGCACTGGCACCTCCTCGTCGCCGACCTTGAGTTGGATGTCGAGGTCGAACCAGTCGGTGGGGCGTCGTAGCGTCGCCTCCTCCGCGGCGGTGTGGGCGGTCTGCTCAGGGCCCTCGTCGGCGTCGTCCTCGGCCATCGTCAGGCGCAGCTGCGGGGGGCCAGTCAGTTCCACGTAGTCCGGGCGACTTCCCAGCACATCCACCAAGGTCGTGCCGTCGGATTCGACGCCCGGGAGGGCGTGACTGACGAACGCGAGCAACTCGCGGCCCTCGAGTTCCGTGCGGTCCTCGTCGCCGATCAGCGCGCGCAGCTTCGCGAGCCGAGCAGCCAGCAGATCGTCGCCGGAGGCGGGATTCGCCTCGTCGGGGCCGAGCCGGGTGATCTGCCCGTCCGCCTCGAGGGCCACGCCGACGAGCACGGTTGCGCTGTGCCTGGAGGTGAAACGGACCTGCAACCACGGCCTCGGGTGCGGCTGGCTGTTGATGTCGGTGCTGTCATCGCTGCTGCCCAGCGCCAGCCGGGAGCGCAGCACCGGCGCATACAGACCGAGGAACCGGGGCAGGTCGTCGGCAGGCAGGTTCAGCTCGCTGGCCTCGCCGAGCAGGCTTCGCAGCGATTCGTCGACGCTGCGCGCGAAGGCGGTCAGTCGCAGCGCGCCACGGGGTGCCTCACGGAGCACGCCGTGGGCCGGGGTGCCGAGCAGTGTCCAGGCCGAGCGGTAGGGATGCGTCCCGTCGGAGTCCTGCAGGACGGTGCGCAACCGGTAGCCGTTGCCGTCGGGTGCGGAGACGAGGTCCATCGCCAGGGCAACCGGTTCCGGATCGAGGATCACCGGCGCCCAGGAGCCCTCGCCGATCTTGTGGAGCAGTGCGACGCCCGCGTCGACGGCCCGGTGCAGGCGGTCCCACAGCTCCGAGGGCATCGATTCGAGGAAGACGTCGTTGGAGTAGGCGGACTCGGTGTGGCTCAGCTGGGCCAGCTCGCGCACGGCGGAGCGCTGCACGGGCAGCAGGGCGAGCCG
>JBAQVA010000100.1:0-4539 GCA_049297835.1 Propionibacterium sp.
CCCCGGTGACGTGACCCGCTCATTCTCGCGACGGCTCACCGTCGCGCGGGCTCAGGCCCCGTTGTCGTCCTCCCCGTCGGCGTCGGGCATCTCGTCGAGCACCTGCTTGACCACCGACACCACCGTGGACGACGGGAAGCCCTTGCGCGCCAGCGCACCGGCGAGTCTGCGGAAGGCCACCTCACGGTCGACGCCATGGAGCCGGAGGGCCCTGGTGCGACAGGCCGCGAGCGCCAGCTCACGCTCCTCCTCCTGGTCGCCGGCGTCGAGCACGGCGTCGATGAGCTGCGTGTCGACGTGCTTGGCACGCAGCTCCTGGGCCAGTGCGCGACGCGACAACTGTCTGGTACGCCGACGCGAATCCACCCACGAGGCGGCGAAGCGTGCGTCGTCGACCAGACCCACCCCCTCGAGCCTGGCCAGGACGGCCTCCACGATCTCGGGGTCGGCCCCCCTGCGGCGCACCAGGTAGTCGCTCAGTTCCCCGCGGGAGTAGTCACGCTGCTCGAGGCGGCGCAGGGCCATCTCCCGGGTGACCTCGAGCGGATCTGCGTCGGGCCCCTCGTCGCTCTGCGCACGAGCATGCCCCCGGGCACGACCACGCACTCCCCCGGTGCTGCGGACACGAGCGCTGCCGGTACCGCCCCGGGAAGCACGCGCCCCGCCTGCGTGCGAGGATCCCGGGCCGGCGGCCACGTCATCGGAAGCGGGCTCGTCCCGGCGGGCTGGCGATCCGCCGGACGGCTGCGGGACGAGGCTGTGCCAACCAGGACCCTGCCAACCAGGACCCTGCCAACCAGGACCCTGCCGGTCCGGACTATGCCGGCCGGGATCCCGGCCGGCACGCCCCGCCTGCTCGCCGCCGGCGGCACCCGTCCCCGATGCGCTCAGAGCAGCACCTCACCGGTCTTGGGATCGACGTCCGCAGGCACGTCCGGATCCTCGTCGAGCCCCAGAGCGACCCGGATCTTGCCCTCGATCTCGTTGGCGACCTCGGGATGGGAGATGAGGAAGCCCCTGGCGTTCTCCCGCCCCTGGCCGAGCTGGTCCTCCCCGTAGGTGAACCATGCGCCGGCCTTGCGGATGATCCCGGCATCGACGCCCATGTCGAGAATGCTGCCCTCACGGCTGATTCCCTTGCCGTAGAGGATGTCGAACTCGGCCTGCTTGAAGGGCGGCGCCACCTTGTTCTTCACGACCTTGACGCGCGTGCGGTTCCCGACGACATCGCTGCCGTCCTTGAGGGATTCGATCCGGCGGACGTCGAGGCGCACGGACGAATAGAACTTCAGCGCCCGCCCGCCGGTCGTCGTCTCCGGCGAGCCGAACATCACGCCGATCTTCTCGCGGAGCTGGTTGATGAAGATCGCCGTGGTGTTGGCCCCCTGCAGGGCGCCGGTCATCTTGCGCAGGGCCTGGCTCATCAACCTGGCCTGCAGGCCCACGTGGTTGTCGCCCATCTCGCCCTCGATCTCGGCCCGAGGCGTCAGCGCGGCGACGGAGTCGATGACGAGAAGCTCCAGGGCACCGGAACGCACCAGCGTGTCCGCGATCTCGAGGGCCTGCTCGCCGTTGTCCGGCTGGCTGACCAGCAGGGCATCGGTGTCGACCCCCAGGGCATGGGCATAGGAGGGATCCAGCGCGTGCTCGGCGTCGATGAAGGCGCAGATGCCGCCCTCCGCCTGGGCGCTGGCGATGGCGTGCAACGCAACGGTGGTCTTGCCGCTCGATTCGGGTCCGTAGATCTCGACGATGCGCCCACGCGGCAGCCCGCCGATCCCCAGCGCGATGTCGAGCGCCACCGAACCCGTGGGGATGCTCTCCATCCGGACAAAGGCCCGGTCACCCAGACGCATCACCGCGCCCTTGCCATGGGCCTTCTCGATCTGCGCGAGTGCCGCTGTCAGCGCTTTCTCACGGTCTGCCACTGCCATGTCGTGTCCTTTCCTCGCGTCGGCTCGGGACCGACTGTGTTCTTCCGACCTGTGTTCTTCCGACGTTCTTCGCTCTTCCGACATTCCCCGGTGTCCGGCTCCTGGTCCGGCCCCGTTGCATGTCGCCTTCCGGCGTCGTTCTCCCGACGTCATTGACTGTAGGGGCGGGGTCCGACATTTTTCCCTGGCCGGCAAAGCTGTGGACGAACCCTCGCCACCCCCCACTCTATGCGAACACGCGTTCGAACCGAACACGGGACACACCCCGATCGCGTGCAGTCCGCGGGGTTCGGCACCCGCTGGGCCGCCCACTACGCTGGACGAGTGCGTGAGACCGAGTTCTGGCGGAGGATGAACCATCAGCTCGGCGACGGTTACGCGCGGGTGTGGGCCGACCAGGTTGTCCTCTCCGAGCTGGACAATCGCACCGTCCTCGAGGCGATCGCCGACAAGCTCGCCTACAGGACGATCTGGCTGGGCGTCTGGCACTTCCTCGAGCTGCCGGCCCACGAGCGCTGAGTTCTGGCCGGCGCGCTCGGACCGGGGCAGGCCGTCGGCCGCGCCGGCGGGCAGAGCTCGAAAATGTCAGTGCCACGCGCCAGACTGACCACCATGCCCCAGAGCACACCGATGGAAGCCGGCGCGGAGGTCCTCGCGGGCTTCGGCGAGGCGACCCGGCGCTGGTTCACCGACGTCTTCGAGGCGCCCACGCCCGCCCAGCTCGCCGCCTGGCGGGCCATCGGCTCCGGCGAGAATGCCCTGGTCATCGCCCCCACCGGTTCCGGGAAGACGCTCGCCGCCTTCCTGCACAGCCTGGACCGGCTGTCGCGCCCCGAGCAGGAGCCGGCCGGCGCCGGCGGGACCGCCGGGGCAGTCCAGCCCGCCCTCGTCGATGGGCCCCGGCCGGAGGATGCCCCCGAGGGCGTCAAGGTGCTCTACATCTCCCCGCTCAAGGCCCTCGCGGTCGACGTGGAACGCAATCTGCGTGCTCCGCTGCGCGGCATCGCCGGCACCGCCGAGAGACTGGGCCTGCCGGTCCCCCAGGTGCGGGTGGCGGTTCGCTCCGGGGACACCTCGGCCGCCGACCGGCGGCGGATGGCAAGCCATCCGCCCGACATCCTCATCACCACCCCGGAGTCCCTGTTCCTGATGCTCTCCAGCCAGGTCGGCCAGACTCTCCGCGGGGTACGCACCGTCATCGTCGACGAGGTGCATGCGCTGGCGGGCAGCAAGCGCGGCGCCCATCTCATGGTGAGCCTCGAACGCCTGGAGGCGATGAGTCGGCGGGGCGGCTTCCAGCGGATCGGGCTGTCCGCCACCGTCCGCCCGCCCGAGCGGGTCGCCGCCTTCCTCGGCGGCCGCCACCCGGTGCACGTGGTCAGCCCGGATGCCCGAAAGAGCTGGGACCTGCAGGTCGTGGTGCCGATCGACGACATGACGGAGCTGCGCACCTCCGGGGCCCCGGATCCACCGGAATCCGAGCAGAGCCAGAAGTCGATGTGGCCCCCGATCGAACGTGCCGTCCTCGACCTCATCGTCAGCCACCGCTCGACGATCTGCTTCGTCAATTCACGACGGCTGGCCGAGAAACTCACCGCCCGCCTCAACGAGCTGCACGCCAGCGACCTGGGTGCGGTCGTCGAGCCACATCCGCTGCCGGCCCAGGTGATGACGCCCTCGGCGAGCACGCACGGGATGGACGGCACCGACTTCCCGGTGATCGCCTGCGCCCACCACGGCTCGGTGTCCAAGCAGCGGCGGGCCCAGATCGAGTCGGACCTCAAGAGCGGCCAGCTGCCCTGCGTGGTGGCCACCAGCTCACTGGAGCTGGGCATCGACATGGGAGCGGTCGACCTGGTGGTGCAGGTGCAGTCCCCACCCTCGGTCTCCAGCGGTCTGCAACGGGTGGGCCGGGCCGGTCACCAGGTGGGGGCGGTCTCCCAGGGCATCTTCTTCCCCACCTCCAGGGGCGACGTGCTGGAATCCGCCGTCGTCGCGCGACGGATGGCGCAGGGCGCGATCGAGGCCGTCCCGCTGCTGCGCAATCCGCTCGACGTGCTCGCCCAGCAACTCGTCTCGATGTGCCTGTCGGATGAGCCGACCTCGCAGGAGCTCTACCGGATCGTGCGGGCCAGCGACCCCTTCCGTGAGCTGCCCCGCAGCGCCTTCGACGCAGTCCTGGACATGCTCACCGGCCGCTATCCCAGCGAGGATTTCGCCGAGTTGCGCCCCAGACTCACCTGGGACCGGGTCACCGATGTGCTCAGCGCCCGCCCGGGTGCCCGCCGGCTCGTCACCACCAGCGGTGGGACCATCCCCGATCGCGGTCTGTTCGGGGTCTTCCTGGTCGGCGACCAGACAGCCTCCGGCCGTCACGAGCCGGGGCGCCGGGTGGGCGAGCTCGACGAGGAGATGGTCTACGAGTCCCGGGTCGGCGATGTCTTCACGCTGGGCACCTCGAGCTGGCGGATCCAGGACATCACGACCAGCCAGGTGCTGGTCTCCCCCGCCCCGGGCCTTCCCGGAAGGCTGCCCTTCTGGCGCGGTGACTCGCCGGGCCGGCCGGCGGAGCTCGGGGCCGCGCTGGGCCGCGCGGTGCGCGAGC
>JBAQVA010000101.1:0-1622 GCA_049297835.1 Propionibacterium sp.
TACAACCACGACCGCCGGCATTCATCGCTCGGCTACCTCGCACCCGTCGACTACGCTCGGCAATGCACCCATCAATCGGAAACCGACGACTCGCACAGCGACCGGACCGAATGAAGGGGGCGGCCCAGTCCGACAGTGGCGTCACAGCGTTGAGGGCTCGCGCGCTCACTGTCGGGCATCGTCGGGAAATGACCGAAAGAGGCCCAGTGCGGGGACGGCGCATGACGCAGGATGGCCAACCACCACGGCCGTCTCCCCAGACCCGAACCGCGGTGTCCAGGCGTGTGACCGGCGGGGCCGGGTAGAGCGTGCACGCCGGCCCCGCGGTCGGATGGTCTGGTTGGGCGGTCAGTTGCTGAGGTGGCTCTTGGCGGTGGTCAGGAGGTCGTGGGGGTCGATCCACATGGAGGGGTAGTCGCCCTGCCAGACCTTGTTGCCCGACTTGTCGATGAGGACGAAGCCGTGGCCGGGCAGGTCGGCGTGCATGCCTTTGCCCAAGGTGTCGTAGGCCTTGGAGACGGTGCCGTCGTCGAGCAGGTAGGGGGTCTTGACGCCGTAGGTGTCGAGGTCGGGCTGGATCTGGGCCTTGGTGTTCATGACGATGGGTAACACGGTGATGCCGGACTTCTGGAAGGCCGGGTCCTTCTCGATCGTGGCCATCTGCTGGGTGCAGGCTCCGCAGCCTGCTCCCTCGTTGAAGTACAGCAGTACGGGCCTGCCCCTGTAGTCGGACAGGGACACCGTGGTTCCGGCGGTGGTGGTCAGGCTGAACTGGGGTGCGGTGCCGCTGGTTGCGCCGTTCTTCGGTCGCGCGCTCCACAGGCCGAGGCCGATGATGACGACCGCGATCACGGCGGCGAGTGCTCCGAGCAGCCGGCGGGTGCGGCGCCGTTTGGCCTGGGCCAGCGCATCGGCGTGTTGTTGCTGGTGCAGCTGTTCGCGGCGGCTGCTGGTGCGGGGGTTGCGCGTGGTGCTCATGCGGGTGTCCTGACGTTGGTGTGGTGCTGGTCGTGGCAGTGGGCGTGGTCCGCGGAACCGGTGGGGGTGTGCGTGTCGTGGCGCCGCTCGCGCAGCGTGAACCAGACGAACGCGGCGGCGACGGCGAGCAGCGCCAGGCCGAGGACCGGGTCGGGGATGGGTGCGAGCACGGTGAGGATCCGGCGGGCGGTGTCGCTGACCCAGGCGCCGGCGGCACGCTGGAACCAGTTGCCGGGGCCGGTCATTGTCCTTGCCTGGGCGAGGACGATGACCCAGATGCCCATCACCCAGAAGGCGACGGCGACGAGGAGGTTGATGCTGGTGGTGTGGATGTCGCGTCCGGCCATGCGCAGGTGGAGGGGATGCGCCTTGCCCCAGCGGCGCTGGCTGAGGTTCGCGGCGTCCCACACCAGCGCCATCACGAACAGCGGGATGACCATGCCGAACACGAACGCCAGCCCCAGCATCAGCCCACCGACAGGATTGCTGGACAGGGCCGAGAGGGTCATGACTCCGGCCAGGACGGGGGCGCAGCAGCTGGAGGCGATGCCGGAGAACACGCCGAGGCTGAAGAAGGTGGCCGAGTCGCCGCGGCCGGTGGCTGGGGCGCGCAGCATGGACGGCATCGACCACATCCGCCCGGA
>JBAQVA010000102.1:0-7519 GCA_049297835.1 Propionibacterium sp.
ACATGATCCACAAGACGACGAAAACCCTCGACGACTCGAAGCTCCACCCCACCGAGCTCGCCAAGATCAAGTCCGCCACGCGCCACTTCGAGGCGATCGGCATCGACGACTACGCACGAGCCGTTGCCGGGAAATGGGGTCTATAGTGTTCCGGCGCTTGGAGTGGATTAAGAACAGTGGCATCTGGGTCGACTACAGGTGGGACACGTCTCTGCCAGATCTCGCTCGAATCAACGTCATCTACGGACCGAACGGAGTTGGAAAGACCTCGCTGTCTAGGGCGCTGGATGCAACTCGCTCGATCCCGAACGGGTTCCAGCATCTCTCAATTCAGGTTGAAGAGTCCGGGGCGGAGCGCAGCACCAACGGCCAGGACGATGCAGTCTTCGACCGCCTCTATGTGTTCGGCGAAGCCTACGTCGAGCGGAGCCACCGCTTCCACGAGGGCAGTCCGAACATCGATGCTGTCTTGACCCTCGGTGAACGAACGGCCGAAGCTGAGGAGCAGCTCGCCACGCTTCGTGAGGAGATGAAGACAAGGACCTCGGAGCTTGATCAGGCGAAACGCGACGTGCATGCAGCCGAGCGAGCTGCGACCAGCGCTCAAGAGCGTGTCTCGGCGGCGGTCGTCGGTGATCTTTCTCGGGTCGATGGCTACCGCAGTCGCGGTAGTTACAATTCACGGCGAGTTAGGGATAAATTTGCCGGGGACCGCGGCTCTTGGAAGACGCTCTCCGACGCAGCCCTCGCGTCCAAGAAGCAATTCGTCGCCAGCGATAATCGCGAGGCGCTAGACAGTGACCCATTCTCATTGACTCCGGATTCGACGCTCGAGACCCGAGCCGATAAACTGCTCTCTGCGACTCCGGTCACTATCGTGCTCGACACCCTGCGGTCGAATCCCGGCGCCTCCACGTGGGTCCAAGAAGGACAGACTCTGCACGAGCACTCCGACGTCTGTATCTTCTGTGGACAGAAGATACCGGCGGGACGACTGCAAGATATCGAGCAGCACTTCTCGCATGAGATCGCTCGCCTTCAGCGTGACCTCGATTCGCTTAACACGACGCTCGAATCCCTCGACTCTGACGCGGATGCCATTGTCCGCCGCATTCCAAATCGCAGTCTCTTGTTCGACGATCTCCGCACCGACTTTGATGCGGCGGCCCAGAGTCTTCGGGACCAATCGACCGCGTTGAAGAGCTGGGCCAATGAGCTCAGAGCGCGGGTACGGGCGAAGCGAGCAAACGTCCTCGAAGCGGTTGACGCGGAGGCGACCGAGGCTCCTGCGATCAACGGATCCTCACTTGAGACTGTTCTGAAGCAACAGAACGACCGCGTCGCCCAACACGCCACTCTTCTTGCCGCCGCAGCTGTAGAGATCGAGGGTCATCACCTCAAGTCTGAGGAAGCCGAGATCGACAAGCAGGTCGGAGCACGGGCCAATGCCTTAGCTCGGCAGACGACTGCTCAGAAACGGATCGACGCGATCAATGATGAGATCGCGAAGCTCGAAAGCGTCGAGGGCGACCCGACCCCGTCAGCCGAAGTGCTTACTCGGGAAGTTTCTCGACTGCTCGGTCGGAATGAGCTCACGTTCCAAGCGCGGGACGGAAAATACGTCGTGACCCGAGACGGTCAGCCAGCCATCGGCCTCAGCGTCGGTGAACGGACTGCGATCACGCTGATCCACTTCCTCGAAGGGGTAACCCACCATGACCGGAAGTCGAAGGGAAACCCGATCGTCGTCATCGACGACCCGGTATCCAGCCTCGACAGCAATATCTTCATGGGCATCTCAACCTACCTCTGGACCGTGGCTACGAGCGACGACACCGACAAGCTTGTTGATCAGTTCATCCTCTTGACGCACAACTTCGAGCTTTTCAAGCAGTGGGACGTCCAACTCGAAAGTCTCCATCGTGGGGCAGGCATGAAGAAGAAGTATCCGGCGGAGCTGTACGAGTTGAAGTCTCGGCACATTACATCGGGAGGACGCACCCGCCGCCAACCGGTGATTGTGAAATGGCCCGAGTCCGGCGCGGTTCGCAAGAAGATCCGATCGAGCTACCACCACGCATTCATCTCGGTCGTCGACGCGAAGAAGAAGCTCGCCGAGAGCGATTCGCTCGAGAACCGCCTTGATGCACAATTGCTATTCCCGAATGTCATTCGTCGCATCCTCGAGTCGTTCCTTGCATTCAAGCGACCGGACTGGCTCGGGGACTTCACCGCCTCTATGCGTAAGGCCGGGCAGCTTCTGATCGACTCGGGATACGGAGGAGATGCCGATGCGCTTCGACAGCAGCTCACCCGCTACGCCCATGCCTATTCGCACAGTCAGACGCCCGAAACTGATGATACGGTAAGCCCAGATGAGATCGATGCGGCGCTCAGCGCCGTCTTCGTATTCATGGACCAGCTTGACCACGAACACTTCGTCGGGCTCTGCACTGTTGTGGGCGCCGACCCGGTCACCCTCTTGCCAGAGTCAGCAGCGGGAGACGATCCCGCGGCCGCAGCCGAGGCCCCAACCCATGACGAGTCGGATTCATGAATCACGCCCCGTCGGCGGACGGAGTCCCACGCCCGCCTTCATGATAGCCACCCGCATCGTCTCCTGGTTGACCTTGAGTGCCTCAGCAACCTGCGACAGGGAGAGGCCAGATTCGTAGAGGCGGGCGGCTTCAGCAACCTGCTCAGGTGTCATCGGCTGGTGGCGGACGACCACGTTGTTGGCTCGGAGGATGCTGAAGATGGTGGACTTGGCGACGTTGTACTCCTTGGCCAGGACGGTTGAGGCCTCACCCGCGGAGTATCGAGCGACTACCTGAGCTCGCGTTTCGGCCGTGACACGCTTCCACCTACGGCGATGCGGACGTGTCACCAGATTGTCTGGAGCTGTTTCCGGCAAGGCGTCAGCGGCTGCTGGCCTTGAGGTGGTACGACAACCCCTGATCAGGCGCAGATTCTCTAGATCTACCCCCGTCGGATATTTGCTGGAACAGAGGTCAATAAGGGCGACTCTGGGAAAACCGCTCTGACCACGTGAGGAACACGGGTCAGAGCGGTTCTTGGTTTTCCGGGCGGTTTTCCTGCCATGGGCTCGTCACGGAGTCCGGCAGCCGGCCAGGTCAGGCTGCGCCCGGCTCCATCGGCCCGACCATGATGAGGCTCACCCCATCGTTGCTGCAGGCAGTGAAACCACTCGCGGCCGCGAAGAGGGCCTGGTTCTCGTCGGGCGGGTACACCCGGAAGCCGTCGGCCTGGACCGGCGCGCAGGTGGCCGCGGGATAGTTCTCACCGCGCGCGATGCGCAGGCGGGAGTGCGAGGACTGTCCCGAAGCAAGCGTCACCGTCTGCACGGAGCTCTCGTCGACCCGCAGCGCCGGGGCCCCCAACTGGGTCCCGTTCTGGTAGCCGACGAAGGAGACACCCGGGTAACCGCTCAGGGTGCACGTGTCGGCACCGGTGTTCGTGAGGACGAGGTACGGGAAGGCGCTTCCCGCAGCCGAGCCGTCGCCGCCGGTGATCGATGCCTGCAGGCTGGCCGACGAACACGACACGGTGGTTCCGGTCGCGGTCGTGGCGCCCGCCGATGCCGATGGGGTGCCGGTCGGCGACGCCGACGTCACCGTCGCCGTGGGGGACGCCGCGGTCGGGCTCGCCGACGATGCCGAGGCCGATGCCGTAGAACCCGACGGGGAACTGCTCGTGGTGACAGTGGAACTGCCCGACGCCGGGGAGCTGCCTGCAGCGGCGGTCTTCCCGGTGCCGCCCGAACCGCCCGTGCACCCGGCAAGTGACAGACCCAATGCTCCCGCCAAGGCCAAAGCCAGTAGTGGACTCGACATCCGCGTTCTCGCCTTCATGTCGCAAGGCTACGACTGTCGCGCCCCCGCGTCTGCTGCCGGGAGGCCGCGTCGGCAGTATTTGTCGGCTGCCGCGAACAGTCGCCCGCACCGGCATCCGGCTGCCGGGGGCGGTAGGACAGATCGGCATCCCGGCGGGCGGGAGCACCTCGGCCCTCCGGTGTACCTGTCCGGCGGCCACGTGCGATCGGCACCGGGGTGGCAGGATCGAGTGGTGCTCTGCCCCCGGCGTGGTGCGCCTGGCCGGACGTGCGGGCCCAGGCTCACCGGCTGCGGTCCCGCGTGCCCGCCCGCGGCGACGAGCCGGACCACGGATCCCGGCGCGCAGAATGGAGAAGGAGGCCGATGAGCGACGCATTCATGCCGGTCCGAGGGCCGGCCCGGATCGATCCCTCGGACCGGCGCCAGCTCGACGAGTCCCCGGTGAGCCTGCGTCGCACACTCGACCTGTTCTCCGGCCACGGCCTGCGGATGGCGGCGGTGCTCGCCATCATCGTCGCCGCGTCGCTGGTCTCGCTCGCCCAGCCGTTCCTGCTGCGCGAGGTCATCGACGTCGCGCTGCCCCGGCACGACACCGCGCTGCTGGTGCGCCTGGTCTGCGGCATGATCCTCATCGCCATCGTCTCGGCCGTGCTCGGCGTGTGGCAGACCTGGCTCGCCGCGGTGATGGGCGAGCACGTCATGCACGAACTGCGGGTCCAGGTCTTCGCCCACCTGCAGCACCAGTCCATCTCCTTCTACAAGAAGACCCGTGGCGGCGAGATCCAGTCCCGGCTGCTGCAGGACGTCGCCGGTCTTCAGTCGGTGATCACCACGACCGCCACCTCCATCGCGTCCAATGTCACCGCGACCGTGGCGACCGCCGTGGCGATGGTCGCGCTGAACTGGCGGCTCTCCCTGGTCTCCCTGGTGGTGATCCCCCCGGCTGCCCTGCTCACCCGCCAGGTGGCCCTGGTCCGCCGTGGCGTGACCGAGCAGAAGCAGCGGACGCTCGCCGAACTGCACAGCCAGGTCGAGGACGCCCTGAGCATCAACGGGGCTCTGCTGGCGAAGACGCTGGGCAGCGAGAACCAGACCCGGGCGGAGTTCACCAAGACCTCGCGAGAGCTCATCGACCTGGACGTGCGCTCCCAGCTGGCCGGACGGTGGCGGATGGCCGTGATGGGCATCGTCTTCGCCGCCATCCCGGCCCTGATCTACCTCACCGCCGGATTCCCGGGACTGTGGGGCGCCATCAGCATCGGCACCCTCATCGCCTTCGCGAGCCTGCAGACCTCGATCTTCCGTCCTGTCCAGGGCCTGCTCAACACCGGCGCCCAGTGGGTCGCCTCGATGGCCCTGCTGAGCCGGATCTTCGGCTATCTCGACCTGCCGGTCGAGGTGAAGGAGCCGGAGCACCCGGTGGACCTGCAGCCGAGCCGCGTGCGCGGACGGGTGCGCTTCGAGAACGTCTCCTACCGCTTCCCCGACGGGACGCGCGACGCGCTGCACGACATCGACCTGACGATCGAACCGGGACACTCGCTGGCCGTCGTCGGCGAGACCGGGTCGGGAAAGTCGACGCTGGCATCGCTGCTCGTGAGGCTCGCGGACCCGACCCGCGGAAGCGTGAGCGTCGACGGCGTCGACCTGCGCGAGCTGAGCTCGGAGAACCGCTCCCGGATCATCGGGATGGTCAGCCAGGAGACCTACCTGGCCCACACCAGCATCGAGGAGAACCTGCGCCGGGCCGCACCCGGCGCCACCCGGCCCGAGCTCGAGAGGGCCCTGGCGGCAGCCCAGCTCGACGAGGTGATCGCCATACTGCCGGACGGTCTGGCGACGATCGTGGGGGCCCGCGGGCACCGTTTCAGCGGTGGCGAACGCCAGCGCCTGGCGATCGCGCGGACGCTGCTGGTCAACCCGCCCGTTCTCGTCCTGGACGAGGCCACCTCCGCGCTCGACAACGACACCGAGCGGGAGTTGCAGGCGGCCCTGGACCGGCTCATGGTGGGCCGCACGACGCTGACGATCGCCCATCGGCTCGGCACCATCCGCGACGCCGACGAGATCGTGGTCCTCGACCACGGGCACATCGTCGAACACGGACGGCACGCGGAGCTGCTCGCCGCGGGCGGCCGCTACGCCCGTCTGGCCCGCTGAGCCCCGCACCGCGAACAGCCCGTTCACTGCCGGCCCCTGTGTTCCGCACAGTCCACCCACAAGCCCGTTCCCTAGCGTGACGGGCGTCCGGGACGAACTCTCCTGGGCATCGCACCGATGCCCCCAGCGCTGCCCGCCCCGACAACGGGAAGGAGCAGTGCGTCGATGCGAGAACGGCTCTGGGCGACGAGGGCTCCGGCCCGCCTGTTGGTACTGTGCGTCATGGTCTGTCTCGGGGCGCTGCAGCCGCTGTCGGCATCGTCGGCGACCGCCGCCACGAGCCTCGCCTCGGCCGTCGGCGCCAGCGTCAACCAGGCGGCCGGCCAGGGGATCACGCAGTACGTCTCGATCGTCGACCGCTCCACCGGCAAGGTCGTCTACTCCACCGCCAACGCCTCGACGCAGGTGGCCAGCGAGTCCATCGTCAAGCTCTACATCGCCGTGTGGTGGCTGCACCAGACCAATGGCGACGCAAGCGCCGTCCCCTGCGGCGACATCGGCTACATGATCCGCGAGTCCGACGACGACACGGCCACCAGCTGCTGGCGTGAGGACATCCTCCCCGACGTCTCCAGCTGGTACGGGCTGGGCGACTCGACGAACAACCCCGGCGACTGGACCTACTGGGGCGCGGCACACATCAGCGCCGCCGACGTCGCGACGCTGCTCTACCGCGCGGGTGAGGATCCCCTGGTCGGCAGCTGGCTCATCGACCAGATGCTCCAGACCGCCCCGAGCGGTTCCGACGGCTACGACCAGGACTTCGGCTTCCGCGCCGTCCAGGGGGCGGCGAGCAAACAGGGCTGGGACCAGGACGGTTACTGGCTGCCGGCCAGCGGAATGATCCACTCGGCCGGATATGTCGGAAACCTGGCCGCAGCGGTGCTGCAGATGGGCGACCTGTCCAGCCAGGAAGATCTCATGCACACCACCGCCACGGCCACCGCGCAGGTCATCGCCGCGAATGCCCACCCGACCGGCGGGGCCATCGATGCCGCCTACCAGCAGCTCGGCGGGCTGGCCGGCGAGCTCGGCTACCCCACCTCGGACCAGGCCGCCAGCGCCGACGGCGGCGCCTCCCAGAGCTTCCGGAACGGCGCCCTCTACTGGACCGCAGCCACCGGCGCCCATGCCCTCCTCGGCCCGATCGAGAACTTCTGGACGAACTCCGGCGGCGTCTCCGGCAGCCTCGGCTACCCGGACGGACCGCAGAGCTGCGATCTTCCCGACGGTTCGTGCTGGCAGTCCTTCACCGGTGGCGTCCTCGTGGCCACCGGTGGGAACGTCACCCCTGTCCCGGCAGCGCTGGCCGACCAGTGGACCAGCCAGCGTGACCTGCTCGGGGCCCCGACCGCAGACGCCCGGGACGGCGCCCCGGCGAACGGCAGGGTCAGCGTCACCCAGAACTTCGCGGGCGGCGGACTCAGCGCCTCGGTCGCGGCCTCGGATCCCGCATCGGCGAGCCCCGCGGCGCAACCGGCGCGGACGAGTTTCTGGGCCGGCGT
>JBAQVA010000103.1:0-2091 GCA_049297835.1 Propionibacterium sp.
GCAGGTCGTCGAGGGTCGGAGAACCGATCTCCTCCTCACCCTCGAAGAGCAGCGTCACGCCGACCGGAGGCTTGCCACCGAAGGCACGCAGGGCGGCGAGGTGGACGCCCAGCCCGCCCTTGTCGTCCGCGGTCCCCCGGCCGTACAGACGTCCCGCCTTCTCCACGGCGAGGAAGGGTTCGGTGTGCCACAGCTCGGGGTCTCCGGTGGGCTGGACGTCGTAGTGGGAGTACAGGCAGATGGTTGGCTTTCCCTCCGGCGCCGGCCAGTGCGCCAGCACCGCCGGCTTGCCGCCCGCCTCGACGAGTCGGACATCGTCCCAGCCGAGCAGTTTGACGAAGCCGACGAGGGTGTCCGCCATTCGCGCCACGTCCGCGGCGTGCCGTGCCTGCGAGCTGACTGACGGAATCGTCACCAGCTGCCGCAGATCGTCCAGGGTGGCCGGCAGCACGCCGTGCACCGCGTCAATGACGTCCTGGTCCCTGTCCTGAGTCGTGGTCATCACTCCGCCTTCCTCGAGCCCCGTGATCGATCGGCCAGACGCCGAACGAGGCCGCTGTCATTCAGTCTGCATTGCGGCCGGGATGGGTGCCGACCAGGTCTTGCGGATCTGCTCCAGGGACAGCTCGAGGACTCCCTCGACCGTCAGCACCGGATCCTCGATGACCTCACCGATCCGGGCCACGGGAACCCCGGCGGCCCGGGCGTCCTGCTCGAAGCCGTCGACCTTCTCGGGAGGGAGCGAGACGAGCACCCGCGCGGGGGTCTCGCTGAACAGCTGGGCGCAGGCGTCCAGCTCGCCGGACAGCGTCACCCTGGCCCCCAGACCGTTGCGCAGGCAGGACTCCACGAGAGCCACCGCCAGCCCGCCCTCGGACAGGTCGTGGGCGCTGCTCAGCCTGCCGTCGGCCGCGGCGGTGTGCAGCAGCCCCGCGAGCTTCTTCTCGGCGGCCAGATCGGGGAACGGCGGCAGGCCACCCAGGTGGTGGTCGAAGACGACGTCCTCCCACACCGAACCGCCAAGCTCCTGCTTCGTCGTGCCGAGCAGCACGACGGCGTCGCCGACCCGGGAGAAGCCCTGACGCAGTCGCTTGCGGACGTCCTCGATGACGCCCAGCATCCCGACGAGCGGGGTGGGCACGATGTTGGCCCCGTCGGTCTGGTTGTAGAAGCTCACATTCCCGCCGGTCACCGGCACGCCGAGCTCGGTGCACCCGTCGACGAGCCCCTTGATGGCCTCCACGAACTGCCACATCACCTCGGGATCCTCCGGGGAGCCGAAATTCAGGCAGTCGGTGATGGCCACCGGCTCGGCCCCCGTGACGGCGACATTGCGGTAGCTCTCGGACAGCGCCAACTGGGCACCGAGATAGGGATTGAGGTAGGCGTAGCGACCGTTCGCGTCGGTGGACAGCGCCACGCCGAGGTTGGTCTGCTCGTCGATGCGGATCATGCCCGAGTCCTCGGGCTGGGAGAGCACCGAGTTGCCGCGCACGAAGCGGTCGTACTGGTCGGTCACCCAGCTCTTGTCCGCGATGTTGGCAGAACCGACGATCGACAGCAGTTGCTGGGCGAGCTCGGCTCCGTCGCTCGGGCGGGGCAGGTCGTTGGCGTGATCTGCGTTGACGGCGTCGAGCCATTCCGGGCGACGCTGCGGGCGGTCATAGGTCGGGGAGTCGTGGGCGACGGTCTTCGGGTCCACGTCGACGATCGTCTCGCCGTGCCAGTCGATGACCAGCCGGTCGTCCTCGGTGACCTCACCGATGATGGTGGCCTGGACGTCCCACTTGGCACAGATCGCCATGAAGTGCTCCACGTCGGCGGGCTCGACGACCGCCATCATGCGCTCCTGGGACTCGCTCATGAGGATCTCCTCGGGCGTCATGGTGGGATCGCGCAACGGCACCAGGTCGAGCTCACAGTGCATGCCACCGTCACCGGCCGACGCCAGCTCACTGGTGGCACAGCTGATGCCCGCCGCCCCGAAGTCCTGCAGGGCGGTCACCACGCCCGCGTGGAAGAGCTCGAGGGTGCACTCGATGAGCAGCTTCTCCATGAAGGGATCGCCCACCTGGACGCTCGGCCGCTTCA
>JBAQVA010000104.1:0-22659 GCA_049297835.1 Propionibacterium sp.
TGACTCGCAGCCTGCCCGGCGTGGTGGCCGGCACAGCGCGAGCACGCGGCGAACGGACCGAGCGCCCGCCATCGGTCAGCACACCCCGGGATCTCGCTGACCCGCTCGGCGAATCCGCGGCACAGTCTCCGCACAGCGCGAGCACAGAGAGCTACAGCGACGGTTTCTAGACTCTGCCCACATGGACAGCTCCCCCGACGCGGGCGCCCTGCTCCTCCGGGAGCCGAGGGCCAGCGAGATTTCCGCACCGCACGCGAACCCGGGAGATGTGCACCGCAATATTCGCCCGCGACTCCTGTGGATCGACGCCTCACGCGGTCTGGTCATGCTCATGGTGATTCTGCTGCACATCAGCGGCTACGAGTACCTCCCCGACACCGCGGGCTATTCGAGCGTTGCGGTGAACTCCTGGAACGAGGTGAACAACCTGCTGGCGGCCGCCCGGATGCCGGCGTTGTTCGTGATCTCCGGCTGGCTGGCCTCCACCTCCATCTCCGAGGGCTTCGGCTTCTCCCGCACCCGCAAGCGCATCCTCACCAATGCCTGGCTCCTGGTCCTGTGGACCGGAATCTACGCGGCGGTCACCGTGGTGCTGAAGGGGCAGGACACCCCGAACACGGTCACCCCGTCCACCGTGCTGGTGAACCTGCTGCTGCCCAACTCGACCCTGTGGTTCCTGGCCGCCCTGGTCTGGTACACGGTGCTGCTCACCGCCCTGCGCCGGGTGCCCAAGCTCGTCGTGCTGGCAGGGCTGCTGGCGCTCAGCGCCTACACGATCACCTACTGGTCGACGGTGAGCGGGCTGTGGGTGAAGCTCCCGCAGTTCGGCCTCTTCTTCGCACTGGGTGTCTACGGAAAGACGGTGTTCAGCGCGGTTGCGCGCCATGCGGTGCTGGCGATGCCGATCGGCCTGGCCTGCGCCGTGCTGGGCATCCACTGGCAGAGCTACCAGAGCGAGCACCAGGAGTGGGGTTACCCCTCCTTCCTGCTCATCGCGATCAGCCTGCCGATCTTCCTCTACGCGCTGTGCAGCATCGCCACCTCGATGGCACCGAGACTGTGTTCACCCCTGACGGCGATCGGACGCAACACGGTCGCGCTCTACGTGCTGCACTTCCCGGTGCTGCTGGCCCTCATCCACATCGGCCCGGTGCACCAGCTGCTGCTCGTCGTCCTGCGCCACGAGCTGGGGCGCTGGCTGTGGCCGCTCGTGTACACGGTGGCCTTCACGGTCTTCGCGCTCGCCGTGAAGAAGCGCCTGGACGACTCCCGGTTCGCCTGGCTGCTGGGGCTGCCCCGAGGGCTGGCCCGCTGGATCGATGCGCCGTCAGTGGTGCCCGAGCCGGAGCGCATCCGGGTGCCGGCGGCCCCCGCCCAGGCGCGCTTTCCGGTGACGGCCTCCCGGTCCCGGCCCCGTCGCGAGGACTTGGAGCTGGTCAGCTGAGAGCAACACGAAGCGCCGGGGCCATGCCTGCTGGCACGACCCCGGCGCTGTTCTCGTGGCTGCGGCTCAGACGCCTGCGGCAGCCTGGGCGGGCTTGCGGGACGCCGCGGTGCACCGGCTCAGCGCGCTCTCCAGGATGTCGAGCCCGGCGTTCAGCTGGGCGTCGGTGATGACCAGCGGCGCGAGGAAGCGGATGACATTGCCGTAGGTCCCGGCATTCTCCAGCAGCAGTCCGTGCGATGCGCAGTCGGAGATCACGGAGGTGACGAGTTCCGGATCCGGCTCCTTGGTGGCGCGATCCTTGACCAGCTCCAGGCCGATCATCGCGCCGAGCCCCCGGATGTCGCCGATGACGTCGAAGCGCTCGGCCATCTCGTGGTAACGCTCGGTGACGATCTTGCCGATCTCCAGCGCACGCTGGGGCAGCCGGTCGCGGTCCATGATCTCCAGCACCTTGAGGCCTGCCGCGCAGGCCAGCGGGTTGCCGTTGTAGGTGCCGCCGATGACTCCGCCCGGCACCGACTCCATGATCTCCTCGCGGGCCACGACCGCGCTGAGCGGGATGCCTGCGGCGATCGACTTGGCCGAGGTGATGATGTCGGGGGCGGCCCCGGCGTCCTTCCAGTACTCGGTGGCGAACAGCCGGCCGCTGCGTCCGTATCCGCACTGCACCTCGTCGGCGACGAGCAGGATCCCGTGCTCGTCGCAGATCCGGCGCAGGGCCTTGACCCAGGCGATCGGCGCGGGGATGAAGCCACCCTCGCCCTGGACGGGTTCGACGACGACGGCCGCCACGTACTCGGCGGGGGAGGCCTCCTCGAAGACCTCTTCGAGGCGCTCGACGTAGTAGTCGATGGCTGCCTGGCCCTCGAGTGCGCCCGGTGCGCGGTAGAGATTCGGGAACTCGGCGCGACAGACACCGTCGGGGAAGGGCCCCATTCCCTTGGAGTAGGCCTTCTTCGAGGTCATGGCCATGGTGAGCAGGGTGCGTCCGTGGAAGGCACCGGAGAAGACGATGATGTTCGGCCGCTTGGTGAAGGCCCTGGCGATCTTCACCGCGTTCTCGTCGGCCTCGGCGCCGCTGTTGGCGAAGAAGGTGCGGCTCTTCTCGCCCCGGACCGGCGCGCGCTTCGCCAGCTGCTCGGCGAGCGCCACGTAACCCTCGTTGGTCACGATGTTCGCCATCGCGTGGAAGAAGCGTCCGGCCTGCTCCTTCACCGCTTCGACGACCTCGGGGTGGGAGTAGCCGATGTTGAGCACACCGACACCGCCGACCCAGTCGAGGAAACGATTGCCGTCGACGTCCTCGACCATGGCACCCTCACCACGTTCGATCACGACCGGATAGCCGCAGCGCACCGCGGTGGCTGTTGCGGCGGCGCGCCTGGCAATGACGGCGGCGGCCCGGGGGCCGGGAAGCGTGGGTGTCACGATGGCTGGTAGTGCTTGGCTGAGCATCGTCTGTACTCCTGTGCAGTGAAAAGTGGGTGGGCACCGTTCATCGGCACCTTGACTCAAGTGTGTGCGCCGCAGCGAGATGCCGACAGGTCCGCCGAGCACAAGGATGAGAGAATCGCTTGTGCTGCCAGCACAACCAGGAAGGGCGGTCCATGGCTGGATTCCGGACGCAGGCCTCGGTCGAGATGCTCTACCGACTCACCGGCAAACGGTGCTCGATCGAATTGTGCGCCGGGGCGGGCGGGCTTGCCAACTCCGTCTCCTGGGTCTACCTGGGCGAGGACCTGCACAACGACTCCTTCCTCGAAGGCGGCGAGTTCGTCGTCACGACGGGCCTGTTCACCAAGGACGGCGGCACCCTCGGCGACTTCGTCGAGGCGCTGGTCGCGCACCACTGCGCGGCCCTGCTGGTGAACATCGGCCCCTATCTCAGCCGCGAGGACCTCACCGGGGAGCTCATCGCCCGTTGTGAGAGCGTGGATCTGCCGCTCTTCGTGATGCCCTGGAAGATCCACCTGGTGGACCTCATGCAGGAGATCTCCTCGGTGCTGCTCAACGAGCGGCAACGGGAGGGCGGCCTGGACGCCGCCTTCGAGGCAGCGATCTACCAGTCTCCGGCGCCCGGCAGCGTGCTGCACGGGCTGCACCAGTTCGGCTTTCCCACGCACGCCCCCTACCGGGTGGTGGTGATCCACAATCTCGTCGATCCCTCCACGGTGCGCTCCGCGCTCAACCGCAAGTCGATCCGCTACCACCTCTTCCGCCACGACAACCTCCACGTGCTCGTGCACGGCCTCGAGTCGCCGGGGATCACCGAGTCCGAGCTCACGGCCCTGCTCTGCCGCAGCCCGGGCACCACGATCGGGATGAGCGGGTCGATCTCAGACCTCGCCGAGCTGGGCAGCGCCTTCAAGCGCGCACTGTTCTCGCTGTCGGTCGCCGACCTGTGGCAGCGGCCCTTCGTGAGTTTCGCCGAGCTGGGTGCCCTGCAGCTGCTCTTCTGCGTCTCCGACCAGCGCCTGCTGGAGGATCTGTGCACCACCTATCTCGGCCCGCTCGTGAGCTACGACGAGCAGCACGACTCCGACCTGGTGCGCACCCTGCGTGCCTTCCTGCTCGCCGACTGCAGCGTCCAGGTGGCGGCCAGGCAACTGCCGGCGCACCGCAACACGGTCACCTACCGGATCCGGCGCATCAAGGAGATCCTCGGGGTCGGCCTCGACCAGGCCACCGAGAAGTTCAACCTGCTGCTCGCCCTGTACATCCGCGAGTACCTGTCCATGTGATCGAGCCCACCCGCCCATCCAGCTGGCTCCGGGCGTTCGCCGGCCGGGCGACCGGTCAGCGTGGCCCGGGCCCGGCGGGCGGGTGAGCCCCTGCACCACCCGGGCCCCGCGGCTCGCTACGCTTCGGGGTGCACGGGGACGGGCAGGAGAGCCGGTTCCCTGTGAGGATCCCGGTGACGCGCAGGCGTGACCGCGGGGCACGGCGGCCGGACATCATCGTCCGGGGAAGCAGGACGGGACAGTCATGAGCGCACTCACCTCGGTCGGTGACACGTCAGGCCTGAGACGAGGGCTGAAGAACCGCAACATCCAGATGATCGCCCTCGGCGGGGCGATCGGGACGGGCCTGTTCTACGGCTCGTCGGACTCCATCTCGCTGGCGGGCCCGGCAGTGCTCGTCGCCTATCTCGTGGCGGGCGCGATCATCTTCCTGGTGGTGCGCGCACTGTGCGAGATGTCCGTGCACGAGCCCGTCGCCGGCGCCTTCAGCCACTACGCCTTCACCTACTGGAGCCCGCGCGCGGGATTCGTCTCCGGCTGGAACTACTGGTTCAACTACGTGGCGGTGTCGATGGCGGAGCTCTCCGTCGTCGGCATCTACGTCAACTACTGGCTCCCCGACGTGCCCCGATGGGTCTCCGCCGGCTTCTTCCTGGCCGTCATGACAGTCGTCAATCTCTTCGGGGTCCGGGCCTTCGGGGAGTTCGAGTTCTGGTTCGCGATCATCAAGGTGGTCGCCGTGATCGGAATGATCGTCCTCGGTCTGCTCGTGGTGATCTTCGGGATCCACCACGGCACCAGCCTGCCGGCGCCGAGCTTCGCCCACCTCGCCGACGACGGTGGATTCTTCCCCTTCGGCGTCCACGGCCTGCTGCTGTCCGTACCGGCGGTGGTCTTCGCCTTCGGGGGAGTGGAGCTTATCGGCATCACCGCCGGCGAGGCGGAGGATCCCGGCCGCACCATCCCCAAGGCGGTCAACCAGGTGATCTGGCGGATCCTCATCTTCTACGTCGCGGCCCTGACGATCATCATGGCGGTGGTGCCCTGGCGCCAGATCAACGGCCACATGAGCCCCTTCGTGCAGATCTTCGACAATGTCGGGATCAAGGGCGCCGCGAATGTGCTCAACTTCGTGGTCATCACCGCCGCGCTGTCGGTCTACAACTCGGGGCTGTACTCGAACGGGCGCATGCTCTACTCACTGGCCAAGCAGGGCAATGCTCCCCACTGGCTGAGCAGGCTGTCACATCGCGACATCCCGGTTGCCGGAATCCTGGTCTCCTCCGCGGTGACGGTGGTGGCGGTCGCCGTCGTGCTCATCTGGCCCGACTTCGCCTTCACCTATCTCATGTCGGTGGCCGTGGTCGCCGGCATCATCAACTGGTCGATGATCATGGTCACCCAGTGGAAGTTCCGCACCAGGCTCGGACCGGAGGCATCCTCACGTCTTGGCTTCCGGCTGCCCGGGGGCCGGCTGTCGACGTGGATCGTGCTGGTCTTCTTCGCCTGTGTCGTGGTGCTCATGGCGCTGTCCTCCAGCTACCGCGCGGCGGTGATCACCGGGCCGATCTGGCTTCTCCTGCTGCTGGGTGCCTACGAGATCAAGCGACGCCGTCAGGAGCGCGTCGCGCGGCACTGAGCCCGCTGCCGGGCGCACCGGCTCAGCCCCGGGGCAGCGAGTCCGGGCTCTGGGCGCCGGCGAGACGCGCCGCGTGCAGGAAGGCGGAGAGCTCCCGCGAAGAGCTCGCGGGGACGCTGGCCTCGATCTTCTCGCCCCCGCCGACGCAGCGGACGAAGTAGCCTCCGGTGCCGCCCGACTCCGTCGCGGCCACCGTGATCCGGCAGTCGCGCGGCGCGATGCAGCGGAAGCCGTCGGTCACCAGACCCTCGCTCAGGGCGAGGGCATCGCCGAGCTGGGCCTGCTGGGCATCGGGATTGCGGCGCGGCCAGGCCCTGTGCTGACGCCGGGCGATCGGGAGCGTCCACCACGAGAAGGGCGTGATGACGGCGAACAGGATGCCGATCGGCCACTTCCCGATCGCGAACATGAGGATCGCGAACAGCGGCGCCGCGACGAACCAGATCCACACGGTCACGAGCAGCAGCCCGGTGACCCGGGAGATCGTGATGGGCTTGGCCTGATCGGGTTCGGACACACTGCGGTGCAGCGGATTGCGTGGCGGCATGGGCACACCATACTGACGCCGGGCTGTGGGGCCGGGCACCCGCGCCGACGGCAGGGAAGCACCGGGGTCCGAGCGGTCGCCGGACGCGGGCAGGAGCGCCCGGGATCGCCCGGGGGCCCACCGGTGCGGCTCAGGTCACGTCGTAGGTGACCCTGAGCAGCCCGTCCGGTGCGCTGACGTGGCTTCCCCGCATCGTGAGCAGGACGTCGCCGTCGAGCTGCCCGAACAACCGGATCCCCTCGCCGAGCAGGACGGGCGCGAAGGCCACCGTCAGCTCGTCGATGAGTCCGGCGGCGAGGAAGGACTGGATCGCGCGGCCGCCGTCGACGTAGACGCGGCGTGCGTCGTGGCGCTCGATGGCGGCGACCGCCTCGTCCACCGATCGGGCCACCTCTGCCTGACCGGCCGGGTCCTCCAGCGTGTGGCTGAGCACGACCATCGGCCGCTCGCCGTAGGGCCACTGGTTGAAACTCCTCGCCAGCTGGTAGGTCACCCGTCCCATGACGATGAGGTCGATGCTGGGGAAGAAGTCCTCCCAGGTCAGGGCGGGCAGACTGCTGTTCGGCTGCGCGTGGATGCGCGGCCGGGGTCTGCTGAGCCAGTCGAAGTCTCCGTCGGTCCTGGCGATGAAGCCGTCGAGGCTGGCGCCGACGAACACGCAGCCCTGCCATTCACGATCACCGGTCATCTCGGCTCCTCTGCTCGACAATGCTCCGGGGCGTCCGGCTGACGCCTCAGCCGAAGTCTGCGATCACCAGTTTGTGCATCGACATCATGGCCTGGAAGGCGCCCGGGTGGGTCATCAGCTCGTCCAGGTCCCGCGGCACGATCTGCCAGCTGACGCCGAACTGGTCCCTGCACCAACCGCACTGCTCTGCCTCGGGGACCGTGGAGAGCACGGCCCACAGACGGTCGATCTCCGCCTGGTCCGCACACTGGACGATGAGCGAGACGCCTTCGTTGAAGGTGAAGTCCTGTGGTTCGCCGGAGTCCATCGCGGAGAACCACTGGCCGGCCAGCCTGAAGTCGGCGTACATCAGTGAGTTCGGGGCCTGCCCCGCATCGGGCGGGTAGGGCACCGCCCGGCCGGCACCGGAATCGTCGAACAGCGAGGTGTACAGCTCGATCGCCCGGTGTGCACGGGCGGCGTCGTGGGGGAACATCAGGCTCGGTGTGACGAAGGGGCGCTGGGGCCTGCCCGGCGCGCCCAGGAAGAACTGCCAGGTCATGCCGTAGCGGTCCCTGAGCCAGCCGTAGCGCGGGGAGAAGTCGTACTCGTCGAGCGCCATGAGCACCTCGCCACCCGCCCCGAGTCCCGCCCACAGCTCGTCCAGGTGCTGGCGGGCATGCTCGTCCGCGTCGGGATCGAAGTTGAGGAGTACCGAGATGGAGGGATTGATGGTGAACTCGGGGCCGGCGTTGATGGCCGAGAAGTCCTGGTTGCCGAGGCGGAACTGGATCTCGAGCTCCTGGCCTGCGAAATCCTTCTGGAAGTCGGCGAGGCCTTCGCTCGGGTAGCGCGCGACGGTGGTCACCTCGGCGTCGGGAAAGACGCTGACGTAGAAGTCGACGGCCTTGCGAGCCGAGTGGTCGAACCACAGACTGGGGGTGAGCTTCTGGGACATGTCGAGACGCTACCAGCGGGGAATTCCCGGACAAGACTTTGTCAGCAGAGCAGGACATTTCTGCCCGACCCGGCTGCTCGGGCCGGAACAGCCGGGCCTCACCGGACGGTGACGAGTTCAGCGCAGCCAGAGCCACGCCGCGAGCGCGAAGCCGGCAAGACCGATCACCCAGCGCAGCACGGGTTCGGGGATGAGCCGCTGGACGATGGGCCCGAGATAGCCACCGCCGACGCAGCCGACGCCCAGCGCCAGCGCGGCGAGCCAGTTGATCGACCCGGAGAAGGCGAACAGCAGGCTGGCGGCGAGGTTGCTCACGCTCAGCAGGAGCGACTTCACGAAGACCGACTTCTCGAAGCTCATCTGCGAGGCGAGTGCGGTGATGGCCAGGTAGATGACTCCGGACCCGGCGCCGAAATAGCCGCCGTAGATGCACACCAGGAAGAGCAGCAGCTCGTACAACCGTGGCGGTGCCGCATGGTCACCCTGCAGGTTCGTGATGACGGGGGAGGCGAGCAGGAGCACCGAGGCCAGCAGCACGAGCCATGGCACGATGCTCTCGAAACTGCCTTCGCCGCCCACCAGCAGGAGCACGGCGCCGACGATCCCGCCGATGGCGGCGAGGGCGCACTCGCGCAGTGTCTGCCTGCGCTCGGTCTTGAGATAGTGGCGGGCTCCCTGGGCGGTGGAACCGATTCCCGCGCCCACCAGCGCCACGGAATTGGTCACATTCGCCCCGATGGGGGGCAGCCCGACAGCGAGCAGGACGGGATAGCTGACCAGCGACGCCAGCCCGGTGAGATATCCGATCAGCCCCGAGCCCACACCGGCGGCGAGCAGGAGGAGGAAGACGGGACCGGTCACGGTGCACAGGCTATCCCGGCACCCGGCGGGGGGCCGTGCCCGATCCCGCGGTGGACGAGTGCTGGGGTGGACGCGGGAGCAGTTCCGCCTGCCGCGGGCATAGCGTCGTGAGGGTGGAGCAGTGCGAACGGCCCGAAGACCCGATTCCCTGGGCGATGCAGCTGGTCGTCCGGCGGGATCGCAGGATGCCCGCCCGGGAGGTCGACGTCTGTGAGGCAGCCGCGCGCGCGGTGGTGGCCCTGCTCGACGACCCGCGCAGTGGGCCCGACGGCCCTTGGCACGAGGCGGTCGCCCACTGGTCGGACGGCCGGATCCGCAAGCTGGTGCGCCGCGCCGACGGCAAGAGGTGGGAGGACGTCCAGGCCCTCGACGGCGTCACGGTGACCCAACCAGGCCCCGCCGGGCACGGCGACGCCCAGGTGCGTGCCTTCGTGCCCGCCCCGTCGCGTCCGCTGGTCAAGGCGCTCGACAAGCTCCAGGTCTCCGGCACGCACTTCCCCGGCGGTGGCGCCAGCCGGAGCACGGACGCGCTGGCGGTCGTCGAGGTGACCCCGCTCGCCGAGCTGACCAGCGGCAAGCTCGCGGCGCAGTGCGGCCACGCCGCCCAGCGGCTCTACGAGCTGGCCGGCCCCGGGCAGCGCGAGGCCTGGCGGGCCGACGGCTTCCGCGTGGAGGTCCGCTGGCCGGACGTCGGTGAGTGGGAGTCCTCCCGGCGCGAGGTGAGCATCGTGGACGCGGGCTTCACCGAGCTGGACGGCCCCACCGAGACGACCAGGGCGAGCTGGCGCGCGCAGCTGGGCTGATCCTGCGGGATGACCGGCGTCGCAGCCGCCGGATGCGTGCCGATCAGCGCGGGAGCGGGAGCACGTCGACCGCGACCTGGAGGGTCGAGCGGCCGCCCTCGGTGAAGACGACGCCCTTGAGCGGTGAGACGTCGGAGAAGTCGCGTCCCCAGGCCGTCACCAGATAGCGGGAATCGGCGAGCTGTCCGTTGGTGGGGTCGAGGTCGATCCACCGGCCGTCCGGCACCATCACCGAGACCCAGGCGTGGGTCGCATCGGTGCCCTCCAGCTTGGGGCGCCCCGCCGGTGCGATCGTCTCCAGATAGCCGGAGACATAGCGTGCCGGCAGGCCCATCGCCCGGAAGCAGGCCACGCCCAGGTGCGCGAAGTCCTGGCAGACCCCGCGCCGGGCGTCCAGCAGCTCGGGGAGGGTGGTGTCGATCCTCGTCGCGCCGGGACGGTAGCTGAAGTCGCGGTGGATCGTCTCGTAGACGCTGCGGATGGCGGTGCCCAGCCCTTGCTCGGCAGTCAGCAGATCGTGGGCGAAGGAGCGGATCGGGGCGGACAGCTCGACCATGGGCGAGGGCAGCGAGTAGGTGCCCACGGTCACCGGGTCGGCCCGGCGGCGCAGCTCCTGGGATGCGCTGGCGAGAGTCCACCGGTCGAACTCGGCCAGCTCGACCTGCGGCCAGGTGACCTCCAGGATGCTGCGCTTGACGACCTCGAAGCGGGTGTGGGGGGTGTGCACCTCGATGTACTGGCTCGGGTTCCCGAAGCGGTCGTTCGTCTCGTCCAGCACCTCGGGTTGCGGGCTGATCTCGATCTGGTGGTCGAGCACCCTTTGGGTCTCGGTGGCCCGGGGGCGCAGCGTCGCCCGGGTGAAGGAGTGGCTGACCTCCTGCTCGTACACGTAGGTGGTGCGGTGCAGGACCGAGTAGGCCCTCGTGCCGTGGGTGTCCGGCTCGTTGCCGGTGATCACCGCGGTGCTCATCGCGTGCTCCCGTGCCCGGGCAGTGCCAGCTGGGTCTCGTAGACGGAGAAGGACTGGATGTTCTGCTGCGGGGCGAAGTGGGAGTCCTGGAAGCGCTCGGCCAGCCCCTCGGTCCGGCTCTCCAGCTCGGCCAGCAGTGACGCCAGGCCGGTGCGGTCGTGCAGGCACAGATTCGTGAAGTCTGCCTGGCCGATGCGGGTCTGCATGGCGAGCAGACCACGGCGGGTGTCCTCGTCGGGGACGAGCTCGAGGGCGGCCTCCATCGCCCGGAGCTGGTGGGCGACGGAGCGCGGATTGCTGACATCTCGGACCAGCAGGTCCATCGCGCCGGTCACCGGGGTGCTCGGCCCGACGCCGGCGACCATCCGGCGGCGATAGGTCACCATGCTGTCGCAGGCGCGCAGCGCGGTCTCGGCGACCAGCGACTCGGCGATCGGCGGGCGGTTGAGCGTCAGGGTGGCGCTCACCAGGCGCAGGGTCGAGCGGGCGCGCTCGAAACGCCGGCCGATCTCCAGGAAGGCCCAGATCTCGTCGCGCACGGTGCTCTCGCGGGCGATCCCCGCCAGTGCGAGGCAGCAGCTGAGCACCTGCGCGCAGACCGGCTGCAGCAGGATGTGGTCGCGCTCGGACTCCGCCTCGGCCATGATCTGGGCCAGCCTGGCGACCGAGGCACTGGTGTCGCCGCTGAGGAGGGCACGTCCCCGGTCGGCGGTCTCGCGGGTGTGTGCCACGTCGAAGGCGACGCTTCCGGGCGTCTGGGCGTCGAGCATGGTCCGGCGCAGCTGCGGCAGGCTGACCATGTCCTCGATTTTGTCGGGAGGGCCGGACTGCAAGTCGATCTGCTCGCCCGCCTGCACCCCGGTCACCGCCGCCAGGGCATCCAGCATCGTCGTCATCGCGGTGTGACCTGGGGTGCCGGGCCGGTAGAGGTGGTCGTTCACGAGATTGTCGACGACCATGAGCAGCCGCGCGGTCGACCCGGTCCGTTCCCCGTAGCGCCCGAGCCAGTACAGGTTCGATGCCGCGCGGGGCGTGATGGGCGGCAACCGGCGGTCGAGGTCGTCGTCCTCGGGGTAGCGGTTCACCAGGAGCACGCTCGGTGTGGACGCGGAGCTCTCCTCGCTCGGCAGCACCCAGACGTCCTTGACGACGCTGCCCTCCGGGTGCCCGGTCAGCGGCTGGTCGCGCACGGGGGTGAGTCGTGCCATCCCCCCTTGGAGCAGGTGGATGTCCTCGCCGACCGCCACCTGGAAACTGCGCAGCACCACCGAACGCGGAACGAGCCCGTCCGGCCCCACGGCGGGGGCAGTGGCGCCCTCGACGAATTCCTGGCCGACCCACGCCCAGGGTTGCTCGGCGATGCGGGCCAGCACCCGCCGGCGAGCCGACTCCCCGAGCGTCCAGCCCAGCAGCGGGGAGGCGGTGGACCGGCTGATCGGGCGGATGACGAGGTCCTCGATGTGGGCCCTGACATGGGAGAAGGCAGCGGGGTCACCGCACCACCAGGTGGCCGGCTGGGGCAGCAGCAGGTCCTCGCCGAGCAGCCGCCGGCACAGCGCCGGCAGGAAACCCACCAGCGCCGGATTCTCCAGCACCCCCGCTCCCAGATGGTTGACCACGCTCAGCCGTCCGGCATTGCAGGCGGCCACGATCCCGGGCGCACCCAGGCGGGACTCCGGGCGCAGGTCGAGCGGGTCGGTGTTCCTGGCGTCCACCCGGCGCAGCACGACATCGACAGGTTGACGCTTCCCGATCGTGCGCAGCCACAGCCGTCCGTCCTCGACGAGCAGGTCGTCGGCCTGGGCGAGCGGGTGGCCCAGCAGGGTGGCCGTCAGCGCCTCGTCGTAGCTCGCCCTGGCTGTCGGCCCCGCGGTGAGCAGGACGACCGTGGGGGTCTGGGTGGTGGGTGCCGCCTCCAGCAGGGCCAGCTCGACGAGATCGAAGAATCCCCTCAGCCGGCGCGGGGCGATGCTGCGGTACAGCCGGTCGAGCACCCGCGAGACGATGCGGCGGTCCGCCATCGCGTAACCGGCGCCGGTGGGTGCCTGGGTGTGGTCCGAGACGACCGTCCATCGTCCGCCCGGGGCGCGCACCAGGTCCGTGGCACCCAGCACGAGCTGGCGCCGGGTGGGCAAGCTCATCTGGTCGACCGCGCCGAGGAAGCCCTCGTGGCCGAGCACGATCTCAGGCGGGAGAACTCGCTCGTGGAGCAGGGTCCGGGGGCCGTACAGGTCGGTCAGCACCAGGTCGAGCAGTATGCTGCGCTGCCGGATGCCCTCTTCGAGAAGCCGCCACTCGCCGGCCGGCAGGAGTATCGGCAGGGGGTCGAGACGCCAGTTCGCGCTCGGGGGGCCCGAATGGCCGAACGAGACGCCCTCCGCGTCCACGAGCTCGTCCACCTGCCGGGCGACCGAGTCGATGCCCTCGCTGGCCAGCTCCTGGATGACCGGCCCGGCGGCCGTGGAGCCGTCCTCGGACAGGTGGTCCACGAGAAGGTCGTCATGTGCGGCGCCATCGGCGCGGAGCTCTTCGAGATAGTTCTCGAAGAGCCCGGGATACGAGGCGGTCTCGGCAGTCATCAGGCATGACTCTAGGCGTCCGCGCCGTGCGGCGGGCCAGCGATCTCAGCTCGATCGGGCTTGTCGGAGGCCGCCGGCCGTGCGCCGAGAGCGTATTGACGTGTTCCGGGCGTCCGCCGTGGGCACTGTACCTAGGCTGGGCGTGCCGTGGGCACGAGTTCCTGGTCACCGTGCCGCAGGCACGAGTTCCTGGTCAACCGTGCCGTAGCCACGGGCGGTGTCGCGTTCGCAGTGAGAGGCGGATCCATGAGGTGTGCTCGAAGGTCCTTGTTGTTGGCAGGAGGGCTCGCGGCGCTCGCGGGGTGCTCCACCTCGAATCCGGTCACCGGGGCCTCGTCCGGTACGAGTGCATCCACGTCCGGGCTGGTGGTCGGTTCGCAGCAGTACTACTCGAACGAGATCATCGCCGAGTTGTTCGCCCAGCGGCTCGAGGGCGCGGGATTCACCGTGACCCGGCAGTACCAGATCGGCCAGCGCGAGGTCTACCTGCCCGAGATGACGGCCGGCCGGATCGACGTGATGCCCGAGTACGGCGGCAATCTGCTGCAGTTCTACGACAAGAACACCAGCGCCAAGGACTCCGCGGCAGTGCACGCCGCGCTTCCCGGGGTCCTCCCGAAGGGGCTGCGGGTGCTGGATGCCGCGCAGGCGACTGACCAGGACTCCTACACCGTGACCCGTGCCACGGCCGACAGGTACCAGCTCAGCTCGATCGGGGACCTGCCGAAGATCGGGCGAGCCATCACGATCGCCGCCAATTCCGAGTTCGCCTCCCGGCCCTACGGGCCCGACGAGTTGAAGAGCCAGTACGGAGTGCAGGCGAGCGTGGTGGGGGTCGAGGACTCCGGTGGCCCGCTCACCGTCAAGGCGCTCACCGACGGCAAGGTGGACGTGGCCGACATCTACACCGCCGACCCGGCCATCACCACCCAGAATCTTGTCGTGCTCGACGACCCGAAGGGCCTCATCCTGCCGCAGGATGTCACGCCGCTGGTCTCGGCGGCGGTGGACGACAAGGCGGCCCAGGCGATTTCCGCGGTCATCGCGAAGCTCACCACCGATGAGCTGCGCGGACTCAACGCGCAGAGCACCACCCAGCAGAAGAAGTCCGCCGAGATCGCGAAGTCCTGGCTCGCGGCCAAGGGACTGGGCTGAGCTCTCGACGCGGTTCAGCTCAGAAGCAGGATCGTTCTGTGTGGTTCGTGAGCCAGTTCCTCACGATGTGGTGCCCGAATGGACCCGGGGTCTCGCACGGACCCGGGGTCTTGCAGGGACACGACAAGGGCGCCGCTTCCGGAGAGGGGTGACTCCCTCCGGACGCGGCGCCCAGTGTCTGTCAGCGGCTGATCAGAGCTCGACGTCCTCGTGCACGGGGAGCTCGGGGAACTGCCCCAGCGGGGTGGACAGGTAGCGATCGCCGGAGTCCGGCAGCACGACGATGATCTGCTTGCCCTTGTACTCGGGGCGCTTGGCCAGCTGCAGGGCGGCGACCAGGGCGGAACCGGAGGTGATGCCGACGAAGATGCCCTCGGCGGTGCCGAAGAGCTTTGCCTGGGCGAAGGAGTCCTCGTCGGTCACGTCGAGGACCTCGTCGTAGACCGACTTGTCAAGGGTCTTGGGCTCGAAACCGGTGCCGATTCCCTGGAGTCCGTGCGGGCCGGGCTTGCCACCGTTGAGGATGGCGCTCTTGGCCGGCTCGACGCCGATGACCTTGAATCCGGGCTTCTGCTCCTTGAGGTACTTGCCGGCGCCCGAGAGGGTGCCGCCGGTGCCGATGCCGGAGACGAGCACGTCGGCAGCGCCGTCAGTGTCCTTCCAGATCTCCGGGCCGGTGGTCTCGTAGTGGACCTTCGGGTTGGCCGGGTTGCTGAACTGGTCGGGGATGAAGGAATCCGGATCCTGCGCGTGGAGCTTCTTCGCGTAGGCGATGGAGCCCTTGATGGCCAGCGGTCCGGGAGTGAGGACGACCTCGCCGCCGTAGGCCTGGATGAGTGCACGGCGCTCGACGCTCACGCCGGCGGGCAGGACGATCTTCACCTTGTAGCCGCGGGCGGTGCCGACCGCTGCGAGGCCGATGCCGGTGTTGCCCGAGCTGGGCTCGATGATGGTGCCGCCGGGCTTGAGGACGCCGCGCTTCTCGGCGTCGACGATCAGGGCGAGGGCGATGCGATCCTTCACGGAACCGGCCGGGTTGAAGTACTCGAGCTTGAAGGCGATGTTGGCGTCAGCGGCGCCGGCGGCCTCCAGGTAGTGGGGTGCCCGCACCAGCGGGGTGTTGCCGATGAGTTCGGTGATGGACTCGTGAATTCCGGACATGCGTAACCTTTCGGATATGTGTTCAGTTGGGGATGAGTGGAAAGTGGTAAATGTCCAGCCGCTCACCATAATTCACCGGTGAGCTGTGACCGGGCCATGCAGTGCATTTCGGTTTCTCGTACATTCAGGTCCATTCCACGCGTGCAAGCACATGGAACGGCCCGGCGATTCACCGTTCGGAAGAGGGGGTTTCCGGGTCGAATTCGAGTGCCCGAGGGTAACGAGATTCGCTCGTCCAGAGAACCCTGGCTGCGATCAGAGGCAGCAACGACAACACATCATGGCACACTCGACACGCACCAGATCGATGTGGCGCCGGGCGACAAGATAAGCCATGCCTGTGATAATAGCTCATGGTCGGACGATGTCAATGTTGAGTCCGAATTCATGTGGCCGGACGGCTGACCGGCCCCGCCCGGAACGCCCGATCAGAAGCGGAGGGCGTCCAGATAGGCGATCAGATAGCTCTTCGTCATCGAGTCGTCGATGCTGGGTAACGAATCGACTTTCGTCAGCGCCTGGTCGCGTGCCGCGGCGCCCTGCAGGGCGGAGTAGAGCAGCAGCAGGTCTCCGTAGGTCTGCTGGTAGCCCTTCGTGCCGAGGGCCTCGTCGAGGTTCGCCGAGATCCGGCTCGGGTCCGCCCCCAGGTAGCCAGACGAAGGGCTCATCGGGATGAGCAGGATGGCCAGGGCGGCTGCGGGCTCGGGGGAGAACCAGGTGGCGTAGTCCCGCTTGCCGCCCCAGTTGAGCGGGGCGACCGTGTGGTCGAAGCCCTGGTAGACCGAGCCCGACCTGTCGAAGCCCGTCCAGTAGGCGTTCGCGGACGAGACCTCGAGGGCCTGCATCCACTGCGCCTCGGCGTTCAGTGCGGTGTCCCCTGCGGCCTGTGACCACAGACTCAGCCCGGCCCAGGCATTGATCGCCTCGCTCACCGATTCCTGGTTGTTGCCGTCCGCGAAGGGGGCGGTTCCCGAGGCCCAGGAGTGCGAGACGTAGGGGTCGAAGACCCGCCGCCGTGGGAAGGTGCCGGTGTCCGACGGCGAGGCGATGTCGGCTGCCAACAGGGTCATCACCGGGGTGAGGGCAGCCACCAGGCTCGGATCGTCGAGAGCCATCGCACCGGCCGCCTGGAGGAAGTATCCGTAGTGGAAGTGGTGGTCGTTGAACTGCTCGGAGCCGAACGAGGCCTCGAGCCCGACGATGCCCTTGTTCGTGGAGTCGTAGTAGAAGCACTGGCTCGTGTGGGTGCCGCATCCGCCGGGGTCGGCCCAGGTCATGAGCTGCTTCACGATGCGGGTCTTGAGCGTCGCCGCCTGCTCGTCCGCCCCGACCTGCCTGGCGATTGTGTAGAGCTGGGAGTCGCGGTAGAGGGCCTTGCCCCCGAAGTAGCTGTCGGTGGGGTAGGGCGCCAGCGCCGCGACGTCGGTGACCACCTGCTGGCGCAGTGCCTGCTTCCTGTCCGCGGTGAGCCCGGACAGGTCGAGCGCTGCCCGGGCCGGCTGTCGCGTCGTGGTCCAGGTGAATGAGCGCCCGGAGCACAGCTTCATCTCGCCGTTGACGCTCGGGTAGCTGCCCAGCGAGCAGTCCGCCCCGGACAGGCTGGCCTGCTGGTGGGGCAGCACCGCGAAGACGGTGGGGGAGTGGTCTGCGGTGACATAGCCGAGCGTGGTGGTGACCGTCGATCCCTCGACCGAGTAGTCGGTCGTCGTCGTCCTCAGCGGGCTGGCCGCGAGCGCCGCGATCTTCGTGGCGTCCCCGCCGCTCGGCACGGCGAACCAGCTGGCATGCCCGCCGTCTGGGACGCGGAGCTCGGCGCCGGAGACCGTCAGGCCGGTTCCGGTCAGCGCGTACTCGTCGCTGCCGGACCGCAGCGTCCACAGTGAGCCCTGCTGTTGGCCGGCGGGATTCGTGCTCAGCGTCTGCGCGCCCTGCGCGGTGAAGCTCACCACGGGGGAGCCCTCCGCGATGACGACGGTCCCGATCGGCGATCCGGCCCGGCTGGCGGTGAGGGTGACCGACATCTCGTCGTAGCCGGTCAGCTTCCACGAGTCGGCGCCGAGGTCGACCGTCACCGCCGGTCGGTAGCTGCCCGCGATCGTCGTGGCACTCGTGGCCACGGTGGGCAGACCGAAGGCGAAGCCGGTGGGGGTCAGCCCGAAGCTGAGCGGCAGGGGGAAGACCGGCTGGGCGCTGGCACCGAAGACCAGCCCGGAGAACCAGCGATTCGTCGGCGGGGTCAGCCCCGTGGCAAGCCGGGCTGCGACGAGGTCTGCGCCCGGGCGGGAGCCCAGGGCGGCGACCAGCGGATCCACCTGGGCCGCGTTCAGCGAGCTCATGGACGAGTCGCCGGAGCCGCTCGCGGGAACGCCCTGTGAGCCCGGGGACGAGCCGCGCGTGCTCCGGCCGGCACAGCCGGAGACGAGCAGGGCCAGCAGCAGGCCGGCGACCGAGCACACCACCAGTTCGCGAGGAACCCGTCCGCGAGCAGTCCGTCCGCGGGCATGGCTCACCGCAGGCCGATCTTGGTGAGGAATTTCATGAAGCTGTCGGTGGGACCGGCCAGGATGCCGTCATCGCGCAGCGAGACGATGGCCGTGACCGGGCTGCCCTGCCGTGCCATCGCGGCATAACGGGGGTCGTTGAGGGCGTCGCAGCTGATCGTCACGTGGGTCGTGGTGCGATATCCCTCGCTGGTGGTCACCGCGATGTCCTGCACCTTGCCGTCCAGGATCGTGTTGTCGGGCAGCACGATCTCGGTGTCGGCGCCGGTCTCGACGCGCTGGTACTGGCTCGGGTCGAGGCTGAAGGTGGCCTCGACGCTCCGGCTCCCGTCCCCGACGACCGTGGCCAGCTGCGTGCCGGCCGGCAGGTAGGAGCCGACCGAGGCATTGAGGTCGCTGACATAGCCGTCGCGAACCGCCTTGTAGGTGACTGTCGCCGCTGCCCGGTCGGTGCTGAAGGCGATGTTGTCGGCGGGCTGGGCGCCGAGCGCGATGTCCTGTTTCAGTTCCTGGCTCACCGTGGTGAGCAGGGGCTGACCCACGGTGACCCGCTGGCCCTCGGTCACCTTCAGATCGGTGACGACCCCGCTGTAGGCGGCGCCCACGACCGCCGCGGGCGCCTCCACCCGGGCTGTCTCGCTGGTGACGCGGGACTGGCGGTGGTTGAACAGGAGAATGAGGGCACATCCCACCACGAGGATGACCAGCAGGCCGATGATGAGCTTGAGACGGTTGGCGAGAGTCATCGTCAGTTCCCCCTTCGCGGGCTGTATTCCTGGGGCTTGTCATGGCCGGTCTGTTGAGCTGCCTCGGCGACCCGGACCGGCGTCTCGGGCGGCTCGTCCGGGATCGGTGCGCCGGTGCGGCGGGATGGTGGATCGGGATCGAGATCCGGTCGGGGCGTCGTTGCCGGACTCGCCGCCCATGGCATGGACTCGTCCGGGGACTCGTCCGGCCCGGGGGACCACGAGCCCTCGTCCGCCGCGGCCGTGATCGATTCCCGGGCACGCACGATGGCGCCCCTGTCGAGCTCGGGCATCGGCTCGATGAACGGATCGCCGACCGATGCGCTGGCAGGGCGCTGACGCCCCCTGGCCTCGGCGCGCGCCTCGTGCGCCTCCTGGATGCCGATGCTCAGGAAGGCGCCCAGCGCGACCGCGTTGACCGCGAGCCACAGGGTGGCGATGTTGAGGAAGCCCAGTGTGGCGTCGCGCCAGACCGAGGTGGCCAGCCCGATGACGAGGATCGCGAAGGTGAGGATCTGCGGAATCATGAAGTTGAAGGCCGAGGCGCGCTTGTGCAGCGCGCCGGTGGCCGACCACCGGGTGTCGACCCCGAGCAGGCCGTTGAACAGGGCCTTGGTGTAGATCGGGAAGGAACACATCGACAGCACCAGCACCTCCCAGCGGAACCTGCCGAGCACGACGGTGGCGAGCACGATCTGCATGATGTAGAAGCCGGAGTAGAACAGCGCCCACTGCCACCAGGCCACCGAGATCATGTTCATCGGGTGCAGGTCGAAGAAGATCTCCAGCAGAGGCACGGCCATCAGCAGTCCTGGTGCGATGCCGAGCAGGTAGTAGCTCGCCGTGACGAAGTACATGATCCGCTGACCGAGGTCCAGGGGGCGACGAGGGGCCAGCGGGTTGTGGGTGAACAGGATCTCGAACCCGCCGGTGGCCCAGCGCAGTTGCTGCTTGCTGTACGACTCGACCGTGTCGGGGACGTCGCCGACCGCAACCGTGATGGGGGTGTAGACCGAGCGCCAGCCCTTCTCGTGGAGGAACAGCGAGGTCCACACGTCCTCGGACTTCGAGCCCGTGTACATTCCACCGATGTCCATCACCGCGGTGCGCCGGAAGACCACATTCGTGCCGACGCAGAATGCTGCATTGAACTGGTTCCGGCCGGTCTGGATGTATTTGTAGAACATGGTCTGCATGTAACCGGCGCCGCGGGACAGGATGTTGTGCATGTTTCCGTAGACCTGCGGGGTCTGCACGAAGGCGACCCGTTGGTCGTACATGAAGGGAAGGGTTTCCTCGAGCAGATTCTGGCGGGCCACGAAGTCGGCGTCGAGAATCACGAAGAATTCACCTTTCGCGACGGTGAGCGCGCTGTTGAGATTTCCCGCCTTGGCGCCGTTGTGGGTGAGCCGGCGCAAATACGAGCAGCCGAGTCTCCGGGCGAGTTCACGGACCTCGTCGGAATCCCCGTCGTCGAGGATGTAGGTGCTGTGCCGCCCCCGCACCTGGAGCGCGGCGCGGGCCGTGCGTTCGATCACGTCGAGGGCCTCGCCGTAGACCGTGATGAGCACGTCCACCGAGGCCACCCGGCCACCGAGCAGGATCGGCCAGCTCCGGGCGTCGCCGGGATCGGTGCACTCCCGCTCGATCACGGCCGGGTCGAACATCGCCTGCTGGACCGCGTGGAAATAGCTGGGCCGGGCGCCCCGGGCGCCGGAGAGGATGATCCACATCGCCATCAGGGCGTGGAAGATGAGGATCGTCTCGGCGGTGATCACGAGCCCGTAGGGGAGGATGTCGCCGCGGTTCCCGGGATTGAACAGGAAGACGGTGTACGCCAGAATGCCGATCATCGCGACCAGTGCGACCAGCCGCATGATGGGTGGATACATCAGGTGCGTGCGCTCGCGCTCGGCGCTGATGGCGTCGGCCGCCACCTCGCCGATGCGTTGTTCGAAGCCCAATGACATTGGCCATCACATCCATCGATCGGAGGACGGGCGGGACAGGGGGTCATTCCTGTCCGTCCCTGGTCGAAACTGATTGCTCCCGGACGGGAGGAGAATCCCCGGGTCATGGCGATTGTCGAGGTGACCGGCGAGGATGCCTGATTACATTTTCTTGGGATGCGCTGTATTGACATGCGCAGTATTGAGATGCGAGGTGTTGGCTTTCGCTCTGCTGGCATTTGTTCTGCTGACCTGCGCTGTGGTGATGTGCGCGGCCGTCAGTCAGCTGGATTTTCAGGTATCTGGGCGCCAATATGAATTCACCGAATGTTAGCATGTGCGTTCATCACGGGACCAGCATTTCGCTCACCGTGAAAGGCCCCTGCCCGGCGCCCCGATCGTGCATGCCAGCTGCCCGGGACGGCGGCCGTGCGCCCGGATCGGGAGCGGTGCACAATCGAGGAGTGGCCGATGTCTCGATGACCAGAGATGCAGTGCGTCCCGCCGTGCGCCTGCCCCGGACCCGTCGGCGCCCCACGCTCGCCAGCCCCCGTGAGGGTGTGCGGCCGCGACGGGTGGGTCTCATCGTCCACTCGCTGGCGGCCAATCCCGGCCGCATCGTCGAGACGGCCCGGCGGGTCACCGAGGCCATCGGGGCACAGCTCTCGGTCGAGTTCACCTCGCTCGCCGAGCCGGGACGCAGCCAGACGGTGCGACTGTGCCGGCTGGGGGTCGACAGCCTGGTCGTCGCGGGCGGCGACGGCACCGTGCGCCAGGCCGTCCGCGAGCTCATGGACGGACCCGTCCCGCTGGGCATCGTCCCGGTGGGCTCGGGAAATGTGCTGGCCGCCGCACTCGGGCTGTCCCCGGGCAGGCTGGCCGACCAGATGAGGGTGGCGATCGCCGGCCGGCCGGTCGACATCGACGTCGGGGAGGTGGTCTGCGGGGAGTCGGACGGGCGGCTCCTGGAGCCCGCCCAGTTCTGCTGCATGGCAGGCATCGGTCGTGACGCCCAGACCGTTCAGGCGACCTCCCGCGCGCTCAAGAAGGTGATGGGGCCGATGGCCTACGGCGTTGCCGGCCTCGGGCAGGTGCTGCGCCCGCCACGCGCGATGTCCTGGCGGGTCGACTCCGGGCCGTGGCACACCGGGCGTCACTGGACCGTGCTGGCCACCAACACACCGCTGGTCCCCGGCGCCCATCTGGTCCGCGGCGGCGTGGTGCTGGCCGGCGACGCCCGGATGGACGACGGCCTGCTCGACGTCGTGGCCGTCGCGCCGCACCGTCCGGACGAGTGGATCGGGATCGCGGCCAAGGGCCTGCTCGGCAGCGATGCGAAGGCGCCCGGGCTGCAGTACGACCAGGGCACCTCGGTGCAGGTGCACTCCGCGAGGCCGGTCGCGGTCCAGGCCGACGGCGACATCGTCTCCACGGACTGCGTCGACTTCAGCGCCCGGGTCGCCGGACGGGTCAGCCTGCGGGTGGCCTGATCGTCGCCGGGGTGCGCCCGTGCTGCGCGCAGCGCCTGTGCGGCTCGGTGACTCCGAGCACCTGGCGGACGATGTGGGCCAGGGCTGCCGCCCGGCCCGGCGCCTGGCCGGGCCCGATGTCGATGCTCACCAGATCCTGTGGCCATCCCAGCTCCTCGGCCAGCCATCCGGGGCGCGGCCAGTACTGCGGGGCGAAGGCCCCCTTGGTGCCCAGGGCCTCGTCGAGACGGGATGCCAGCCGGTGGCGGATCACGGGGAAGCAGGCCCGCCGCGGATTGAGCACCTCGACATCTGCCGGCAGCAGGGCGCAGAAGTCCGCATTGGCCCTGCGCCAGTCGGCGGCCCGGCCGGCCGCGTCCAGCCCGCAGAGCATGCCGAGGGTGGACGGGCTGGCGGGGGCCGGCTCCAGTGCTGCGTCGAGGGCCTCGTCGGCCGCCTGCATCGC